>CAZGQZ010000053.1:0-12744 GCA_964527985.1 uncultured Rikenellaceae bacterium | reverse complement strand
TCGGCATTCTGATTAAGCTTTTCAACCTCAGCTAAAAGATCTGCTTCCGATATGGTTTCATCAAAACGCAGAACTGTGCTTTTGAATCCGACCTGTGCGCATGCCTTCTCTTTATGACCCACATAGGTTTCGCTGGCGCCATCGTTACCAACTAGAATAGCCACCAGATGAGGAATTTTACCTCCGTTTGCTATAATTTGCTCAACCTCTTGAGCAATTTCTTGCTTTACCTTGTCGGCAATCATTTTTCCGTCGAGTAGTTCCATATGGGTGGGTTTTGATTATTTATTTTTTACCTATTTCTGGCAAAATTATTAGTTTAAATCGATCATCTTTAAACACATACAAAACATAGTTTTTCACAGAGACACAGTATATAGCTGTTGCTATTTACCCATGGCTGAATGGTTGCTAACTGCTTACCTTTTGGGCATATTGGCCATCATTCTTCCCAAGTTCTTTCCACCACCTCCCGACACCATCTTCATCATCTTTCGCATATCATCGAACTGCTTTATAAGCCTATTCACATCTTGTATTGATGTGCCGCTACCGCTAGCCAAACGTTTGCGTCTGCTCCCGTTTAGAACAGCAGGATTTTCCCGCTCTTCGGGGGTCATTGAGTATATAATAGCCTCAACACTCTTAAATGCATCATCGTCAATATCAACATTCTTCATCATCTTGCCCATTCCGGGTATCATGCCAGCCAGATCCTTAATGTTACCCATTTTTTTAACCTGACCAATTTGGGAGAGAAAATCGTTGAAGTTGAATTGGTTCTTGGCAATCTTTTTCTGAAGCTTGCGAGCTTCATCAGCATCGTACTGCTCTTGTGCACGCTCAACTAGCGATACTACATCGCCCATACCCAGAATACGATCGGCCATACGGTCGGGATGGAACACGTCAAGCGCATCCATTTTCTCGCCGGTGCTCACAAACTTTATGGGCTTATCAACAACCGCTCTGATTGAAAGGGCAGCACCACCTCGGGTATCGCCATCGAGCTTGGTAAGCACTACTCCGTTAAAGTTGAGCCTATCGTTAAACTCTTTGGCTGTGTTAACAGCATCCTGACCAGTCATTGAGTCGACAACGAAGAGGATTTCATCAGGAGAAACGGCTTTTTTAATTGCTGCCACCTCCTTCATCATCTCCTCGTCAACAGCCAAACGACCTGCCGTATCGATAATTACCACATCGTTTTTTTGCTGCTTGGCTTGCTTTACCGCCTCTTTTGCAATGGCAATGGGATCCTTACTTCCTTCAACGGTATATACCGGAACGTTAATCTGCTCGCCTAAAACCTTTAGCTGATCGATTGCAGCAGGACGATAAACGTCGCCAGCAACAAGTAAGGGATTCTTCGATTTTTTTGCTTTAAGGTGATTTGCCAGCTTACCCGAAAAGGTTGTTTTACCCGATCCCTGCAAACCTGCAATTAGAATTACCGATGGGCTTGATGAAAGGTTAATATCCTCGGCTTTCCCTCCCATTAGCTGGGCTAGCTCATCATGAACAACCTTAATTATGAGCTGACCAGGCTTTAGCGAGTTAAGCACATCCATTCCCAAAGCTTTGCTCTTTACCTCATCGGTAAATTGCTTGGCAATTTTATAGTTTACGTCGGCATCGAGTAGCGCCTTACGAACATCTTTAAGGGTTTCGGCAACGTTAATTTCACTAATTTTCCCCTCGCCTTTTAAAAGCTTAAACGACCTTTCGAGTCTCTCCGTTAAATTATCGAACATAGCAAATACAGTTAAATGCCTTTAAATCTTTAAATTTTTGGATGGCAAATATAATAAAAAACGAGATAGAATTGAAACCATCTCGTTGTTGAGCCATGCGGCTTTTTTATTGCAAACGGCTTGGTTTACTTTCTCAATCTGCTAGCAACCGTATTGTAATCGAGATAGTAAAGCATACGAAGCGAAATGCTATTTCCCTGCTTTGCAGTTATTAGGTTATTGAAATTACTAAAGAATTCGCCCCTAACGTTTGTATCGGAAGTTTCAATCACATTCTTCCATACAACCGATAGCACGCTACCGGGAGCAAAGTTCCATTGGTAAGTAAGGTCGATATTGAAAAGGTTAAAATTGATGTTTCTATCGTAAGCAGGTTCAGCAATAGCTGCTGATAACGATCCATCGGTATTTAGCGTATGGTAGCTGCTATAATCGACCCAACTCCAGTAATGCCTAACCCTTAGGTTAACAAAAGCATTTGCAGTGAATGAAAAAGTCCCATCTATGGTATTGGTTAATGTAGATACATCGCGCAAACCCATAAATATTGTTGACTCATCTTCGGTATGTGCTACGTAACCAATATCGTTTTTGGAAAATTCCTGCTCAATCTCATAAACAATGAAGAGTTTATTACTAAGCCTAAAACGGGGTGAAAGGCTGAAAGATAGTTCATCCATGCCTAACGATTCGGCTTTCCAGTATTCAATTTCAGTATCAAGCGCAATGGGCTTACGGTAATCGCTAGAGGTTCTGAAGCTAGTGCCAAATCGCCGTGGACGAATAACCATTCTATTTTCAACTCTTGGTTCATGGTAGTCGTTAGTCTCTCTTGGCTCCATCCAAACATCAGCATAAGTGTAAAAGTACGACTTTGCAAAAGTTGTTCGTACGTTTCCCCAAAGGCGTGACGAATTATACACAAACGGATCGTGCAACATGGAGTACCATCCGCCAATCCAGCTCGATAGGTTAAGCACTCGCCAAAAAGGTTTGTATACTTTATATCCCAAACTTGCGCCGTTTGAAAACTCGTTGGCCATTTGAATATAGCCCATGTCGTTGGGATTATAGGTTTTGCTCTCGGTTTTGGTCCATACCTCGTAAAGCCAGTTACCCGATGTTTTATGGAAGCTGAGATTATACTTGTACCCTAAATCTTCATTGCTTATTTGGCTAAGCGCCGCTTTGCCAGCAATGGCATACACATTTGCTTTATCGCGGAGCACAAAATCGGTAGCGGTTACATTTGCCGTATAGCTTTGCTTTGGAATTACAAGATTGGTATTGGCCAAACTCACGTACGAATTATTTTTTAGAGTTTGATCGAGCACAAGCATATTGTAGTTTGTAAACCCTTGGGTTAATATCTCACGCTCCTTATTTGTTAACGTATCAGTTACAGTAGCATAAGCATTTGCTGTAATAGCATTGAGAAAACCAATACCCAAACCCGATGAGGTTCGGCCAGAAATTTTTGTGGCATTTATCATTGAAGTTTCCTGTGGATTTGAGGTTACCTCCTCATTCTCCTGAAGATTGGATGATACACTTCTATACCCTTTGGGTCTAGAGCCTATTCGTCGCGAATAGAATATATCACCCTTATCGAACAGATCCATCCCTTCGTTAAAAAACGGGCGCTGCTCGCCGTACTGAACTTCGTATGGTGAAATATTTAGCACTTTATCATCGGACTTAACCTGACCAAAATCGGGGATTAGGGTCATGTCAAGGGTAAAACTCTCTGATATGCCAAGTTGTAAATCCATTCCTCCATTTAGCTGTTTTGTAAAAGAGCTGTTGTCGGGGTGCTTATCAATGTAACCGGAAATGTATGGGCTAAACGAAAGCCTAATTGGCGTATTTATATCCTTAATACCTGACAGCTCGCCTGATTGGTTAACAATTCCTGAGATTGAATTGTCGATGGGATTCCAGGAACTCCATTCGTTGTAACGCTTTATTAACCGTCTGAAATTTAGCCCCCAATTGCCTTCAACCTTACTTGAGAAACGAAGAGCCGAGTATGGTATTCGTAATTCAACAACCCACCCCCGATCGGTAATAGCAACGCTGCTCTCCCAAACCGCATTCCAACTTCTATCCGAATTATTGCCTGTTCGCCGAATATCGGTTTGCACCCCCGAGGCCGAAACTATAAACTCTAAATAGTTTATCCCATCGTTATATGGGCTAATGAGAAGGCTAAACGCATCGGACTTGAGATTATCGGAATTATCGCGCTTGCCAAGCTCGCGGTATATCCCATCTGGCTCATCATCAAAAAGAATTGCGCCAATGTAAATTGCCTGATTATCGAAAAGAACCCTGACCTGCGAACGTTCCGAGGGGAATGATCCGTTGTAGGGTTCGTACTGATAGAACTCGCTGGCAATAGCTGCATTGCTCCACGAAGCCTCGTCGAGATTACCATCAATTTTAATCTGTTCATCAATTCTCGATGCTTGCAATACTCTTTTCTCAGATGGTAATTGCTTTAATGGTCGTGCGTTAAGATGAAGACTTACCACACCGACCAACAATGTAATAACTATTGCTCTGCCAATCATACAAATGCGTAATGTGTTCCCAATATTTGTTTGTCGCCAAGTTTTTGAAACCTGAAGTTAGTAAAGGTTTAATGGGTTTATAGTGCATATTGCATGATTTATATCATTCACAGCAAGGAAACAAAAAAGGACGATGTTAAAGCATCGTCCTACAGAAAATTCGTTGACACGGTCTACATTGTAATCCAATCAATTACCTCCTGCGAATTTGGTTTCTCTCTAGGGGGGATCGATTTAACAACCTTTCCTTCCTCATCAATTAGAAATTTTTGAAAGTTCCAGGTAATCTTTGCATCGAGAACTCCATTCTCATCTTTACTCGTTAACCACTTGTACAATGGGTGAATATCATCGCCCTTAACCGAAATTTTAGCCATCATTGGAAAGGTAACTCCATAATTTTGTGTGCAAAATTCTTGGATATCGGAGTTTGAACCAGGCTCCTGATTCATAAAATTATTGGCTGGAAAGCCAATGATAACAAAATTTTTACTCTTGTATTGGCGATACAATTTCTCAAGCAACTCGTATTGTGGTGTTAAACCGCATTTCGATGCGGTATTAACCACCATAACCTTTTTACCCTTTAGCTCCGACAAAGAGAAGGATTCGCCTTCAATATTTTCAACAGTAAAGTCGTAAAGTGTTTTGGTCTGTGCATAGGCAAAAGTTGCTAATAGTGCAAATGCAATTGATAGTATTATCGTCCTCATTTTTTATAAAGTTTGATTTACCAAATAAACAGCTGTAAACTAATTTAGTTTATGCTTCATGCATATTTGATATTCAAATTAAATAAGAGTGGTTAATATTTCTACCTTTGGCAAAAATTTCAACCTTAATGTTTGATTTAACAAAAAAGCTTTGGCAATGGCTAGCCATGCTGTTTCTTGCTCTGGTTTGGGGCAGCTCATTTATACTGATGAAAAAGGGGCTTGTGGCTTTCACGTTTACTCAGGTTGCCGGAATTAGAGTTTTTTTTGGCTTTATACTCCTACTCCCAGCCATTGCACGACATTATAGGAAGGTTAACAGGCAAAACGTAGGTAGCATTGCAATAGTAGGTTACGCTGGAATTTTTTTCCCAGCATTTCTCTTTGCATTAGCTCAAACCAATATATCGAGTGCTCTGTCGGGTATGCTTAACAGCTCGGCAACGCTTTTTGCGCTAATAGTTGGTATTGTGTTTTACAAGAACAGGCCAACAAGTAACCAAATAGTTGGAGTGCTCATTGGTTTTATTGGGGCATTGGCATTAATTACAGGTGGTGATATAAAATCGATTTTTGGTGCAAACTCGTATGCCCTATATGTTTTAATAGCAACAATTGGCTATGGGATAAACGTTAATGAGGTTAGATTTCGCTTACCCAATATGAATGGCATACAGGTAACCACTTTATCGTTTTTACTAGTTGGCCCTGCTGCCGGAATTATCCTCATTTTTACGGACTTTAGCGTTGCTCTGCAATCGGATATGTTTTGGCCAAGTTTACTTGCAATACTGGGGCTATCAGCTTTTGGATCGGTAATATCACTATTCGTTTTTAATAATCTAATTAGGCATACAAGCGCACTATTTGCCACATCGGTTACTTACATTATCCCTTTCTTTGCAATTATTTGGGGGTTATTCGATGGCGAAACCGTAAACGCAGTACAAATAGTTGGAATAGCCATTGTTTTGCTTGGCGTTTATCTGGTTAACAGGAAGAAAAGGTTGAGTAAAGAAATTATTGCTGAAGGCTAGATCAGCTCAATTGCGCTACTGTTAATCCAACCCTTGTTTCCGTCGGCAATTCGTATCTCAACCCACTCACCAATAGCCTTGGTTATTTGAACTTTTGTTCCTGCATGAAGTATAAAAATATCCTTACTTGAAGCCCCAGGCGAACTTTTAACTGTAACAACGGACTCAAAGACAATTGCTTTATTCCTGAGTTCCATTCTACTCTTCTCTTGTAGGCTAAAAATTACGGATAACGACAGACAAAGCACAAAAAACAACCCGAGGATAAAAGCAACACGTTTTACCCAAGGCCTATACGAAAACCAAAAGAACAATGCTGTAACAAGCAGAAGTGCAACAAAGCCAACCGAAACCCATGCCCATCCATTCGAACCTAAAAGTCCTCTTACCGATTGATACCACTTGGTTAAGAAAAATTGAGGCAGAACTTCAATCCGATCAACTGTAAACGTTCGAGCATATTCAAGGTTAAACTCAATATCCTCATCGGAAGGGTTTAGTAAAAATGCTCGTTCGTAGCTTAGAATAGCATGAGGAATATGCCCTTGCTTAAAATAGGCATTCCCTAAATTGTAGTAAAGTTCGGCACTTGTATAACCACTATCAACTAAAAGCTTATACAGTTCAGCCGCTTGCTCAAAATTTCCTTCGGTGTACTCAGTATTAGCTCGCTGAAGGGTTGAGTCGGGGCTAAAATTTGCATTAGCGCTTAATGATATTGCAAGTATAACAATTATTGCCAATATGTTCCTCATATTCAATTCGTTTACTATTAAAAAATAACTACTTGCTACTTTTTAGCACTTCTTCAAATTTAGCAATAAGCTCAATTGAGCTATCGTATAAATCGGCCATTTGCGACTGTTCACCTTTTGGTGCATAGCGTGCATACTCGCAAATAGAGATAATTCGAAGAAATTCATCAATATCATCAATCCGAATACCTCGCTCGCTAAGCGTTTCCTTGGCGCTATCGCTCGAAAGGTTTGCCACTGGTATGCTCAGCTTATCGGATACATACCCCCACAAAGCGCGCAGCAGTTCGTCGTGGAATTGCTCAGCATTATTGGCTTTTAAAAACTGAAGAGCAAGTTTTAACCTTCGCTTTGCCATCTTGTTCGCTTTTCGGGTTCTAACAAGTGCCAAGTTGCTCATAAGCGCTCGTTGGCGGCTAATTATGTAAAATGCAATTGCAAAAAGCACTAGTTGTAAAACAATTATAAGCTTATACTTTGCGCTGCTCACCAAATAGCTAAACCTTTTTTGAAGGGCAAAATCATCGGTTTTAATAAAACGAATATCTTGGCCAATAAATCGAATATCCTCACGACCGAAGCCCGCCATTGGAACGTTTGATGGTTCCGAGCCATCGGCTTCAACGGCTATTGATAATGGTTTCGACTTAATGGTAATATATTTTTGCTGCATTGGGTTAAAATACGAAAACTCAATTTCACCCAAATCAAATTTGCCAGGAGCGCGTGGAATTGCCACAATATCGAAAACTTTGGATCCGGTAGCGCCCTTTTGAGTTGTGTTAATATTGTTGGTAACCTTTGTGTCGAACACCTCGAAACCTGAAGGGAAGTTAACTTTAGGTGCATCGATTAATCGAAGATTTCCTGAACCTGCAACGCGAATTTTAAGGTTTACCGCTTCGTTAGTTTTAACTTCGGGCTTATCTAAATTTGCTTCAATATTATAATTCCCAACTGCTCCTGTAAACGAAGCAGGTGCATTTGGTGGCAAAGCTTTTACCTTAATGGTTTTCGATTTGCTTGTTAACCTTTGCCTTACGGTTTGATAAGCTCCAAAAAAATCGTCGAATATTGATTGTGCTCTGCCGCTTCGTTCTTGAGTTAGCACAACAATTTCAAAAGGATCAATCTTTATTTCACCCGAACGTTGAGGGAAAAGCAAGTACTTTTTTAGCACTCCCATGTTGTAGATTCGGCCATCAATATTCACCCGCTGAAAATGAACGTTATTTGGGGTTTCAACCTCTTGGCTCCAAAAACCGGTAAACGAAGGAAATTTAACATCTTCGAAACCCGAAATATTCTGACGTGTATAAATGCTTATCGTTGCAAGTATTGGTTCACCGCGATATACCGTGGATTTATCAAAATCAATGCTAACGAATATATCATTCTGGTTGCTTTCTGCTTTTGCTTGAGGTTGGCTTGTGTCCTCGTTTTGCCTCTGGCTGGGTGAAGCGTATTGCCCCGACGATCCCTTTACCACTTCAATAGTAATTGGGTTTGATTTGTGCTCGGAACCATTAACCTTGGCTGTTGCTGGGTCGATGGTATACTTTCCTTCTTTGCTGGCCTCAACAATGTAGGTGTATGTAAACTCATAGGTTTGAGTCATCTGACCGTTCACAATTTGTATGCTGCTGCTCGATGATGTGCTTGGACCCGCCAGCACATAGAAGTTATCGAAAGTGGGAGGATCGAAACTTTTTGGACGCGCATTGAGTTTGTAAACAAGCCTAAACTGCTCGCCCTCGGCCACAACATTAGGTGCCGATGCTGTAAACTCAACATCTTGAGCTATTACTAGAATCGCAATCGAAATAAGTACTAAAACTGCTAATAGCTTTTTCATCTCCTTTGGTATTACCAATTCTTTTCAACCTTTACTTTAGCCTGTCGGGCTTGCTCTTCCTTCACTTTTTCCTGTATATCTTTCTCTCTGCTTTGTATTGCTTGCAGCATGCGCTGTGCATCCTCTTGCGATATTTGCTCCTGATTCTGCTGCTGTTGCTGCTCATTATTCTCAGGTTGTTGCTGCTGATCCTGTTGATCTTGGTCTTGCTGTTCGTCCCTATTTTTATCCTTGTCCTGATTGTTTTGTTGCTGATCGTTCTCCCCGTTCTGATTATCATCCTGCTGTTTATCTTGCTGATCGTCTTTGTTTTGCTGTTGCTGAAGCATACGCTGGGCTTGCGCTAAATTGTACTTCGTTTCAATATCGTTAGGGTTTAACCTTAGCGCCTGCTTATAGGCTTCAACGCTTTTATCGAACTGCTGCATTTTAAAATGCGAGTTTCCTAAATTGTGGTAAACGCTTGCTTTATCGGCATCGGAAACGCTAGCATTAGCTATCCCTTCGAACTGTGTACTGGCTTCTTCCCATTTCTCCTGCCTATAAAGCGCATCGCCTAGGTTAAAATTAGCTTTAAACGATTCTGGGTTAGTCTCAATAGCTGATCTATATGAAATTTCCGAATCGATAAATTCGCCTTTTTTAAACTCTCTATTTCCTTGCCTTACCGATTTTTTATCGCTCTGAGCCAACACTCCAAAACTTATAACCATTAGACTTAATATAAATATAGTAGCTAATGGCATCGATTTATTATTGCTGAAAGTAGTTTTCATCATGGCTAGCTTCTTTCTCCAAAAAGATTCAACTTCTTTAATAGCTTATTTTTTCGTTCAAGCACAAAAAACTCGATAATTAGCAATAGCAGAGCAATACCAAATAGGTATTGAAACTGATCATCGTACTCGGAGTAAACTTTATCCTTAAACTCGGTTCGCTCCATGCGATTAATCTCCTCAAATAACGGTAGTAATCCAATTTGAGCATTTGATGCTCGTAAATACTTGCCGCCACCTGAGATAGCTACTTTCGACAGAGTTTCCTCATCAAGTTTTGTTACTACTACATTATCGTCTTTATCGCGTAAAAAATCACGATTTCCCGATCCCAAAGGAATAGGCGCTCCATTTGGTGAGCCAATGCCTATGGCATGAACAACTATACCCTTTTCATCGAATGCCCTTTGAGCAGCTTCAATGGGTTTATCTTCGTGGTTTTCTCCATCGGAAATTATGATAACGACCTTGCTCGTTTCGCTTTGTGGGCTAAAAGAGTTTACCGCGAGGTTTATTGCCGATCCAATGGCTGTTCCCTGCTTTGGAACCATGCCTGGGCTAATTGACGAAAGGAACATTTTGGCCGATGTGTAGTCGTTGGTTACGGGTAGCTGAACATAGGCATCGCCTGCAAATACAATTAGCCCAATTCTGTCGTTAGCTAGCTGATCGACTAGCCTCGATATTGCCTGCTTTGCCCTATCGAGCCTACTTGGCTGAATATCCTGAGCAAGCATGCTGTTGGAAACATCGAGGGCAATAATTATCTCTATTCCCTTTCGCTTTGCCTCGGTTAGCTTTGAACCGAATTGGGGACGAGCCAAACCAACAACCATTAGGGCAAAGGCAAAAAGAAAAATTGATGATTTAATCCAACCTCTTCGCTTTGAATAGCCAGGCATAAGCTGAAAGAGCAATTCGGGATTACCAAACTCCAAAATTTTTCGTTTCCTAACATGCATGGCTACAATAAACAGAAGCATTAGGGCTGGAATTACCAGCAAAACGTAGAAATATTCTGGATTAGCAAATCGGAACATAGTTTCTTTTAAATCTAGTTTAAAACACCTTTTATCTTCTAAGGAATACTCCTTAGCAAAGTTGCTCGAAGCACAAAGTCAACTCCTAAAAGCAGCAAAGCCCATAGAGCAAATGCAGCAAATTCTTCCTTTTTGCGAGTAGTTTCAACCACTTCAATTTTCGTTTTCTCAAGCTGGTCAATCTCATTGTAAACCTTTTCGAGCGCTTCGTTATCGGTTGCCCTAAAGTACTTACCACCCGTTTTAGCTGCAATTTGATTTAGCACCTCCTCATCAATCTCAACTTTTACATCTTGGTAACGAGTACCAAAGGGTGTTTGAACTGGATAAGGAGCGGTGCCCATTGAGCCTACTCCAACAGAGTATACCCTAATGCCAAATGTTTTGGCAATATCGGCAGCCATTAGCGGCGACACCTCACCTTTGTTGTTTACACCGTCGGTGAGAAGTATTACCACTTTGCTCTTTGCATCACTATCTTTTAAACGGGCTACTGCGGTTGCCAATCCGTTACCAATTGCGGTTCCATCCTCAAGCAATCCTAACTCAACATCGTTAAACATGTTAATAACAGTAGCATGATCGGAAGTAAGAGGACACATGGTAAAACTTTCGCCAGCAAAAATAACTAAGCCAACCCTATCGGTTTTACGCCCTGCAACAAACTGTACCCCTATACTCTTGGCGGCCTCAATCCGATCGGGTTTAAAATCGCGTGCGAGCATACTGGTTGATATATCGAGCGCAATAACAATATCGATTCCTTCAGTTTCAATATTCTGTGTTACATTAAACGACTGAGGTCGAGCCAACACAACAACCATGAGTGCAAGAGCAGCAACTCGCAAAGCGAAAGGTAGATGCCTTAAATACACTCTAATAGATACTGGAGCCTTACTAAAACCTTTTAAAGTTGATAGCTGCATGCTAGGTTTAGCATCTCTTTGCCTAAAAATGTACCATGCAATAAGCAAGGGCATTATTAGCAGTAGGTATAGCAATTTTGGATGAGCAAATGTTAATCCTTCCATTACCTATCATTTTTTTCAGGTTCAACATCACGCTTTGAATCATCCTCAAGTTCATTTTCTAACTCAGGGACCTCATTTATAGGCTTCTCCTCAATTTTAGTCTGATTAACAAACTTATACCCAAATTGCAAGCCTGTCTCATTTTCGGAAACCAGAGGAGTATATCGTGCAAACTTCACCAAATCGGACAAGGAGAGATTTTCGGATAGCTGAAGCAGGAGTTCCTTTGGAATTACATTTTCGTTTCTAAGTGATGTAACAATCTCGTCGGTTGTTTGCTCCATGGCATAAACCGCAAATCGATCCTCAATGTATTGGCGAATAATATTTGTAAGCGCAGTATGATATTCCTTATGATTATCAGTATTCCAGAGTTTTTCTTCCCTAATCTTGTCGAGTTGGCGTAAGGCAACTACATGGGCAGGTTCAGCAGGTTTAGGTGGGAAAAAAATTGGCTTATTCTTTTTTCGTCTCGATATATAGTAAAACAAGAATGCAACTAAACCAATTAAAAGGAGTACCCCACCAACCCAAGGGGCTATCTCAGCAAATGTATATGGCTCTGAATACGGTAGCTTAATATCGTAAATATCAGCAATTGTAGTATCGGGCGGCAAAGAATTAACCAAAAACCATATGGGAGAAGTTCTTGCTGTATCTATAGCATTACCACTTGAGAAAGGCAGTGCAAATGGGGGTATACGATAAAAACCTTCGTCGAATGAAGTAATCTTTACCTTAAAGTTATACTCAACTCTTTGATCATCGAGAATAGTTGTATCAATTCTTGGGTTATTAAGTACCTCAATACCCGTAACAATTGTATCGACAAATACAGGAAAACTAATGCTATAATTGTTTGGCACCTGTGCCCAAATTGATAGGTCAACCTGGTCGCCAATTAAAATGCTATCGGCCGTTACAGATGCGTTAAAGCTATAGGTTGGCTGTTGGCTAACAGCTATATTTGAGGCTCCAGCTATAATAAACGCTAAGACAATAAATATCAGCGCTTTAGCGTATAGTCGAAAAACTTTAATAAAACCAATGTTTATACCAATATATTTCATCACTTTTCTCAATTGCATTTATGCACGTTGCTTAAATAGCTTGATAAGCGGTTTTACATAGTCCTCATCGGTACTTATGGCTACGGAATCGACCTTGCAGCGCGAAAGGGTTTGCTTTAGCGCCAATTCCGACTCAGCCC
>CAZGQZ010000052.1:0-13736 GCA_964527985.1 uncultured Rikenellaceae bacterium | reverse complement strand
CGGGAACAATAAGCGAGTTAATGGGTTTACCAATAATTTCATCCTCGTTGAACTGGAACATGCGCAAGAACTCCTTGTTGCAGCGAACTATGCAATCATCAGTATCGAGCAGTACTATTCCTTCGGGTGAGCTCTCAAAAAGTTGCTCAAAGTAGGCCCTTTCAAGTTCAATCGTCTCTCTCACCTTAATCGTTTCTGTAATATCATCGTAGGCACCAAGTACTCCTATAATTTTCCCCCTACTATTACGAAGAGGGACCTTACTCGTCCGAATCCAATGCTGCTGACCATCTGATGAATTTAGCGGTTCTTCATAGCTTAATTTGGGCATGCCAGTTTTAATAATCGAGATATCGTCAGACTGGTATATGCCTACCTGTTCTTTCCAGCCTAGGTCAGCATCCGATTTACCAATAATTTCAGCTGGTTTTGAGAATCCAGCATCTATAGCAAACTGGGTATTGCAGCCTAAATACCGCAGCTTAGTGTCCTTCCAAAAAAGCCTAACCGGAATTGTATCCAGCACTGTTTGGAGGAAGTTGGCCGAATCGCGAAGCTCATCCTCCATTTGCTTTCGCTCAGTAATGTCGATATGTGTACCTACAACCCGCAGGGGTTTTCTGCTAGTATCATACTCTACAACCTTACCCCTAGCATGTATCCATCGCCACGAGCCATCTTTTGCCTTAAGCCTAAACTCCGCATTAAAATCGGGGCGCTCCTCTTTTAAATACTTATTTATTAGTATTTGCGTAAACTCCCTGTCGTTTGGATGCATTAGGTCGATCCAACTCTGATAAGTTGACCCAAATTCGCCCGGTTTATATCCGAGCATGGTGTAATAGTTATCGCTAAAAAAGGTTCGGTTGGTTTTTAAATCCCAATCCCAAACTCCATCGTTGGTTGCCTCTAAAACGTAACGGAATCGCTCTTCGCTTTTAGCGAGGGCTTTTTCAGACTCTTTACGTCGAGACGAGAGTAATGTTTGCCCTACAAAAGAGGCAATGGTAGCGGCAAACGATTCCTCATCAACCTCCCAATTGCGCTTTTGGCCAACGTGCTCAAAGCAAACAACTCCTGCCAAATGCCCCTCAATTGTTACTCCAGCATCTAACAGTGAAGATATGCCCTTTGGCTTTAGGTAGCCATCTTTAAGCTCTTTTACTCTTTCGTCGGTAAGCACATCGTTAACAAATATCCTATTCTCCTTAAAAATTGACTTAAAGTATGAAGGATAGTCACTAACCATTAGGGGTTGGCATTTACTGAATTTCTTAGTCTGACCATCGTACATGGCATAGCAAACAAGGCTTTGCTTATCATCGGAAAGTAGCCAAATGCCAACTCGGGCAACGGCCAACGCTTCGGCCGATTTTTTTACCACAATTGAAAATGCCTCGCTTAGATTTGCTTCAGCAACTCGATTGTCAACGGCAAGCTCGGCAATGGCCATTCGCTGACGAATTGCTCGTTCTTCTCGCTCCTTTAGTGCAATTTCGTATAACTTCCGTTCGGTTATATCTCTCGATATTCCAAATATTCCTACAACGTTACCATCGGGATCGTAAAAAGGCATTTTTGTTGTTGAAACCCAAGTAACCTTTCCATCTTTCCAAACTTCTTTCTCCTCTAGGTTTACAAGGGGCTTTCCAGTAGCAATTATTGACTGCTCATTACTATAGGTTTTTTGAGCATACTCACTAGAGAAAAAGTCGAAGTCGCTTTTCCCGGAAATATCATCTGAGTTTTTGAGGCCGAAACGCTGTGCTACATTTTTGCTTACCCGAATAAACTTGCTCTCCTTGTCCTTAAAATATACCTGATCGATAACGTTATCCATAAGGTTGCGCATGAGAAACTGCTCATGCTCAAGAGCCTTTTCGGCTTTTGCTCTTTGGGTTATATCGTGTATAATTCCCTCAACGCCTATTCGTTCGCCCTTGCTGTTAGATATGTATGATGCCGACAGGTAAGCTGTAATAATTTTCCCTTTTTTGGTTTTAAGGGTAGTTCTATAATCGCGAGCCTTTCCTTCGGTTCGGAGCATTTCAACAAACTGCTGTTTCTCGTCACTATTCACCCAAAAGGCATCCAAAGGCAAACCTAGCATTTGGTTTACGCTGCTGAAGCCAAAAAGCGAAGCTCCCGAAGGGCTAACCAACACTAGCCGCTGGTTAAGGTCGTACCTAAAGTAAACATCTTCAATGTTCTCAATAATTGACCGGTAAAGCTTTTCGCTTTGCCTTACGGAATTCTCAATGTTAACCCGCTCAGTAACATCGCGCACAATTGCCTGATAGGTTCCATCGGGCATTTGCTTTGAGTGCATTTCAATAAAAACGATTTCGCCGTTAGGGCGAGTAATTTCGCGTTGACTTATAACGGTCTCACCTTTTTCGAGTAAATCAAAGCGAAATGGAGTTTGCTCTAAAACCTCTTTGGGAAAAAAAGAAGAAATATGCATACCTAATACCTTGTCGCGTGTTCGGCCTGCTATTTCGAGGAAACGATTATTTACCTCAATCACAATGCCGTTACTATTGCCAATAATGAACCCGTCAACGGCAAAATCAATTATCTGCTTATACTTTACCTCGCTCTCTACAATTGCTTTTTCAAACTCTTTACGCTGAGTAATGTCTCTAAACTCCGTTACGCGAACCAGCTTACCCTTGTACAAAACTTGCTTACCCTGAATTTCGAGAGGATATATTGAACCATCCTTCCGGATACCAACGGCTTCATAAGGCTCTTCGTATCCTGAAACTATGCGCTCCATCACATAGTCGCGATGAGTTGGTGCAATAAGCAGCAAGCCGTTCATGCCAATGAGCTCATCGTAATTGAAGCCTGTCATTTTCGACAAGCCCTGATTCGCTTCTAAAATCACCCCCTTATCGTGAATGGCAATTCCTCCAAACGATGCATCGGCAAGGGTTTTAAAACGTTGCTCACTTTCAGTTAGCTGATGCTGAAGTTCGGCATGGGAACTTTGCATGGCAAAAGTAAAAACTATGATATTCTGCTCAGCATCGCTATTAGCTTGGTAAAGGCTTGCATAAACAATATACCAACCCCATTCGTAATTTGCATTTTGCAGCTGTAAAAGTTGCTCCGACTTTTCGTTTCCATTGGCTAAAGAGGCAATTTCATCAATAAATCGAGCATATGGATTTTTGCTTTGGGCATGTAAGGTATTCTTAAAAAACTGATCAACACTATTAGCTTTAAAGCCAAAACTTTGCTCAAAGGCAGCATTTTTTGTCAGCAATTTCCCGCTTACTTGATAGCTGGCAAATGCTGGCATTGCAAGGTGAGATACAAATAATTTGATATCCGAAGGGGTAAACGACGACATGCTGCAACAGTTTTAAAAAACGAACAGCTTAAAGATAGGTATAAATAGATATGCAAAAAAAGTGATATGCATCAGCTTTGGGTGCAACTAAAAAACTATAACAGCAGCGTTGGTTAGCTAGACGAAGGGATTGAGAAATAGAAGATACTACCTTTACCTTCGGTGCTTTTAACCCAAATTTTACCTCCATGCTTTTCCACCAGCTCCTTGCACAGTATTAACCCAAGCCCAGTGCTAGGTTCGTTATCGGTACCTGGCCTTGAAACTTTTTTGGTTATTGTAAACAGGCTATTCCGTATTTCTTCGCTCATTCCTATTCCTGTGTCAGCAACAGAAACGACAAGCATCCCTTTGTCAACCTCCGAACAGCCAACTGTTATTTCTCCATTACGCGGGGTAAACTTTACTGCATTGGAGACAAGGTTACGCAATACTGTTTTTAACGATTCCTTATCGGCCAAGGCAATCATATCGTCAGCAATGCTGTTTACAAAACCAATCCCCTTAACCTTGAGCTGCGATGATAAAATTTCGGAGACGATATGCACCAACGATCGCAGGTAAACCTTTTCGGGACTAAAACGCTTATGCCCTCGCTTAATTAGCGCCCAGTTAAGAAGATTATCTAAAAGTTCATAAAGGTTTTTTGCGGTAGATTGAAGCGATGCGGTAATCTCTTGAGCCTGCTCAATAGTCATATCGCTTAAATTTTCGGCCATAAGCTCGGTTAAACCAATAAACCCTTGGAAAGGTCCCTTTAGGTCGTGTGCAATTATTGAAAAGAACTTGTCCTTTTCCGAGTTTGCCCTTTGCAGCTCTTCATTCTTTTTCTGTATTCTTTCTTCGGCTCTTTTGCGCTCATCAATATTAAGCGTTATTCCAATAAAGCGATACGGATTTCCATTACTGTCGCGCTCAACTAAACGACCATAGTTAGTAACCCAATGGTAATTTCCTCGCTTGTCGCGAACGCGAAAATCGCAATTGTAAACGCTAGTTTTGCCATCGAAGTGGGCTTGCATCCTATCTTTCAGCACAGGAATATCATCGGGATGAACTACGCCGAACAAATCGTTTAAGGTTGATGGGATTTCGCTTTTATCGTACCCCAATTCCGAAAATATTCGATCTCCACCCTTTCGCACATTTGCAACCAAATCGTTTTCCCACGTATCGAAACCTGCAGCAAGTATAGCCAGTTCAATGCGCTCTGATGCAGATTTCAGCTCAGTTTGTGTCCGAACCTTTTCGGTTATATCGCGAACAATAAGAACATAGCCCGATGTTTCATCGCTCTCGGTATCGATTACTGAAAAGTTAACTTCTGCAATTCTATCGAATAATTCGACCCTATCAAACTGATTTGCCTCTTTTACAATACTGAAGCTAATATCGGGGAATACCCGACTAATTTGTTTACCTATGCAACTTTCAGCATTAATATGAAGAATACGCTCTGCGGATGAATTCATATCTACAATTCGCTTCCCCTTATCGGTAACAACAATACCCTCTGGCAAGCTGTTAAACAGCTTACTAAAGGCTACAGGCTTAATTGAGAATATATTTGCAGAGTATATTCCCCAAAAAAAGAGTATGCCGGTAATGGTAAATGCCAATGGTGTTAAGTCAACAAAAGACAAAGGCTTTACCCCTGCTATATACAAAATATTTGATGCAATAGGGATTACCGAAGCTATAAGAATAATTTGCAATGGCCTACGCTGCACGTTAGTTCCATTAACGTACATGCGTAAAAGAACTATAATTGCAAGAGAAATGAGCAGGTACGAATAAGTGAAATTTACCCACCAAAGCGGCCCGTGTTCAACGCTATGGTATGCCTTTCCTAAATAATATTCGATTGTACTTTGGCTATAAAACAACCAATGAAGACGATTGGTAGCAAGAGCGGTTAAAGAAAATATTGGGACCACCCATAAAAACCTTCGCTTTGTACTACTAATAATTTTTGAATTACCCGAATAGCTTAATGCAAACAAGAAAAACCAAACAGGAATAGATGTAATACCAATGTAGCAGATTAAAGTAAAAACCTCCTTTGTTGCTAGGCTCTCAACTATTAGCTCGAACGCAGAGGCCAAACTCCATAAAGAAATGGAGAATAAAAGCCCCGCAAGCGAAATTGTTTCAAAAAACTTTCGCTTTGTCCAAGCGTAAACGCTCAGTATTGCCGTTAACAATGAGGCAACAATAAGTATTAGCACAAAGAGGTTAACGTTCATTTTAAGCTACAATTTTCAGCTACAATTTTCAGCCTGCATTTACACAAGTAAATTTAAGGCAAAAAAATGTTTTACGGCATATTTATCAAGGTTAATTATCTGTATTTGCTAATAGGTCAATGTGCTATAAAAAAGCAATAAATATACTAGCATTTCGATCTTAACCTGAAGTTTCACCAAAAAACTTAATTTTCACTACATTCGGGGTCTATATTAAGGGCTTCAATTAGCTATTGTAGCTCACCTAGTTTAATAGAACAAATAAAACTGAATAAAATTGTAAATCATTTTTTTCTATGAAAAGCGTTCTCATTTTAGGAGCAGGCATGGTTTCGAAACCAATAGTAACACATTTGCTCAACAAAGGATTTGGGGTTACTCTTGCCGACATGAATGTTGATAAGGCGAAAAAAATAATCAACAACAAACCAAATGGCAAAGCTATTGCCTTTAACGTTAAGGACGAAACCTTACTCGACCAGCTAGTGCAAAAGCACGATATTGTTGTTAGCCTATTACCGTGGATGTTTCACCCAAAAGTTGCGCGTTGCTGTTTAACCCATAAGCGCAACATGGTTACAACATCATATGTAAAACCCGAAATGCAGGCGCTAGATGAGAAAGCGAAAGAAGCTGGCATTATCTTTTTAAATGAGCTAGGCCTCGACCCAGGGATTGACCACATGTCGGCCATGCGAATTATTGACCACGTGCACGGCAACGGCGGAAAAGTTGAAGAATTTTACTCGTTTTGCGGAGCACTTGTTGCGCCTGAGGTTGAGCAAAACCCATTTAGCTACAAGTTTACTTGGGCTCCTAAAGGCGTTGTGCTTGCTGGCAATAACGACGGGAAATATTTACGCAACGAAAGCGTAAAAGAGGTTCCCACTGAGGATTTATTTAAAAACCCAACCAAGGTTTTTTGCTGCGACGTAGGCGAACTTGAGGTTTACCCCAACAGAGATTCGCTGCCTTACATCGACCTATACGGAATACCCGAGGTAAAAACTATGATGCGTGGTACGTTCCGATACCCTAAATGGTGCGAAGTGCTCGATGCCATGAAAAGGCTCAACCTCTTATCGTGCGATAAAATTGACCTTAAAGGGCTAACCCTTGCCGATATGATTGTTAAGCTAATTGGTGAAAAAGGCTCAGAAAACATTAAGCAAGCCACTGCTCAATTCCTTGGCATTAGCCCAAACTCAAACCCAATTATTGCAATGGAGTGGCTTGGTTTATTTAGCCAAACCCCTATTAACCGCAATGAGGATTCGCCTTTCGAAGTAGTATCGGATATTATGATTGATAAAATGATGATAAGCGACGAGGAACGCGATATGATTGTAATGCAGCACACCTTCCTTGCTAGCTACCCCAATGGCAAAAGAGAGGTTATTCGCTCGCGCATGCTCGACTTTGGAACGCTTAAAACCGACACATCAATTGCACGCACTGTTGCCTTGCCTGCTGCTGTTGGGGTTGAAATGATTCTGAACGATAAAATTTCAGCAAAGGGCGTTCACATTCCTGTAATACCCGAAATATACAACCCAATTCTTGATGAGCTCGAAAACCTCGGCATTATGATGAAAGAGGAGTTTGGGCTTGCCGAATCGGAAAACATTACCTTAGCATAGCGAGCTAACATATTATACGCTAAAAGAGGAATCGATCATCCAAGTCGATTTCTCTTTTTTTGCTTTACCCAATGCCCATACACAACAATTTTAGTACTTTCGTACTAAACAAAAATGCTGAACATTGAAAACGCTCATCATTATACTAATCATTGCAGCCGTATCGTCGTGCAATCGGCAGCAACCTAGCGATGCAAAAAAAGAGAACCGGATTATCCTAGGATGCGAACGAACTTCGGAGTACATCCATCTTTTAAAAGATAAACGAGTTGGTATTGTAGCCAACCATTCAACCATAATTAACCAAACGCACCTAGTCGATAGCCTTTTGTCGCTTAACATTAACGTTGTTAAAATTTTTAGCCCCGAGCATGGTTTCAGAGGACAAGGTGATGCTGGCGAGCTAATTAAAAACCATAACGATTCACTAACCGGCCTTCCCATTGTTTCGCTTTACGGTAAAAACAAAAAGCCATCGCACTCCGATTTTCAAGACCTTGACATTGTTATTTTCGATATGCAAGATGTAGGCGTTAGAATTTACACCTACATATCAACCATGCACTACGTTATGGAAACCTGTGCCGAAACGGGCACTCCGCTCATTATTCTTGACAGGCCAAACCCTAACGGTTTTTTTGTTGATGGGCCAATGCTCGATACAAACTACCGATCGTTTGTGGGCATGCACCCCGTTCCCCTAGTGCACGGCATGACCATAGGCGAGTTTGCCCTTATGATTAACGGCGAAGGTTGGTTGCAAAATGGAGCCACATGCAGCTTAAGCGTTATACCCTGTGATAGCTACACGCACGACTCAACCTATGTATTGCCTACTCGCCCATCGCCAAACCTGCCAAACCAAACCGCGGTTTACCTATACCCATCGCTTGGTTTTTTTGAGGGTACTGTTATTAGCGTTGGTCGCGGAACCGATTACCCTTTTCAAATATTTGGGCATCCCAGCCTAACGAACATGGAGTACAAGTTTACGCCGGTTAGCACACCTGGTGCGAGCAAAAATCCACCCTACCAAGATATGCTTTGCTATGGAATCGACCTTAGGGATTACAGCGCACAATACTTCACCGAACTGCGTCAGATTAATCTTAGCTGGCTAATGTTTGCATACCAATCGTTCCCCGAAAAGGATAAATTCTTCAACTCATACTTCAACACGCTGGCAGGTGGGCCAATGCTTAGGCAAAGCCTTGAAGATGGGGAGAGCGAATACGATATAAGAGTAGGTTGGCAAAACAATATAGCCCAATTTTTACCCATAAGAGAAAAATACTTGCTTTACCCCGATTTTTTACCAGTAAACTAATGTCGAAAAGTGCGGAGTGGGACAATAGATATTCAAGTTCCCAATACATATACGGTACCGAGCCCAATCAATTTTTAAAACAGGAGCTATCAACACTTGCCCTTGGAAAGCTTTTACTCCCTGGCGAGGGCGAAGGACGCAATGCCCTTTGGGCAGCAAAAAACGGATGGGAAGTTACGGCCATCGATTTTAGCCAAATGGCTAAACAAAAAGCCGAAAACCTTTTTGCAGAAAATGGTTTAGCGGTTACCTATTTAGTCGATGATATTTTCACCATCGACATAAACGATAAATTCGACGCCATAGCATTGGCTTTTTTGCATATACCTAAGGAAAAGAAGCCGCTATTTGCCAACAAAATGGTAAATTGGCTTAAACCTGGGGGAACACTTATAATGGAAACATTCCATCCAGAGCAAATTAAACGAAATTCGGGTGGGCCAAAAAATCCCGACTTTTTTGTTACCCCAAACGAAATTGAGAACTACTATAAAGCGCTAAACATCCTACATATAGAAACGAAAGAGATTTGTTTAAGCGAAGGATCGCATCACAAAGGAAATGCAATTGTAATAAGAATGGTTGCTGTAAAACCATAAACTTAAACGGCTAAATGGCAAAAAAGAAATACTATACGGTTTGGGAAGGCGGAAAAGTAGGTGTGTTTGAGAGTTGGGATGAGTGTCAAAAAAGCATCAAGGGATATCCGAACGCAAAGTATAAATCGTTCCCTACGCGCCATGCTGCCGAAGCAGCACTAAAAGGAAACTACCACGACTATACCACAAAGCAAACAAACGTTGCGCTTCAACTTGAGGGGCTAAACGAGAATCAACCCAAGCCCGTATTCCCTTCGCTTGCTGTTGATGCTGCTTGGAACACTGCTACAGGCGACATGGAGTACCGAGGGGTTGATGCCAAAACAGCACGCGAAATTTTTAGGCAAGGCCCTTACTTCGATGGCACTAATAATGTAGGCGAATTTTTGGCCATTGTTCATGGCCTTGCTTTCCTTAAACAGAAAGGCAGCAACCTGCCCATTTACACCGACTCAATGACCGCAATTAGCTGGATTCGCAAAAAGAGAGCCAATACCACGCTAAAAAAAACCGAGCGAAACCAAATACTTTTCGATCTTATTGCCCGTGCCGAAAAATGGCTTCGCGAAAACACATGGCAAAACAAGCTGCTTAAATGGGAAACCCAAATTTGGGGCGAAATACCTGCCGATTTTGGGAGGAAGTAAAATTTGCTAAATTTGCCTACATCAAAAAATCTTGCAATTGAAAACCGAACAGTTTATTGCTAACCGACTGGTTGACCCCAAGGAATCGAAAGGTAGCCTCTCGCGACCGTTTGTAAAAATTGCCACCATTGCCGTTGCGCTTAGCCTGGCAGTTATGATTATTGCCGTTGCTGTAATTACCGGTTTTAAAAACGAGATTTCGGAAAAAACCATTGGCTTTGGCAGCCATATTCAAATAACCAATTTCGACAGGAATATTTCATTTGAAACAACGCCAATTAATAGCAACCAAGATTTTATACCCGAACTACTGAACATTAAGGGTGTTGAGCACATTCAATCGTTTGCCCTTAAACCAGGAATAATTAAAACCGATACCGACATTCAAGGTGTTGTGCTTAAGGGAGTATCAACCGACTTCGACTGGAGCTTTTTTAAGCAAAACCTAAAGCAAGGCAGCACTATTTCCATCTCCGACTCTACCACATCCAACGGCGTTGTTATCTCCAAAACGCTTTCAAAGCTTCTTAGGCTAAATGTTGGCGACAAGTTCGATATGTTTTTTGTTCAGGAACCTCCCCGCTTTAGGCGATTTACCGTTGAGGGAATTTACGACTCGCAAATGGCCGAATTCGACAGGCTT
This sequence comes from uncultured Rikenellaceae bacterium, assembly GCA_964527985.1. Taxonomy (GTDB): domain Bacteria; phylum Bacteroidota; class Bacteroidia; order Bacteroidales; family Tenuifilaceae; genus Perlabentimonas. The sequence continues at coordinate 3,276 of CAZGQZ010000052.1, read as the reverse complement.
TTCGTAATCAGCGATATTAAGCATATACAGCAGCTAAACGGTTGGGACTCCAATCAGGTAACAGGGCTTGAACTCCTAATTAGCGATTTCAGAAAGATTCAGAAACTCACCCTAACCGTTGAAGACATTGTTGCTTTTCGCTTCCTTAGCGATGGGTCGAGATTGAAAGTGCAAAGCATAATCGATAAGTACCCACAAATTTTCGACTGGCTTGGGTTGCAGGATCTAAATGTAATCATCCTGCTAATTTTAATGATTGCTGTTGCTGGCATCAACATGATTTCCGGATTGCTTATCATTATACTTGAGCGCACGCATATGATTGGTGTACTGAAAGCACTTGGCGCCGAAAACCGCTTTGTACAAAAAATATTTCTAATTCAATCGGGGCATATAATTGCAAAGGGATTGCTATGGGGAAATATTATAGGCATTGGGCTTTGCCTTATCCAGCATCAGTTTGGTATAATTAAACTCGACGAGGCCAACTACTACTTATCAACCGTACCCATCAACCTAAATGCCCTATATATTGTATTGGTAAACATTGGCACCTTTGCTGTAACGCTTGCTATGCTGCTAATTCCCTCAATGGTAGTTTCGCGCATTAGCCCTGATAGGACGATTAAGTTTGAGTAACTTAGGATATTATATTATTCCACTCTCAAACTCTATTACCCATACAATTGATACTATTCCAAAAATCTTTGAAGGGCTCAACAAAATTTTGAAAAATTTTCATGAAGGCAATTTCATACATCCAAGGCGGCAGCTCAACTCCAATTATAGTACAGCACGAAGGTCAAAAGTTGTTAGTTAAACTCAATGGCGGATTGAGCGGACAATACGCTGCAATTAGCGAATGGTTTGGAAATAGAGTAGGGCAACTTATTGGAGTAAACACTCGCCAACCAAAATGGATTGAGCTCAACAACTCGCTAAACTACGAAAGCATTTATATTGAGGTTAGAGATTTAATCGACAAGAGCCTAGGCATAAACATTTGTTTCGAGTATCTCGACAATATTCACCCTTTAACCCACAGCGATTTATCCACTCTCAATTTGGAAAATTACTCCTACGCCTACCTCCTTGACGTGCTAATGCTTAATATCGATAGAACAAAGCAAAACCTAAACCTAATTAGCAGCCATGATGATAGGATTATTATTTCAGATTTTGATTCGAGCCTACTCTTTAATGAATTGCTAAACGGGTCGATGCTCACAAAAGATTTAAGAATATTGCAAACCCTAAAATCTAACCCATTCTATCAACCAGTCGAAGGGGCTACACTACAACTTTTTGTTGAAAAAGTTAACTGCATAAACTTCGATGAGGTTCTCGATGAAATCCCTTCAATATTGCTAAGTAACGGCGACAAACAGAGAATACTAAACAAAATACACCAGAAAAAGGAAATAGATTGGGATCTACCTGAAACCTTAAAAAACATCGACAACGCGAAGCTTGAATCGGATAGCGAAAGAGATATTCGAATTTCAAATAACAGAGAAAAGCTCGAACAACTGGTTCGCTCAACCAATAATCGACAACCAACAACCGATAACCTATAGCTGTCCTACCTGTTCATAACCCGTTAAAAAACTAATAGCCAATTCTCTTTGCCGTATCGGCAAACAATTCTATATTTATTGGAGTTAAAAAAACTACTCTAACCTGCCTTTAACATACCGCACAGATGAAAAAGAAAACCAGCCAAAGCGGCTTCGATCCTCGAAGAAACTATCAGCAAACCCAAAAGGAGATTGGCTACGTTAGCCGCAAAAAGGCAAAAAAATCCGACTACGAACGCATTGGTTTCAAATCGGGGCTTGAGGTACACCAACAGCTAAAAACAAAACAAAAACTTTTTTGCCGTTGCCCAGCAGGCATCTACCACGACCACAACGATTACGATGCCGAAATTATCCGCCATATGCGCCCAACGCTTAGCGAAATGGGCGAATACGACGGAACAGCGCTAATGGAATTCAAAACCCGTAAAAATATTTTCTACCGCATAAATAACAAAACCGCTTGCACTTACGAGATTGACGACACCCCACCATTCCCCATTAACCGAGAGGCCCTGGAGTACGCGCTGGAAATCTCACTCTTATGTAAGCTAAACATTGTAGGCGAAGTTCACATCACCCGCAAGCAATACCTCGACGGTAGCATTCCCACCGGTTTTCAACGAACTGCCATACTTGGAGTTGAAGGCGAAATTCAGCTTAGCAACAAGAAAATTGGCATACTCCAGCTAAGTATCGAGGAAGACTCGTGCCGAGAAATTTCCGATATAGGGCACAACAGAATTTACAAAACCGACCGCTTGGGTATGCCGCTTATTGAAACAGTTACCCATCCACAATGCCTTACCCCCGATGAGCTACGCGAGGCTGCTGAGCATATTCGCTTCCTAAACCGCAGTACAGGCAGAGTTAGAACCGGGATAGGTGCCGGACGCGAAGATGTAAACGTTAGCTGCAAGGGTGGCACTCGTGTTGAGATTAAAGGCGTAGCTCACAACAAATGGATACCTGAACTATCGCACAACGAAGCGTTCAGGCAATGGGCCTTGCTAAATATTCGTAAAAAGTTGCTGGAACGTTATCCCGATCCAAAAAAATGGAGTTTGGAGTGGCAAGAAATATCTCCCAAAAAATTAGGACTTGATTTTGTCCCTCCTACTGCTATAAAAAATGGGACTAAGGTTGTAGCCATAAAGCTACCCAGTTTCAACGGTATTTTATCGCACTTTACACAGCCCGAAAAATCGTTTAGCAACGAGCTAGCCGATAGGCTAAAGGTTATTGCATGCATTGAGCGACCCAATATGACTAGCACTGAGGAACTAAATGATGCGTTAAGCGCGAACGACGAGCAAAAAATTTCCAATATACTTCAGGCTACAAACAACGATGCAATTTGCCTTGTTTGGGGACCAGCCGACGATATTCCTACAGCAATTGACGTTGTGGACGAGCGCTGCAAGATGGCCTTTGAGGGCATTCCTGGCGAAACGCGCAAATCGTTACCCGATGGAACAACCATTTTTGAAAGGGTGTTACCCGGCGCCGACCGTATGTACCCCGATACCGACTCGCCTCCAATTCCTCTTCAGGAGGAATACATTGAGGAATTGAGCAATCGTATACCACCCGAGGTCTCGAAACGATACGGCCAGCTTAAAGGCTGGAAAGTACCTGCCGATACTTACACCTATATCCTCAAGCGAAACCTTGTTCCTATTATTGAGCAATTGGTTGA
>CAZGQZ010000051.1:6588-13970 GCA_964527985.1 uncultured Rikenellaceae bacterium | reverse complement strand
ATATATCGGAGTTTATAAATATGGCTGCCGAGGTTTCTATGGAGTACGATCCTAACACCGACTGGAATCAGGTGCGTTCAATAATTGGCTTGCCACAACAGGCATCGGGTACGGCAAAAATTTCATTCTTTGCCAATCGCTATCCAGCTAACGAAACCCATAAGCTATTTGGAGCAGTTGAAGGGTTTGGAGCACAAAAACCAAAGGTAAACTAGCAAAATAGGTAATGCACAGCAGGTGTAAGTCTTGCTGTGCATTTTGCTTACTTCTACTTACAAACACTAAACTTATGATTATGAAGAAATTTTCCACCCTGCTTTTAGCTTCAATAGTAATTATAGCCGCAAATGTTCAAGCGCAACCTCAGCTTTGGGGCTCAACCGAACAAGGAGGAAAGTACCAGGCAGGAGTACTGTTTACAACAGATATAAACGGAGAGAACTATACTGTTGAGTACCATTTTCCCAAGATAATGGGTTACGAATTCGAATATTCTACGCTTACTCAAGCATCTAACGAAAAAATTTATGGAGTAAGCCAAAGTGGCGGTTTACATGGTGATGGCGTACTTTTCGAGTATGATCCAGCAATGGATGAGTATTTGGTTATGCACTCATTTCATCCCGATAGTGGCGATGAACCTATTGCAGCGCCCATTGAGGTAGAACCTGGTGTTTTTTATGGTACTACCAACTATTGTTCAAACTCAAGCGGAGTTATATACCAATATACTTTGGCTGATTCTACTTATACCGTTTTGCACAACTTTACCAGCGAAACGGGTTACCGCCCTTATGGTAGCCTAATTTTTAGTGATGGCAAACTCATGGGGATGACATTCGAAGGAGGGAGCAGCGGTTGTGGTGTAATTTTTCAATACGATATTGATCAACAACAATACGCCGATTTGCACCATTTTAGCTATACCGATGGTAGCTACCCCTATGGTGGCTTAACCATTGCAAGCAACGGAAGGGTTTTTGGCGCAACGTTATCTGGCGGAGAGCATGATGATGGAACTATTTTCGAATTCGATTTGGATAATCAGGAAATCCTTCAAAGTATCTCTTTGCAAGCCAGTGTGACTAGTGGAGGTATTTACGGAAATTTGGTTGAGGCACCCAATGGAATGTTTTACATAAACACTTCGTGGGGAGGGGATAATGATAATGGAGCAATCGTGGAGTTCAATCCTGATGATTTTTCGCTATCAGCCAAGGTTCATTTTAATAGCGAAACTACTGGACAGGACGTTTATGGTAGTTTAGCTCTTTCGGCTGGTGGCCTTTTATATGGAGTCTGCCAGAGCGGTGGTGAGAATAACACAGGAACTCTATTCTGCTACGACCCTGGGCTAAATAATCTTGAGATTTTATCTCATTTTACTCAATGGTACGACTGGATGTACACTGATGTTGACGAGATTATTCGTCCAGTTGGAACGCCTTTAATTACAGCTAATGGTAAACTATACGGTATAGCTAGTGATGGTGGAACCAATGACTCAGGCTCCCTATTCGAGTTCGATTTAAGCGAAAACAATTTATCCCTTGTATTTAACTTTGAAAGTTCATTGACTGGCGAAGGACCAAATAAAGCCCCAATACAGTATGATAAGTATACCTTGTACGGAACAACCACCTATGGAGGGCTTTATGAGCATGGTGTTTTTTACAAGTACGACATGGTAAGCCGTGAGCTTACCCCTTTACACCATTTCAATTACGCCGAAACAGGCAGTTCACCCTCGAGTGAGCTAGTTATTGCCGAAAATGGGCGTATTTATGGCGTTACTAGTAACGGAGGGGCTAATGGTTCGGGAACTATCTTTGAATTCAACCCCGCTGATGAGTCGTTAGTAAAGGTTTACGATTTGTCCCAAAGTACAGGCACGGGTTGTTCTATGCATATGCTTGAGAACGAGCCAGGAGTTTTACTTGGCGTAATGACATATGATGGTGATGGATGGAGGGGTACACTCTTCAAGTTCGATTATAACCAATACGAATTCACTGTTCTCCACCATTTTGCCGATGCAACCGGAGGGCATCCTAATAGCTCATTTTACAAAACACCAAATGGGTTACTGTACGGTACTACCATGTACGGAGGGCAGCACTCTAACGGAGTGGTTTATACATTCAATCCAGAAACCAATGAGTATTCTGTTGTTTATAACTTTACACAGGGCGATGATGTTGGCCGAGGTCCATTGGGTAATCTTATCCCCGATGGTGAGGGAAGTTTTTATGGCATTGCGCACGGTTATACCTATGGCGGAGCTGAAGATAGAGCAATTTATAAGTTTTCTGTCGAAACGAATACTTATACCCATTTACAGCAATTACCTTGGGGTAACGGTTGGCATATGGTAAACTGGGCAAAAGCTTCAAATGGGAAAATGTACGGTACCACCTATTTTGGGACTGAGTATAACGATGGTGTAATGTTCGAGTACGATCCTTTGGCTAATGAGCTGCAAAGCAAGCATACTTTTACTGGAGTTTCCGGTGAAGGTCCCTATTATCCTACTTTGCTTGAAGTGCTTACGCCAAAGGTTTTTCATCAGGACCTGCAGATTTGCCATGGCGATAGCATCTACCTTCAGAATGATTTTCAGCTCGAATCAGGGCTCTATACCGACACGCTCATAACCGAATTTGGTAACGATAGCATCGTATTCTCCAACCTTTATGTCCACCAAGTTGACCTAAGCATTACCGAGGAAACTCACAGCCTCACTGCCATTACCGACGGGGAGTATCAATGGCTAAGCTGCGTTGACTTTATGCCTATTAGCGGTGCAACAGAGCAAACTTTTTCGCCCGAAACCTCGGGAAGCTATGCCGTTGAGATTACGCAAAGTGGCTGCGTTGATACCACCAGTTGTTACTATGTTACCCCGGTTAGCGTTGAAACAAGTAACACTTTTAACAGCTACGATGTGTATCCGAACCCATTCTCAAGTTTAATAACCTTATCAAATGCCCAAGGTTTAAGCCGTGTTCAGCTAGCGAACATTATGGGGCAGGTAGTAATAGACAAAGTCCTTAACCAAGACTCGTCACATAGCTTAAGCACTAATGAGCTAAACAGTGGTATATATATACTCATTATGTACAAATCCGATGGAAGCAAAGAAGTAAAGAGGTTGGTTAAAAATTAGTGGTTTGGTTTAGTTTTAAAAAGCGAGGGGACAGTACATGTTTTCCTCGCTTTTTTAGTTTAACATTGTTTAATCGAAATGGCTGAATATAGCCTAGCGCATACTCTTTAGAGGCTAAAAGGGATTGACTTTCGTGCAAATATTGAAAAACCCATTTTTCTAGCTATTTTTACGGCTCTTACTTTGCTTAACTAAATGCTAACCAATAAACATTTGTTATGTCAGGTCACAATAAATGGTCAACCATTAAGCGGAAGAAAGGTGCGCTCGATGCAAAGCGCTCAAAGATGTTTAGCCGAATTACAAAGGAAATTACTGTAGCCGTTAAAGAGGGAGGAGCCGACCCAGAGGCAAACCCAAGGCTACGGCTCGCTATTAATAACGCCAAGGGCGTTAACATGCCTAAGGATAATATTCAACGAGCCATTACAAAGGCCGATAAGGAAGGCGATGCACTACAGGAAATGACTTTTGAGGGTTATGGCCCCGAGGGAGTACCAATTTTTGTTGAGTGCCTTACCGACAATAACAACCGCACCGTTAGCGCAATACGCTCAATATTTAGCAAACGCGGAGGCAGTTTGGGCACAAACGGCTCGCTTAGCTTTATGTTCGAGCGTAAAGGGGTTTTTACCATTCTCAGAGAGAAGGCAAACCTTGATATTGATGAGCTGGAACTCGAGCTAATCGATGCAGGAGCAGATGAGATTGAGGAAAACGAAGAGGCCTTTACTGTTTATTGCCCCATGGCCGAGTTTGGTAGCATGCAGAAAAAATTGGATGAGCTAAATATTGAAGCCGAGAATGCAAGCCTTCAGCGAATACCAAACGATTATAAAACCCTCGAACCTCAGGCTGCCATGAAAGTGCTTAGGCTAGTTGACGAGTTTGAGGATAACGATGATGTGCAGAACGTTTACCACAATATCGAAATGACTGACGAGCTGCTAAAAGCCCTTGAGGAGGCTGAGTAGACTTGGCACACCAATTGCTGACCAGATCCGCAAATAACCAGCATTTAACAATGAGAAGTACCAAGAGTTTTTTTAAGGTAATTGCCTTTTTCGTTTTGGTTGCCCTAGTTTCGGGTTGCGGCCGGTTTAACGATATTTTTATTAAGGAGGTTAGTCGAGTGCAGTTCCGAGGACTCCAGCAAAATGTTGTTCTGCTTAATTTCGATGTGGAAATTGATAACCCCAATACCCGTAAAATTTCGGTAACGCAAATAGAGTTCAAGGCTTGGCTCAATGATAGAGAGCTGGGAATGTTTCGAATTGCTGAGCCAATTAAGCTTGTGCCTTGCTCTAGACAAACATACGTTGTTCCTGCCGAAATTGAGCTGCGCACGGTTGCCGATGCGTTTCGTTTAGCCTCATCAGGAAGCATTGAATCGTTACTCGATAGAATAGAAGTTGAGGGTAAGATAAAAGGGAAGTCGTTTCCGGTTCGTAAAACCATAAAGGTAGCCCGACAACCCTTTCGGAATATTGCCTCATCGCTTTAGCTTCAATCTTACTAGTTTGATGTAAGTGCTTACAAAAACTTTTTTAACTTTGCACCCTAAGCAAAATTTAGCATTCTATGTTTTTTGCCAAATCCAAAGTTTTTCAGCATCTATCAACCTTATTGTTAGGGTTAATGCTTTCGCTTAGCCTTTCGGCTCAAAAACCTTTGACAATAATCGAAGAGCTTGAAAAGTTCCATCCCGAAATGGGAAATATTAGCATTAGTCAGGATGGTGAGATTGGCGAGCTTCTTAACGCTTACTATGTGCAAAATGCCTCACGACCCGGAATGCAGGGCTTTCGTATCAGAATTTACTTCGATTTAGGTCAGCATTCACGTGCTAGCTCTTTGGAGGTTATGAACGAATTTATGGAAGAATTCCCTGGCTTATCGGTTTACCGAACATTTCAAAGCCCATACTACAAAGTCTCGGTAGGCGATTTTCGCTCGCGCGACGAAGCCCTAAAGCAGCTTAAGCGATTATCGCATAAGTATCCCAAAGCATTTATTATTAGTGAGTGGATTAATTTCCCCCGTTTAGATTGATATAAATATCATATTGAATGAGACGCTTGCAGCAATACTCCAAACCTATAAAAATAAATGGAAACAGGAGCCTTGCCTCAAGCATAATCCTTATTGTCAGATTAAAGGCAGCACTTATTGGCTGCCTATCTTTTTTATTGGCCATAACCTTCAATTATTATTCGCTGTATGTCTGAACTAATTAAGCACGAGTGTGGCATTGCCCTAATCCGTTTGCTAAAACCACTAGAGTATTACCAATTGAAATACGGAACCTGGGCCTACGGACTCAATAAGCTTTACCTACTCATGGAAAAGCAGCATAACCGTGGGCAGGATGGAGCCGGAGTGGCAAGTATTAAGTTCGATTTAAAGCCTGGTTACCGTTATATCGATAGGGTACGAAGCAATTCCTCATCATCAATTCGCGATATTTTCGATTCTATTCATAAAGGGTTAGACCAGTGGCGCGAAAAACCCGACCTGTTCAACGATCCGCTTTGGGCAAAACAGAATATTCCCTTTGCTTCCGATCTTTACCTTGGCCACCTACGCTACGGAACGTTTGGCAACAACTCCATCGACTATGTTCATCCGGTTATGCGCGAAAACAACTGGAAATCGCGAACTCTGGTTCTGGCCGGAAACTTTAACATGACCAATGTTGACGAGCTGTTTCAAAGGCTTATCGACCTAGGCCAACACCCAAAGGATTATTCCGATACGGTTACCGTACTCGAAAAGTTAGGCCACTTTATCGATGAGGAAAACCAGCAGCTTTTCCGACAGTATAAAAATGATGGTTATGCAAATAGCGAGATAAGCAACCTTATTGCCAATAGCATTAGCGCACGAAAAGTGCTTCAAGAAGCCACAAAAGATTTCGATGGAGGCTATGCCCTTGCGGGCATGCTTGGCCATGGCGATGCCTTTGTTTGCCGCGACCCATGGGGAATTCGACCGGCTTTTTACTATGCCAACGACGAGATTGTTGTAGTTGCCTCGGAGCGTCCGGTTATTCAAACCGTAATGAATATCCCCACTGCCGATGTAAATGAGATAAAGCCCGGATATGCATTAATTGTTAAGCGTAGCGGCGAGGTGTCAATGGATGAAATTCGAGTGCCACAACAACGACGTTCATGCTCGTTTGAGCGAATTTACTTTTCGCGAGGTACCGATAGGGATATCTATCGCGAGCGTATAAAATTAGGAGAGCTATTAACGCCAGTAATACTTGATAAGATAGATCATGATTTGGAAAATACGGTCTTCTCTTTTATCCCAAATACCGCCGAAACAGCATTTTACGGAATGGTTCGAGGGGTTGAGGATTACATGCTGAAGGAAAAATCGCGGTTGATTAAAGAGGGTAATGGTAGCCTCTCATCCTCCGATATCGAGAGGATTATCGCATCGAGACCCAGAGTTGAAAAGATTGCCGTTAAGGATGTCAAGCTTCGAACGTTCATAAGTCAAGATTCGGGTCGTGACGATTTGGTTGGCCATGTGTACGACGTTACCTACGGGGCACTTCGCGAAGGAGTTGACAATTTGGTTGTTATTGACGATTCAATTGTTCGGGGTACAACGCTCAGAGAAAGCATCCTGCGGATTCTCGATAGGCTTGGGCCAAAAATGGTTGTGGTGGTATCATCGTCACCACAAATTCGATACCCCGATTGCTACGGTATTGATATGGCCAAACTAGGCGATTTTGTGGCGTTTCGTGCAGCAATCGACCTGCTCAAAGAAACGGGACAGGAGAGCGTAATTAATACTGTTTACAAGCAGTGTAAGGCTCAACAAAACTTACCTAAGGAGGAAATTGTAAACTACGTTAAGGATATTTATCGGCCCTTTACCCCTAATCAAATTTCCGACAAAATTGCGCAGCTGCTCACTCCAAAGGGGATGAATGCTAAGGTTAAGATTGTTTATCAAACTATTGAAAACTTACACGAAGCTTGCCCCAATGACAATGGCGATTGGTACTTTACCGGAAACTACCCAACGCCAGGGGGGAACAAGGTGGTGAATAGCTCGTTTATCAATTTTATCGAGGGACGAAACCAGAGAGCATATTAAGAGGTTAGAGTATTCTTGGCATTGAACTTGTAACAAAATTTGCCTATTTTTGAATACTAACCTAAATGTTTGATGCCATGAAGAAGTTTGCTATAAT
>CAZGQZ010000051.1:0-6488 GCA_964527985.1 uncultured Rikenellaceae bacterium | reverse complement strand
GAGTATCTTCAGCAGTATGCCAATACGGTAGGTACCTCGCGAAATTCAGGAGTGCTTCGTTCGACAACGCTGCTAAAGTATCTGAAGCAGCTACAGGAATACAACAATAAGGAGGCCTCACAATGCGAGAGCTATCAACGTATTGAGGGCGATATGGATAAGTTCAAGAAATCGTTTGAGGAGGAGTTTGGAGAAGAATAGCAGTTAAGCCGAAAAAAGGAAGGCTGTCTCTAACCGCATAATTGGCGAATTAGAGACAGCCTTTTCGTTTTAACATTGCCTATAGCTTACGCTTAATCTTACGTTTTATGAACGATAATATATGCCGTTCAAACTTATTCTGGTAGATATCCGATATGGTAATCATTATGCCCGTTTCCTCAACGTTGCCAAAGTATGGGTTAACAACTGTTCCAAAAACTTTCATTGAAGGGCTAATGTTCATGTACGAATTTATAAGCGGAGGAATATTCTCGCCTAGGTTACGAATCTCTTTTGAAAGAATTTTGTAATCTTCCTTATAATCGGAGCCGCTAAAAAGTTTTGACATCTCATCTCTGTCAATATCAACCTCCATTGGGGTAATTGGTGTAACCAGCTGCTCATTGTCTGAGAAATACTTCTCCATGAAGTAAAGCAGAATATTTCGCGCTTTTTGGTTGTACTGCTTGTACATGGTAACCTTTCCAAAAAAGTACTTGATGCCTGGGTTTAGCACCACCAAAGCCCCGAGACCATCCCAAAGGTTATCGAGCGCATAAAGTCCTTTTGCGCGCCGTTGAGCCGATTGGTACCTAGGCTGAACAAACGAACGGCCTAGCTCAATCATATGTGGCATGTATTCTGACTTAAACTTTTCGGAGAAGTTGAAAAGAGCAGTTGTTGATAAGTGCATCTCTTCGCCAGCCCCAACATAGTGAAATCGGTAGCCTCCAAGTATTTCGTTGTCCTTTGGGTCCCAAACTATTAGCTGCTTGTATGGGTTGTCAGATGTGTCGTACTTGTCAATATCGATGCTTTTGCCCGTACCTCCTCCAGCACTTCGAAAGCTAAGCTCGCGCAACCTACCAATTTCGCGCATGGTGTTTGGCGAATTGTGCGCGTTAATAATGTATAATAAGTTTCCACCGTTGTTGGTTTCTCTTACAAACTTATCCTGCGTTAGCTCTTCTAAAATTAAGCTTTTATCTACGGGTTCAATAATTTGTTCCATACCCAATATTTTTTGCAAAAGTAGCACATAATTAGTGCTAATGCTCTGTGATGTTAAATTTTGTTCAGCTCGTAAACCTTCTTTTTAACCCATGCTGCCCATTGCTTAGGCGTTTTGGTCGAATCGAATGTAGTGTATTCAATAGGGTTGCCAATTACTACATGGGGACGCTGACCCCTTTGCTTAAACATTTCATCCACAAGGTAAAGCATTTCAACATTAACCTTAATCCCCATAAATTTTCGTGCACGTGCTAAGTTGTAAAAAAAGTTTGAATTTTTTCCGCTAAAAAAAATGGGTACAACGTTACGATGGTGCTTTTTTGATTTAACGATAAAACTCTTTTGCCACTCCAAATCCTCAATTTTCCCCTTTTGCTTTCTGGAGCAAAGTCCAGCCGGGAAGCTAAACATTTGCATGTTCGACGCGTAGCTTTCTTCCATTATGCGTGCATTCTCTTTAGTTTGGCTCCCGTGTTTGTTAACAGGAATAAAACAATCTTTTAGCTGTGTAATGTTCATTAGCAAATCGTTCGAAGGAACTTTGATGCTACTAAACTTTTTGCTAAGCGCATGGATTAGGATTATCCCATCGAGCCCGCCCAACGGATGGTTCGAGGCGAAAATGTATCTTTCGTTTTCGTCAAGCTTTTCAAGTCCCTCAATGGTGTACGATACGTCAAGGTAGTTAAGTACTTCATCAATAAACTCAACATTTTGCTTATGCCCAAAGCTATTAAGCCCTTGGTTTATTTCATCTTCATGAATAATGCGCTTGAGGTATCGGATGATAAAGCCTGGGAGCAATCGGGCGAGCCTTGGACTCTTGCTCTTTATAACTTCCTTTATATCAATGTGTTTTTTTGATTCGCTCATGTTGCATTAGCATAAAATGGATACCTTAATCTGATTACAAAGGTAAAAATCTATTTCTAAATGGCGTTTCATTCATTTAAATGTGGCTTAAAGCGCTACTCTGCGTATTAACTTTTTTTATCAATTGTGGGTTTGTTGGATATTTATTTCGTTTTACCTTTGCATTCCACAGATTAAATCCTTAATGCAAAGCAATTTCCTAGTTTCTGAACTGCTTCAAAAGTACAAAAGGCATCAGTCGGTTATTCAGGCTATAAACGAGCTCAAGTCAACCCCAAAACCTCGACTTAGGCTTAAGGGATTGGCCGGATCGTCAGCTGCAATTGTAAATGCAGCAATTGCTCAGGAACTTGAAAGGAATGAGATTGTTGTGCTAAATGACAAGGAGGAGGCTGCATACTTTTTTTCCGATCTCTCAAACGTATTGCCATCAGGCAATATTCATTTTTTCCCTTCGTCATACAAAAGGTCAGTTCAGTTTGAGCAGGTGAACCCCGATGCCCTAATACAACGAACCGATACTCAGAAAGCTTTACAATCACTTAACGATATTGAAAATGCTTGGGCGGTTATTGTGACCTATCCCGAGGCATTGGCCGAAAAAATTGTTACTGCTGAGCATTTTGGTAAGAATACCATAGCTCTTTCGGTGGGCGAAACCATAACGCAAGAGTTCTTGGTTGATTTCCTGCTTAGTATTGGTTTTCAGCGTAACGATTTTGTTTATGAACCTGGCCATTTCTCGGTTCGAGGGAGCATTGTGGATGTGTTCTCGTTTTCATCATCATTACCCTATCGTATCGACTTTTTTGGCGACGAAGTGGAGTCAGTTCGAACCTTTGAGGTCGACAGCCAGCTCTCGGCTCAACAGCTCGATAGCATAACCATAATTCCAAATCTGCAAGTGAGTGGCGAAAATGCGAATAGGCAGCTGCTTACCGATGTAATCTCTCCAAATGCTTTGGTTTGGATACATGACCTTGAGGTTGTTATAGGGCAGATGAATAGCACCTTTGAGGCCGCAAACAACAACGATACTTTTGCCTCTGGAGCCCAGTTTTTTGATGGCATTCAGCAGTTTGCCCTAATTGAGTTTGGCTTAAGGCCACAGCTAAAACCAAATGCAACCATCGATTTTCAGATTGCTCCTCAGCCAGCATTTCACAAAAACTTCGATTTGCTTAGTGAGCATATCGCTGATAACACGCATAAAGGTTATACCACATTAATTCTGGCCGATAACGCAGCACAGCACAAACGGCTCGAGAATATCTTTCAGAATATTAACCCCGAAGTAAAATTTACGCCAATAAACACATCTCTTTCGCAAGGTTTTACTGACCACAGCCTAAAGTGGTGTGTTTATACCGACCACCAAATTTTCGATAGATACCATAAGTTCAAACTGAAAAATGAGCTGAGCAAGTCCGATAGCCTATCGATGAAAGAGCTTCTTAGCCTTAAGCCAGGCGATTATGTTGTTCATGTCGATCATGGCATAGGTGTATTTGGAGGTATGGTTAAAACCACGGTAAACGGGAAGGTGCAAGAATCGGTTAGGCTTACCTACAAGGATGGCGATACGCTACTTGTGAATATCCATGCCTTACACCGCATTTCGAAATACAGAGGGAAAGAGGCTGAGCAACCTAAGCTTTACAAGTTGGGTTCAGGAGCTTGGCAAAAGCTTAAGCAGAATACAAAGCGCAAAGTTAAGGATATTGCAAAAGAGCTCATTGCCCTTTACGCAAAACGTAAGGCCGAAAAGGGATTTGCGTTTTCGGCCGATACTTATCTGCAAGAGGAACTCGAAGCCTCTTTTATATACGAGGACACACCCGACCAGCAAAAGGCTACACAGGCTGTTAAGGAGGACATGCAAAGCGTTATCCCAATGGATAGGCTTGTTTGTGGCGATGTGGGTTTTGGAAAAACCGAGGTGGCCTTAAGAGCAGCCTTTAAAGCCGTAACTGATAGTAAGCAGGTAGCTGTTTTGGTGCCTACAACTATTCTTGCTTTGCAGCATTATCAAACCTTTAAGCAACGGCTTGCAAATTTCCCCTGCACTGTTGAGTTTGTTAGCCGAATGAAAAGCCCCAAGGCGCAAAAAGAAATTCTGCAAAGGTTGTCCGAAGGGAAAGTTGATATTGTTATTGGTACGCATGCTCTTTTGGGTAAGTCGGTAACGTTTAAGGACCTTGGTTTAATGGTTGTTGATGAGGAGCAGAAGTTTGGCGTGGCGGCAAAGGAAAAGCTGAAGCGGCTTCGCGTTAACGTCGATACGCTAACCCTAACTGCAACTCCAATTCCGCGAACCCTGCAGTTTTCGCTAATGGGTGCTCGCGATCTATCTATCATCAATACTCCTCCGCCTAACCGACATCCAATTGCAACTGAGTTGCATACATTTAACCCCGAGGTAATAAAAGAGGCCATTGAGTATGAGGTAAGCCGAGGAGGTCAGGTGTTTTTTGTTCACAACAGGGTGCAAAACATTGGCGAGATCCAGCAAATGATATCCAAAATATGCAATAATGTAACCTCCATAGTTGCCCACGGACAAATGGAGCCTGCTGTTCTTGAGAAAACCATGCTCGACTTTATTTCGGGCGATTACGATGTGCTAATTTCAACAACAATCATTGAGTCGGGTCTCGATATTCCTAATGCAAACACAATCATAATTAATAATGCCCACATGTTTGGACTTAGCGATTTACATCAGCTTAGGGGCAGGGTAGGCCGTTCGAACAAAAAAGCATTTTGCTATCTGCTGGCTCCTCCGCTCGAAGGGCTAACCCAAGAGGCAAGGCGACGACTAAAGGCTATTGAGGAATTCTCAGAGCTAGGTAGCGGCTTTAGCATTGCCATGCAGGATTTGGATATACGAGGTGCTGGAAACATGCTGGGTGCCGAGCAAAGTGGTTTTATTGCCGATATCGGTTTTGAAACCTATCACAAAATTCTTGATGAGGCCATGCAGGAGCTCCGCGATGAAGAGTTTGCCGAGGTGTTAACCACCGATACCACTCCCAAGCCAAACGAGTGGAAACCCAATAGCATTGACTGTCACGTTGAGACTGACCTTGAGCTCCTAATTCCCGATTCATACGTTAGCAGTGTTCCCGAGCGCATGCGTCTTTACCGCGAACTCGATAGCATATCCATTCCACAAGAGCTCGATACATTTGAATACAAGTTAAAGGATCGCTTTGGCAATTTGCCCCATCAGGTTAAGGAGCTGCTAAGCGTTGTTGAGCTGCGATGGATGTCGAAATCGCTTGGAATGGAGAAGGTTATCATTAAGAATCAGCAGCTCATTGGTTACTTTATTGCAAATCAGGTGTCGGCTTTTTATAGGTCAAATACTTTTGCCAACATCATAGGCTTCATTCAGCATAATCCTAAAAAGTTTCAGCTAAAGGAGCAGCGCGAAAAGCTTATGCTTGTGTGTAAAGATGTTAAAAGCATGGATGAAGCCTTGTTAACAGTAAAACAAATATACGATTCAACCCGTTAAAGGCGTTTGTAGGGTAAATATTTTCATTACAATGAAAACTGATAGGCAAAGAAATAATTTAGTTGTTGATGTGGGGAATACCCTTACAAAGGTTGCGGTTTTTGCCGATAATGAGCTGATTTACCACAATAGCTACATAACACTAACACCTAAAGATGTTGATGAGTTGGCGTTAGGTTATGGCTATAGTAGGGTAATCGTTTCGTCGGTTGGGGAATTACCTTCAAACTTTGACGAATTTTTCCCTCACAACCTTGAGGTTTTAAGGCTTAATTCTGAGGTGAAAATCCCTCTAAAAAACTGTTATAAAACACCCGAAACGTTAGGAGTCGATAGGTTGGCTTTGGCAGTGGGAGCTAGCACCATTTATCCATCAAGCAATTTACTTGTTGTTGATTGCGGTTCGGCAATTACCTACGATGTTATTAACGATAAAGGGGAATTCCTTGGCGGAGCCATATCCCCCGGTATCGATATGCGCTTTAAAGCGCTTAATGCATTTACAGCTAAACTTCCATTACTTTCAATTGGCGATGATTTCCCGCTAGTGGGAACATCAACCTATGAGTCAATACAATCGGGGGTTTTAAATGGCGTTGTAAATGAGGTTGATGGATACATTAGTTTGGTGGTAAAAGAGTACCCAAACATAACAGTAGTTTTTACTGGTGGCAATGCAAATTTCTTTGATAAAAAGTTAAAAAATAGCATCTTTGTGCATCCTAATCTTTTGATTTTTGGACTTAATCGAATTCTAAACTATAATGAATAACAGCAAAACTCTTCTTCTCACACTGGCCTTGTGGGCAATGTCTTTTGTGGCCTCTTCTCAAAGCTTAACCACCTATTCACCATATTCACGTTATGGGTTGGGCGAAAT
>CAZGQZ010000050.1:0-14105 GCA_964527985.1 uncultured Rikenellaceae bacterium | reverse complement strand
TTATTGATGGTAGCTTCGAGCATCCAATCGGGAAATTCTCCATTTTTCAGCAGCTGTACCTGCTCAAGAAGAATATCCTTAACCTCTTCGAGGCTTTGCCCGCTTTTGTTCATACCGTAAAGGTTAAGCATGGAGTAATCGGCCAATGTCATAACATACGCACCCGACGATAACGTTTTTTGCTTAAGGTTAACGTTCAAGTCAATAAGTCCAGTTGAACGATTCGAAAGCATCATACCAACTAAATCGGCAATAAGCGCCTGCTGACTGGCAGCACCTTCGAATCTGTAGCCAACGTAAACCCTCTCGGCCTCAAGGCCAACAACCTCTTCAACAATAGGCTCTTCAATTGGCTTTTCAGTCTCGAAGGTAAACTCAGGAAGCTCTTTGGGCTCCATTTGTCCGAAGTACTTATCGATAATGGCTATAGTTTTATCGGGATCTAAATCGCCAGACAGAACAATGGCCATATTGTTGGGCACGTAATACTGCTCAAAGAAATTCTTAATGTTGATAATTGAGGGATTTTTAAGATGTTCTGCTTCACCAAGGGTAGTTTGCTGGCCATAAGGATGGTTTGGGAAAAGCAGGCTAAGCATTGTTTCCCATACTTTGCGTACATCTTGTGTTAACGACATGTTTTTCTCCTCGTAAACCGTTTCGAGCTCGGTATGAAATAGGCGAATTACCGGATCAGTAAAACGCTCGTACTGAATCATGGCCCAGTTTTCGAGCTGATTGCTGGGGAAATTTTCAACGTAAGCAGTAAAATCGTTCGAAGTCATGGCATTTGTACCCTTAGAGCCAATTGCACTCATAAGCTTATCGTACTCATTAGGAATGGCAATTTTTGAGGCTTCAAAGGAAATGCTATCGATTAAATGATATATTGCTTTGCGTTTCTCGGGATCAGTTTCACCCCGATACTCTTCAAAAAGCGATTCAATACTATCGAGCATTGGTTTTTCCTTCTCCCAATCGATTGTACCAAATTTTGAAGTACCCTTAAACATTAGGTGCTCAAAGTAGTGAGCCAAACCGGTAGTTTCCGATGGGTCGTTTTTGCTACCAACCTTAACCGTTATATAAGCTTGCACCCTAGGTTCATCTTTGTAAACGCTCATGTATACCTTTAACCCATTGTCGAGGGTATATATACGAGCATTTAAGGGATCGTTCGGAACTGTTTCATACTGGTACTTTGAACCGCATGACGACACAATTCCTGCAATGAAAATTGCAAAAATGAAGAATGAATAGTAAAAGCGATTTCGTTTCATTTTGGATAGGTTATTAGTGGATAAAGTTTTAGCCCATAAAGGTAGAAAAGTATAGAAAAAGTCCAAAAAGAGAAATGGGAAATATTACTTTTTTGGGTAACGATAATGTCCAATTATTCTGTAGCTAAAAAGGCAATCGGATATTTCCTGCCCACTCCCAATATTGTGAACAATTAGGTTTCGTTTATTATCAACGCTTCTATTGTTGATTACAATTCCGATATGGGTTAGACCACCTCCCAAATCCCAAGCAACTATATCGCCTGGCAAATAATTATCTGGATTATTTGTTATGGTTAATTCCTCACCATATCGCTCAAAATAAACCATAAGGTTAGGAACTCGTCTATGGTCGATATTTCTATCGGGTTTACTCAACCCCCAATTATTTGGGTATAGATGAAAATTTTGAGACATATCCTCGTTCACCTCTTTTTGCAGATCGATACCCATAGCCCGATATGCTCTCACTATTACATCGGTGCAAACACCTCTATTTGGCGGAAGATCGCCATTTGGATAGTCAAGGGAATAATACTTTGGATCGTAAACTACGCGTATTTTGGTTAACTCAACAGCAGCATTGGAGAGTGAAATACCAAACTTTTCGTTTGCTTGAGCAAACGAGGTTACATGAGTTATAACTATTGAAATTAGCAGAAATAGTACTTTAATCATAAAAGATGAATTTCACTAAACTTGAATAATCAAATCGCTAAAATTTCCTAAAAAAATGAAATGATTTTAAAAAACAATCAAATCGTCTTCTTAAACTTAACAATGGCAAGTGTAATGGATCCAAGAGCTAGAGCAGATATGGCAAATATATATGGTACAATGTCTTTTAAACCAGCACCTTTAAGCAGCACCATTCTGATAACCTTCATAAAGTAGTACAACGGATTTATTTTATTAAAAGTTTGCGCCCATTGCGGCATACTCTCTGCTGGTGTAAAAATACCGCTCATTAGTATGAATACAATCATAAAGAAAAAGGCCATAAACATAACCTGTTGTTGCGAAGTGGCAGTAGCAGAAAGGAATAACCCCACCCCTAATGCCATTAGCAAATAAATAGCTGCAAAGCCAAATAGTAGCAGTAGGTTTCCCTCAATTGGAATACGGAAAATTAGCCAACCAATAAAAAGTCCAAAGCCAAGTTCAACCAAACCAATTATCCAGAATGGAATAAGTTTCCCTAGAATAAACTGATACTTTTTTATTGGAGTAACATTAATTTGCTCCATTGTACCCATCTCCTTCTCTCTCACTAAATTAATGGCAGTCAGAAACATCCCAATTATTGTTACCAGTATCACCAAAATACCTGGAACCATAAAATGCGAGTATTTTAGCTCAGGGTTAAACCAGTACCTAGGAACAACATTTATTGTCGATGGTTTCATACCCACAGGATGTGATATTGAGAGTTCATTCATTATAAAATTACTTATAATGCCCATTGAGTAGCCATTAATTAGTCCGGCCGCAGCACCATTAATTGAATTAATAAGCAGTTGAATACTAGGGTTATCTCCATTTTGAGTATCAAACTCAAACTTACTGGGGATAATTAATGCTGCATCGGAACTATTTGCATTAATACTTTCAACTGCATGCTCCATCGATTGTTCTACCGGAACAATTGTGTAAAGAGGCGAACCCTCGAAATGTGAAATTAAGCTACGCGAAAGTGATGAGTGGTCGTGATCGACAATAGCAAGATTAACGTTTTTAATTTCAAATGTTGCAGCATTTACAAGAATAAGCAGTTGCACAATAGGTACTACAAAAATTATGGGAAGCATTGTTTTGTTGCGAAAAACCTGCAAGAATTCCTTCTGGAGCAAAAATAGTATTGTGCGCATATTTTTATATTTCGAAATATATTTTTAGCAAGTGTATCTGTTAACTTCGGCAACTGAGCCTTTTGAGTTAGTGAAGCACCTACCCTAACCTCTCCTTAAATTTTTTAATACTAACCAAAATAAAAAACAATGACATCGAGATCATTATCAACATTTCTTTCCAAACCAATGCAATGCCCTCCCCTTTAAGCATTATTGTTTTTAATGCCGCGATGAACCAACGAGGAGGAATAATTACGCTAAACCACTGTAAAACCTTCGGCATACTTTCAATAGGAAAAACAAAGCCTGATAGTAGGATTGTTGGTAGCATCAAGGCAATCATTGAAAAAAACATGGCTATTTGCTGCGTTTTTACAACTGTTGATATAAGAATCCCCAACGATAACGCAAGCAGAATAAAAAGGAAACAAACAGCTAAAAGGAGAATAAGACTTCCCCTCATTGGTAATCCAAAAACAGTATACCCCAAAAGCAGAATGATTATTGAATTTGCAAAGGCTAACCCAATGTATGGGAACACCTTACCCAAAATAATTTGCACAGGTTTTAATGGCGATACAAGAAGCACCTCCATTGTACCCAACTCTTTTTCGCGGGCAATTGAAATAGAAGTCATCATAGCGGTAATGAGCATGAGTATGAGGGCCATTGTGCCAGGAACAAACATAAACACTGCTTTTAAATCCTGATTAAAAAGCATCCTTACTCTAACCTCAAATGGGATTGTGGATTGCGAACCAATCCCCTTATCACTGGCAAACTCATTAATTATTGCCGAGGCATAGTTTGTAAGTAAGCTGGCCGTGTTTGGTTCAGTGGCGTCGGTAATTAGCTGGATAGATGCTACACAATCCTTATAAAACTTTTGGGCAAACTGTGGACTAATGGATATTACCATCTTAATTCTTCCACTCTTTAAAGCGGGTTCAATAGCCTTCTCAGAGGTAATTATCAATTCGGGTATAAAGTAACCTGAAGAGGTTAGTTTTGTAATTAACTCCTGCGAAAGGTAATCGCCTGCAGGATCATAAATTCCAACCTTAACATCCTTTATCTCATTGGTTATCACATAGCCAAACATAAGTAGTTGGACAATGGGAATACCAAAAATTATGATAAGAGTCCTAGTATCTCTGAAAATATGAAGGAACTCCTTTTTGGCAAAATGGGCGAATCGGCTTTTCATTATCAGTAATTTCGAGATACAGAGTGAACTATTTAATTCTATTAGCTGGTTACTTTCCTTGCTAGCTTAAGAAATACTTCATCCATATTATTTGCACCGTATTTTGTTTTTAGATTAAAAGGTGTATCGAGAGCCTCGATTACTCCATCTACTAGAATACAAACTCTATCGCAATATTCGGCCTCATCCATATAATGGGTTGTAACAAAAACTGTTGTTCCAGCGCGCGCAACCCGATAGATAATCTCCCAAAAGTTCCTGCGAGTAATGGGGTCAACGCCACCAGTTGGCTCGTCGAGGAAAACAATTTTAGGATTGTGAACCATTGCCACCGAAAAAGCTAACTTCTGTTTCCATCCAAGGGGCAAAGCCGCTATTAGCCAATCGGCTTGCTTCTCCATATCGATTTCGGCAAGGAGCTGCTTTGTTCGGACCTTAATCTCTTTGTTTGTTAAGCCGTATATTCCTCCAAAAATTCGAATGTTTTCTTTTGCGGTTAAATCCTCATACAGCGAAAACCGCTGGCTCATATAACCAATATTTCTTTTGATCTTATTGCGTTGGGTGTATCCGTTGAATCCGGCAACGCTAATTTCGCCCGAGGTTGGCTCAAGCAACCCGCACAGAATTCGTATGGCCGTTGTTTTCCCTGCCCCATTAGCTCCCAAGAATCCAAATATTTCCCCTTTCCAAACTGAAAAAGTTAAATTGCTATTGGCTGTGAAATCGCCAAATTTTTTGGTAAGATTCTTCACTTCTATAACCTTGCCGTTCTGAACCATACTTCTATTGTTGAATGTGAGTTGTTGATTCCTTTGTATCCATAAGCCACATAAATGAGTCCTCAACGGTAGCCTTAATTTCCTTTATATCGGTTAACTGCACACCTAAATTAGCTGATGTTTCAATTAATTCATTTTGCGTAATGCTATCGCTCTCTATCGTCAAGTGAATATCCTGTCCGAATAAATATGCCGATTTAGTGAAAGATTGCGAGCGAAGAAGCATAAGCAAATCGTAAATATTATCACTCCTTAAGCTATAAAGCCTATTAGGATATTTATCAATCAAGCCAAAGGGTGTGTCCACTCCCAACACTTTACCGTATTGCATCAGCGCAACCTTCTCACACATCGAAGCCTCGTCCATGTATGAGGTTGACACAAGAATGGCGATGCCTTCGTTCTTCAGCCTGCGAAGCATATCCCAAAACTCACGACGCGAAACGGCATCGACACCTGTGGTGGGCTCATCGAGCAAGAGCAATTTAGGCCTATGGATTAATGCACACGAAAGCGCCAATTTTTGCTTCATTCCTCCCGATAGTTTCCCAGCTAAGCGATTTTTATATGGCTCGAGATGAATGTAAATATCTTTGATTAGGGCGTAGTTCTCCTGAATTGTGGTACCAAAAACTCCGGCAAAAAACTCCAAGTTTTCCTGTACAGTTAAATCAGCATAAAGAGAAAACCGACCGGGCATATAACCCACAATATTTCTGATTTTTCGGAAATCCTTTACGCTATCCATTCCAAATACCGATATGTTTCCCTCGTCAGGTAGTAAAAGTGAAGTTATTAGTCGAATGATTGTGGTTTTGCCTGCACCATCGGGACCAATAAGTCCAAATAGTTCCCCTTGCTCAACATCAAGTGAAATGTTATTGAGAGCCTTTAGCTTGCCGTAGGATTTTGAGATGCTATTTATTGAGATTGGAATCATATTAGAAAATCACCTCGCCGGGCATTCCAATTTTTAGCTGCCCATTGTTTTTAACCTTTATTTTTACTGCATATACCATTTTAACACGCTCTTCGCGGGTTTGAATGATCTTTGGAGTGAACTCTGCGCTAGACGACACCCATGATACGATGCCAGTTGTTTCAATCATGTTATCATCCTCACCATCAATAAAAACCTTAACCTCATCGCCAATGGCGAATTGATGTAGCTGATTTCCACTGACAAAAACTTTTAAATGTAGAAAATCTATATTGGCCAGTTTATAAATAGGTTTTCCCATGGGAACTACCTCCCCTTGGTTTGAGAAACGCGACAACACAGTTCCTTTAATAGGGTTAATAACTTTACACTTTGCTTGCTGATCGATTAGCTGTGCTAGCTGAGTTTTTAAAACCTCAATCTCCGATACGATTGATAATCGTTGTGAGTTTATCGCTTCAATTTGCTTATTGGCAATGGCAATCTTCCCCTCAACATCATCCATTTGCTTTTGCGTTGCTGCTCCATCAGCCAAGAGTTTTGTTAACCTATTGCGCTCAATATTAAGAATCTTAATTTGTTCATGCTGAACATTAGCCTGTGCAGTAATATTAGGTATGCGAGATGAGGCTGCTACAATTTGGGCCTCGACCTGCTTGCGCCTTAGCGCAATTTGGGTAGTGTCAATTAGACCAACAAACTTACCCGAATCAATAATTTGCCCTTCCTCAACTGCCAACCAAATAATTCGTCCTCCAGTTTCAGAAGAAACGGTTATTTCATCGGTTTCAAAATTTCCATAAGCATCAGCCTTGGATCCACTCCCATTACAGGCGATTAACAAAATGCTAAGAAAATAAATAAATAACATCGAGTATTTTTTCATAAAATTTGGTTTATGTAAAATTTCAATTTTTAAATTCTGTTCCTAACAAATACATCAATCTGGTTTTCTCCTTAACCAATTGTACCTTACGCTGTTCTCTATCGAGTTTTGCTCTTGCAGCTGCATTAAAATCGGTTAGGTACTCGGTTGATGAGATAAGCCCATTTGTTAATTGAGATTCGCTTTTCTTCTTTACCTGCTCTAATAGTTCAATTACCTGATTATCTAGGGCTAATTGTTTTTCAAGAACATCAATTTTATTTTCAACAGATGTAATTGCTGATCCTAAATTATCCTCAAATACCCTTGTTCTTGAATCGATTATGCTTTTTTGAATTGCTATCTGCTCCCTTTCACGGTTAGTTACATTCCAATCCCAGATATTCCAGCTTAAGCGAGCACCTACAACAACATATGTATTCCAATCATTGCTGAGCATATTCAATCCGGGTTTTCCATACCCCGAGGTTACAAATCCGGAGATTTTTGGCATTCTGTTTCTCGATATAAGATTCGACCTTGAATCGAGCAAACCTTTTTGGAAAGCAAAGCTCTCCAATTCGGGACGAAGAATGGTCGTACTAAAATCATCCTTATATTCAGGAAGTTGGAAAGTGTCATCAACATTAATATCGAGTTTAGTAATTGATTCCAACGTCTTAACCATTGAGGCTTTAAGCGATGGTATCTCAATTAATTTTTGCTCAAGTCTTAATGTTTCTGCTTTAAGGTTGAGTGTAGCTGATTCAAGCACTACACCTTCCTTAACTCCACTTTGTAATGTCTCTAGTCGTGCGTATAACTCATTCTTCATTAACAATAGCTGATTGTAGCTGATATCGAGAATAATCAACGAGAAAAAAGCATCAATAATTTTCTCTTTAATAGTATATATTTCATTGCTAATTTGGCCTACATCGGCATTAAGCTGAGCCAATGCCATCTTTTTTCGGGCAGCAGTTGAACCGCCATCCCAAATAATCTGTGAAACATCAAGTGTTAACCTGTACTGATCATTATCGGGTTTGGGAATATTCATGCCTGGGAATGGTATCTCAACTTGTGTAACATCCGATTGCCATGTTGCTGTAGCATTTACATCTAATTTAGGCAGATACGCTGTTGACAAATTCTCTAGTTGAAGACTATTTACATCATTCAGGGTTGTTTTAATTGAAGTAACTGGATGATTCTCCTCAAAAGCCTGGTAAAGCATTGGAAGAGTTACTATCCTAATTTCCTGAGAAAAACCGTTAAAACTGAATAGTAATAGTATCGAAAAGTAAAGTATCTTTTTCATAACTTTATCCATCAAAATATGCACTAATAAGCTCTATTTCTCTTTCTGAATTTTATTCCTAACAATTTCCATTATCACAGCCTTCCGTTCATCTAAAAAAACCTCAAAATCATCATGTTGTGACTCAAAAATTGCACTTTCAATTATAGGTCTTGCTAAAAACGGGAAAAGCGATAAACCGATTACATTTACGACTAAATGTCTAGCCTGCGATATAGATAAACCTGTCTCTTTAGCTACAATGTTCTTAACTATGGATGATACCTTTAAAATATCAATACCAGAATCCTCAAAAAAATCAATAATCTGATCAGGATTTTTATTTAACTCATTAATCACAAAGCCAGGTATAAAGGGATTATTTCGGATTGTTGTAAAGTAGTACTCAATAAAATTCTCAAACTTTTTCTCAATTGATAACGCCTCAGAATTCAAAATAGCGAGCATACTTGGGAAGAACTTTGCCATCGCCTCACGAAAAACCATTTTGAATAGTTTATCCTTACTACGAAAATAGTAATGCAATAGAGCTTTGTTGATTCCAGCCTCATCCGCTATCTCTTGCATTCGGGCACCATCCAACCCCTTTCGAATAAATACTTTTCGTGCTGCTTCAAGAATCAATTTTTCCGTATCTACCTTATTATCTGTCATTTTAATTACATTATAATTTAACCATTTGATTAAATCGTTTGGGTAAATATATGACAAAAAAATAAGATGATGCAATTGTTTAACTATTTATTTTAACCATACAGTTAAATAATGAAAAAAAAAAGGAGCATATTCATGCTCCTCTTTAAAAAAAACTATTTAAAGTATTATTCTTCTTGCACATCGCCAGCAAGCTGACCGTAAATATTTGCTTTGAAACCGAGGAAAAGTGGCATAGCCAATAGCATAACAACAAGGCCTAAAATTGACCATATTTTTGAGAAAAGCCAGAAAACAATTAAGAATGCTACCATTATAACTAGCTGAGCCAAAAAGATTGTCCATTTATTTCCGCTTGTGAGCTGATTGCTAAGTTTTAGAGCTTCTGCAGCTCCTTTGCCCTTATCAATAACAAGAAGTGTTGCTAAACTATAGGCTATTGAAAGTACAATTGCTGGGATAAATAAAAACATCATAGCAGGCAAAAGGATTAATGATTTTAACCCGCTTACCAAAAAGTACTCACCCATATACTTAAAATACTTTTTATCGAAAATTTCGAGGGGAGAAATAACTTTTCCTTTGCTAAGCGCAGCTGGAATAGTTATAATTGCTATGGTAGTGCCCACATTAACATAAGGAATCCAAATGGTTAATGCCCAAAGTACCACGCAACCTAAAAGAGAGGGTAGGTTTTTCAATCCAATTGATACGGTGCTTGATAGCAGCTGTCCAAAATCAAGTTTCTTCATAGTTTTTAAGAGTTTAGGGTTAGTAAAAACGCTTTGAAAGGTTAAATGTATCAAATAACGTTAAAAATAACAAGGGTTTACTTAAAAATTGCAACGATATTTTCACTGCTCTCGTTAGCATATGCTCTAAACATACCCGAGGTATTAAAGCTAAGTGAAACTTCTCCATTTCTGTCAACAGCAATTACTCCACCACTACCTCCGACAGCAACAAGTTTTTTTTGAACAACCATACTTACTGCCTCATTTAGGTTTAACCCCTTATACTCCATCAACGCTGAAATATCGTGCGCTACGGTAAAGCGAATAAAGAATTCACCATGACCTGTTGCCGAAACGGCACAAGTGCTATTATTGGCATAGGTACCTGCACCAATAATAGGAACATCACCAACTCTTCCGTATTGCTTGTTCGTCATTCCTCCTGTTGATGTTGCAGCGGCTAGATTGCCTTCTTTGTCAAGTGCGACACAGCCAACTGTACCCATTTTCTTATCCTTTTCGAGAATACGCTGTAACGACTGCCAACTTTTATCGGTGTAGAAGTAAGAGCTATCAACCACCTCGGCTCCATTTTGCGAAGCAAAAAGCGATGCACCTTTTCCAACCATAAGCACATGTGGCGATTTTTCCATTACCAGCCGCGCTGCTGATATCGGGTTTTTAATATCACCTATTCCTGCAACTGCTCCGGCTTTAAGTTCCTTTCCCTCCATGATTGCGGCATCGAGTTCGTTTTTGCCATCGTGGGTAAAAACAGCACCTTTACCCGCGTTAAAAAGGGGGCAATCCTCTAAATACCGAACTACCTGCTCAACGGCATCGAGGCTGGTTCCTCCATTTTGGAGTATAGATTTTCCAAGGTTTAACGCTGAATTAAGTTCTGCTTCGTAATTGGCGATTTGCTCGTCGGTGTAATTTTCTGGAGACATCGAGCCAGCACCGCCATGCAACGCAATAGCCCAAGCATTAATTTGTTTGGGCTTTGATTTTTGGCACGAAGTAGCAAAAATAACTGATAGCAGAAGGATTATACTTATTCTATTTTTCATATTGTTTTCTATTCATTTGATACTAAAATGGGAAATCGTCAATATTCGACTCACGAGGGGCATCGTCTATCTGCTCTGGAAGTTCGGCCACTAAATGGTCTGTGTTTCCGTTAACATAAATTGCCTTGTATGGCTCGGTTGGGCATGCATACTCGCACGCACCACAGCCAATGCAAATATCCTCATCAACCTCGGGAATAAAAAGCCCCTGCCACGGAACCATTTTTACGGCTTTTGTAGGGCAATGCTCTGAGCAAGCACCACACTCGGTTCTGTCGACTCTAACAATACAATTGGCCCTGTGGAATTTTGCCTTGCCAATTTGAACCCTCTTTTTTGTTTCTAGTTCCAGAAGCCTAATTGCCCCTGTGGGGCATACTTCGCCACACTTTGTACACTCAAAATTGCAGAAGCCAGAGTGAAAATCCATGTGAGGTTGAAGCATTCCCCAAAAGCCAAACTCTGATATTGAAGGCTGCAAAACATGCGTTGGACAAACCGAAACGCACAAATGACAAGCCGTACAAGCATTTAGAAAATCCATTTGATTGTATGAACCAGGCGGTGTTATGGGAGCATTTCGTTCATTAAAAACAGCTCCTGCCTTGCGATTACCTTTACCTCGACCTTGCCCACTATTCTGCGCAAAAAGCTTATTTATCCTTCCCAGCGATAATGCCCCGATGGCAAAACCAGAAAGAACTGCTAATGAACTTCTTCTTGCAGTATCAACATCTTTCGCTTTTGAATTTTTGATAGGTTTTAAGGCAAACCGGTACGAAATACCTTTGGCGTTGCAGCTATCAATACAGTTGTAACAAGCAACGCACCTCGAAAAATCGATAGTTTTTTGCTCCATGTCAATACAACTTGCCTTGCAAGTTCTAACGCAGCGGTTACAAGCAGTACAGGAATTTTCATCGATTACGAGCCGAAATAGCGAATACCTTGAGATAATACTTAAAAAAGAGCCAACTGGACAAATTGAATTACAGTATATGCGCCCCCATCGCCAAGCAACAAACAAGAGCAATGCTGCAAATGAACCTGTTATGGCAACTCCTTGCCATGGCATACCCTTAAAATCAACGTGATGAAGAGCATAGCTATTGAAGAAACCTAAAATAACTACTAAGAGGTTATTTACGCCAAAGTATAATGGCCGGATTAAATCGGAAAAGATTCGACCTGCCAAGCTATACGGATCAAATGTGTACAATAAAAACAGTGAGCCAAGCAGTGCAGATGAAACAATGATAAATAAGGAAATATATCGAATTAAATTCC
Organism: uncultured Rikenellaceae bacterium; assembly: GCA_964527985.1. Taxonomy (GTDB): domain Bacteria; phylum Bacteroidota; class Bacteroidia; order Bacteroidales; family Tenuifilaceae; genus Perlabentimonas. Next base: position 2,115 of record CAZGQZ010000050.1, on the reverse strand, counting down.
ATGGCTTTAAATATACGTACTTAGGTTTCTTAAAGCGTACACGTGCAGCAATATCCTGAATAATGCCCAATGGACAAAGCATAGAGCAGTATACTCGTCCAAACAGAAATGTTAATAGTGTTACAATGACAAACCCTGATGCTGCAATACCTCCAACGGTAATAAATTTAATAACCGATGGTGTAAACTGAAGATATAGCAAGCCCTGAATAAAATCAGAGGAAAGAGTTCCAGAGAAGTCGACAAAAGCGAAACCAAATAACAGCAGAAATATGAGAGCAATAAACCTTCGAAGTGTTCTTAGTGTGAATAGCTTTTGCATAACCTGTGGTATCATACTCTAATTCTTTCGATGTTAAGCTCATCAAGATTCATGTTTCCAACGCCCATTTCGTGAGCAATTCGTATATGGCCAATATCAGCCGGTTCAGCACCAAAAATTTTAGCTGCAGCAGCATCGGCTGCAACCATATCGTTCGAAATAATTAGAGATTTTTTAAGCACTAAATCGGCTTGACTAACACCCCTCGGACCATTTCGTGTCATAACCCTATAGGCATCAACAATATTTAAATCGGGTTTTCTCCATGTTGCAAAATCGGCAATGCACTGGTGCAAATCGTTTCGATGCCAGAAGCGTCTATCCCACACAATGCCCATAAGATTTTTCATGCAGATGGTAACCTTAGCCGAACTGTGATGTTTTAGTATGGGAACGTTAATAAATACATCGGAGTTTAAAATTAGCTCGTGTACCTTAGCCTCCTTAAGGCGTTTGCCTTTGGGTATGCTCACTGGTTTGTAGTAATTCTCCGTATTTCCTGGAACCATTTTACCGCCAGCGGATTTTACAGCGTTCTCTATTCCGCTATTGGAGTAGCACCTATTCCAAGTATCGCAGGTATTATCGAAAACAAAAACCTCTTTGGCTCCTGCATTGAGGCAATGCGTTATAATTTGGCTTATGAGTTTAGGGTTTGTATTTGCACCAAGCTCTTCGGTTGTATCCCAACCAATATTTGGCTTAACAATAACGGTTTGCCCTTTCTTAACATACTTAGCCATTCCGCCTAGGGCAGCAATGGCCTTATCGAACATTTGGGCTGGTTCGCCTCCCATTACAGCAACTAAATCGTAGGGTTTAGCTGGATTTGAAGGTTTAGCCGACAGTGTGCCAAAGCCCGACACTTTTAGGAAAGCACCTGCTAAAACCCCTGCTCCTAATCCTTTCTTCAGAAAATCTCTCCTTTTCATGCTATTTGTTTTAGTGATAAAGTTTGAAATAGGCGATTGCAATCACCATAGTTCGTTGCCAAAAAGTTGCATTAAATATACGAAAAACAAAACATATGGTATATATTTGTTTCCATGTTACAGCCCTAAACCGTTGTAAGTTTAAAGTGTTATAACAGAAATAATAAACCATTTTGACTATGTCTGCTACTACATTAACCTCAAAAAAAACCTTAGGCTATGCGCTATTCGATATTTTAGCAATTGCCTTTATATACTTTGTACCCACCATATCGCACATGCTTAAGGTTCCACTTTATCTTATTGAGCCTATGCGTATTGCAATGGTTTTGGCGTTGGTTCATACTTCAAAACCCAATGCGTTTATCATAGCCATTACGCTTCCGATATTCAGTTTTTTGGTTTCAGGTCATCCGGTTTTTTATAAGATGCTAATAATTAGCGGCGAGCTAGTGCTAAACGTTTGGCTGTTCTACATTTTTATGGCCAAAACGAAAAATGCATTTATATCAATACTTAGCTCGATAATACTAAGCAAAGGTGTTTACTATTTGGTTAAGTTTTTAATATTGGCCTTTTTCATAAAATCTAGCGATAACATAATCTCAACACCGCTGTACATTCAGGCAATTACCACCTTAGCATTTAGCGCATACCTTGGGCTAATGTTCAAAAAAGCTAAGAGTTAATTTCCTATTTAGGAAAATTTGGGAATCGGTGAAATTGGGGTTAAGATTAAGCGGTTTGTGGTTATGATTAGTATAATGTGAACTTATACTTTCCACTCAATATTAACAAAGTAAAAATTGATTATCCGTAATGATACCAAAACAACTTAGCGTCATTGCGATTCCGACGTTA
>CAZGQZ010000049.1:11888-14118 GCA_964527985.1 uncultured Rikenellaceae bacterium | reverse complement strand
GGCAATGGCACATCCAATGCGCATAGCTATTCTTAATTTTTTAGAGGATGGTAACAGGATGACGGTTACCGAAATTCATGAGAGGCTTAATATTGAGCAATCAACAACATCACATCACCTCGGAATACTAAAGGATAAGGGTGTTTTGTCGTCAAAAAGAGAGGGTAAAAACACCTACTATTTTTTGAAGAACGACAATCTTTCAAAAATAATGGAATGCTTAAACAAGTGTAAAGCATAACAAACACCTAAGCGTTTAAATTCTCTTTCTATATTTTATCTGCTTTGATAAATCATTTTCGTAATATAGAGCACTAGCCAATGTCCAAAATTAGGTTAACCAAAGAGTTTACTTTTGAAATGGCCCATCTGCTGGAAGGATACGATGGACCATGCCAGAACATCCATGGTCATTCGTATAGGCTTGAGGTTACCGTTATAGGTTCTCCAATTGCCGATAAGGCAAATCCAAAGTACGGAATGGTGATGGACTTTGGCCAGCTTAAAGGCATTGTTAAGCACGAGGTGGTTGACCGTTTCGACCATGTGCTTATGGTAAACAGCGAAAGCAAGCTTTTTAGCGTTAAAGAAAAACTCCCCTTTGGTAAGGTACTACCTGTTAACTTTCAGCCAACATGCGAGAACTTGCTTTTACATATTGCCGAGCTAATAGCGAAAAAGCTTCCTGCTGAGGTTAAGCTACACCATCTTAAGCTACACGAAACGGCTACAAGTTATGCCGAGTGGTTTGCGGCCGATAATGAGTAGTTTAGGTTATTAGTAATTCTCCATCTTTTAAAATAATTTTTGTGTCTTGTTCTACACATTTAGTTGAGCGGTATAGTTCAGCCTAATTAATCTTTGTACTTTTGAAGAAACTTAAAAAAAATCATTAATCCTTTCAAAATATGTCCTCTAAAACCCTTCTAGTACTCGATGCCTACGCCCTTATATACCGTGCATATTTCGCGTTTATTAGCCGTCCAATAAAAACCAGTAAAGGTCAAAATACTTCCGCAATATTTGGTTTTACCAAATCGCTGCTCGATGCGCTAAAACGGTTCGACCCTACCCATATTGCTGTAGCTTTTGATATTTCGGGTAAAACCTTTAGGAGCGAAATGTACCCCGATTATAAGGCAAACCGTCAGGAAACACCTGAAGACATCCGCTCGGCCATTCCTGTTATAAAAGATATAATTCGGGCAATGAACATTACTATTCTCGAAAAGCAAGGTTACGAAGCCGACGATATTGTAGGTACATTAGCCAAAAAGGCTGAGCCTGCAGGATTTGAGGTTATGATGATGACCCCCGATAAGGATTACGGCCAGCTGCTAACCGATAAGGTTGTAATGGTAAAGCCCTCGCGTAGCGGTGCCGACATTGAAACGGTTACGGCAGCCGATTTTTGTAAGAAGTATGGCATTACCAATCCTTCTCAATTCAAGGATATTTTGGCATTATGGGGCGACTCGTCCGATAATATTCCGGGTGTGCCTGGGATTGGAGAGAAAACAGCAGCCAAGCTAATTGCTCAGTATGGTTCAATCGAGGAGATTTACAATAAAATTGATGAACTCTCTAAAGGACAGCGAGAGAAACTGCTTGAGAACAGGGAGCAGCTTAATTTAGCCCGAGTGCTGGTTGAGATAAAAACCGATGTGCCTGTTGATATCAATTTCGATAAGCTTGAACGAGCTCAACCTAACACCGACGAGCTTAAAAAGCTGTTCGACGAGCTAGAGTTTCGTGCGCTATCGCGCGATATTTTCGGTGAGGTAAAACCACTGGAAAAGCCCAAGGCTTTGCAAACATCGCTTTTTGGCGATGCTGATTTTCATTCACCCGTAACCGAATCGGCTCTTAATACCATAAACGATGTTGAGTACAACTATAGGCTAGTGGAGAACGAGAAGGATATTGACGAGCTCGTTAAAGTATTATCCAATGTAGAAGAATTTTGCTACGATACCGAAACCACAGGCCTTGAGCACCATACGTCAAAACTGGTTGGGCTTTCCTTATCAGTAAAAAAGCACGAGGCGTGGTATGTTCCCATTCCTGTCGATGAAAAGGATGCTGTTCACATTTTAAACAAGCTAAAACCTATTTTTGAGAACGACACTATTGCAAAGATTGGGCAGAATATTAAGTTCGATTTGCTAATGCTAAAGTACTACGGCATTGAGCTGCACGGAAAGCTAAACGATACCATGCTGGCTCACTA
>CAZGQZ010000049.1:1528-11788 GCA_964527985.1 uncultured Rikenellaceae bacterium | reverse complement strand
TCATCGCCAAAACAGCTGGGCGAAGTGCTTTTTGAGCGGATGAAGATTGCACCCGATGCTAAGCGAACCAAAACAAAGCAGTTCTCCACTAGCGAGGAGGAGCTTATGAAGTATGCCGATAGCCACCCGATTGTGAGTAAGATTTTAGATTTCCGATCCGTTAAAAAGTTGCTATCTACATATGTAGAGGTGCTGCCAACCCTAACAAATAAGCAAACGGGTAAAATTCACGCTTCGTTTAATCAGGCTGTTGCATCAACAGGGAGGCTAAGTTCGAACAACCCTAACCTGCAAAATATCCCTATACGTGAAGAGCGTGGAAGGGAGATTCGACGAGCGTTTGTGGCTTCTGGTAGCGAGTATACTTTTCTCTCGGCCGACTACTCTCAAATTGAACTTCGCTTGATGGCCCATGTTAGCCAAGACCCATCGATGCTTGAGGCTTTTCAAAGCGGAGAAGATATCCATGCAGCAACAGCATCAAAAATATTTAAGGTTTCGCTAAGCGAGGTAACCCGCGAACAGCGAAGTCGAGCAAAAACAGCAAATTTTGGGATGATTTATGGCATATCGGCATTTGGCCTTTCTCAACGGCTAGGTATTAGCCGAACCGATGCAAAGGAGCTTATTGATGGGTATTTTGAAACGTACAAAGGGGTTAAGGCTTACATGGATAGCTGCGTGGAGCAAGCCCGTAAGAAAGGTTACGTTGAAACCATATACGGACGTAAGCGTTACCTTCCGGATATCAACTCAAATAATCAAACGGTTCGAGGGCTTGCCGAACGCAATGCCATTAACGCACCCATTCAGGGTTCCGCTGCCGATATCATAAAGGTAGCGATGATATCAATTCACCACAGAATAATGCAGCAAGGGCTTAAAAGCCGGATGATTATCCAAGTTCACGATGAATTAAACTTTGATGTTTACAAGCCCGAACTTGAGACCATGAAGTCTCTTGTAAAGGACTGCATGGAGAATGCCGTAAAGCTTTCGGTTCCACTTGAGGTTGATATGGGTGAAGGCGATAATTGGCTTGAGGCTCATTAGCGCTAGCTATGGAACAAGGCTGAAAGTATCTCCAGGGATATGGATATCCATGCGTATATTTTTGGCCCCCAGTAGGCTATCGGCTATCGTAACTTCTGCCTGAGTTGCATTAAGCACCATAACCTGACCTATGCCAAAAACCTTTGCTGTTGTACCTTCAACTAAAATGGCAGTGGATTCATCAATACCAATAGCGAGCTCGTTTGGGTTTTCAATGGCTACAGATATGAGGCGGTTATTGCGCTCGCGCCATATGAAGTGCTGATCAATAATTGCCGATTCAATTAATCCTAAACCTTCGGTAAGCTCAATGTTTTTTGGTTGAATTGTTTTATAGCCATTCATTTGAGGGTGCATGAGCTGGTTTCCGGTTATCATTTTTTTGCTTTGAACAGCTGCACCTGCACTTGTGCCAGCAATTACCGATCCCTTTTTATAGGCATTGCGAATTGCATCGACAAGTGGAGTGCCCTTGGCAATTTTCATAAATCTATTCTGGTCGCCGCCCGATATATATACCATGCCAGCATTTTCAATTGAGTCAAGCTTGCTTTGCTCAAACTCGCCCCCCTCATCAAAGTTAAACCAAGTGATATTTACTACGCCTTGATCCTTAAACTGTTTCATTGCCCAGTAAGCTGCCGTATCAACATCTTCGCTCGACATAGGAAGAACAACAATGTACTTTCCTTGCTCCACACCCGAAAGCTCAATTAGCTGCTTAACCATTTCCACAGGCCTTTTTCCCCCACCAATTATGTAGAGTTTACCTTTGGGTCCACAATGACTATTTGATGGGCTTTCATTGCACGATAATAGTGAAATTAATGCGATGAAAAGCAAGAGTGAAAAGCGAAGCTTGTTCATATTGTTATTTGTTTGGTGATACTAAAGTTATACAAGTACATTGAGTGTTACCCTTAACCGAATCGTATTTTTTTGATATATTTCGGAAGATTTCACAACATTACGTATGCCATGGTAAACCTTAGACGACCATCAAGAGAAACTAGAGGTGCGAAGTTTAGCACAAGATACCTGTCGTTAATCATTGCAGCTACAATGGCCTTGATTTTATGGGCGTATCAAAAAATTTATTTTCAACAGGCTTCCGTTTGGCTTTTAACTCTTGCCATAATACTGGCGGCCTTAGCTTTTGGCTTAGCAATTATGCATATTGTTAAAATTTGGAAAAACCGATCAAAAAATTGACAGCTACCTGGTTTTCACTGCTGCGAACAGTGTGTTGTTTGTTGATAATTAGACCTATTCGTAAAGCGTTTTTCTGCGTAAACCATATTATAGTTGGTTTTTCGCTAGTGCAAAAAAAATTGAATTTTATTGGATCAGCTCATTAAGGTTATCGTTATATTATTGCTGTGAAAAGCGGAAGTTTTTCTTGTTAAGCTCTATTTAAAATTTATTTGTATAGCCATATCTGTATTGCCTGTTAATAAAAGGCGAATTTTATTTTTTGAGTTACAGCTTTCCTGTATTCGCAAGTGTTTTTTTAAACTGATATCAGTCTTTGTTCCATTTGTTTTTGGAGTGAGTTATTGCAAAGAGGTTTTATCCCAATCTTCGCTGGTATATTCGAGATTTAATATATTGATTATAAGTATGAAGTACATTGGAGCACATGTTAGCGCAGCAGGAGGCATAGAGAATGCGCCTGAAAACGCAAAGAGCATAGGTGCTAAAGCATTTGCGCTATTTACCAAAAACCAAAGGCAGTGGGTTGCCCCACCGCTATCTAAGCAAAGTATAGCCTTGTTTAAAATGCTGTGCGAGCAGTATGGGTATCTGCCAAAGCATATTCTGCCGCACGATAGTTACCTTATTAACCTGGGGCATCCTGAAAAAGCTGCATTAGAAAAATCCCGAGCCGCTTTTCTCGATGAGATGCAGCGTTGTGAGCTACTTGGGCTCGATAGGTTAAACTTTCATCCGGGAAGTTCTTTAGGTAAGGTGAGCGATGAGGACTGTTTAAATACTATTGCTGAAAGCATAAATATAACTCTTAATAAGACAGAAGGCGTAAAAGCGGTGATTGAGAATACATCGGGACAGGGTAATAACCTTGGATATACCTTTGAGCAATTAGCTTATATTATCGATAGAGTAAATGACAAAAGCAGGGTTGGTGTTTGCATTGATACCTGTCATGCATTTACTGCTGGATACGACATTAAATCGGCCGAAGGATACTCCAAAACATGGGATGATTTTGATAGGATTATTGGTTTTAGCAGGCTAATGGGAATGCATTTAAACGATAGCAAAAAAGAACTTGGTAGCCGAGTTGATAGGCACCATAGCATTGGTAAAGGCTTGTTGGGGATTGACGTTTTTAAGCGCATTATGAATGATCAGCGATTTGATGATATTCCGATTATTCTTGAAACCATTGAACCTGAAATTTGGGCACAGGAAATATCGATGCTTTATGGTTTTGCGGAAAAGTAAACCCTACACTTTGCCCAAGTTTGAGACTTTTTCGAGCGAAGAGATCTGTATGAATCAGATCAAACAAAAATTGCTGTTCTGACAAATCTCGTCGGGACAGCAATTTTAATTGTGTTACCTTTTTTGAAAACTCTTGCAATTAAACAATCAAAACACGCTTTATCCCCTAACTGCAATAGATATTATTTTTTCAACTTTTCCATCGTTGTCAAGTACTGGCGAATAGGTTTCGTTTAGGGTTAACCTAGCACCAGCAATGGTTCCTTTAAACGCTCTTTGGCGAATAACCCCCTTGCGTAAATCGTCCCAAAATTCCTGATAGGAATTATCATCGTCCGATTTCGCCCTGAAAAACTCTTCGTGATGCTTGCCTGCTACCTCAGCCGAAGTTTTGCCAAGTATTGCTTTTAGCGGATCGTTAATTCGGAGTATAAACCCATCGGGGGTATATTCCACTAAAAATGTGGTTGAATCAATTGCTTTAACAATTGCCTGGTATTCGCCTTCGTGCGTTGTTGCCTTATTTCTGAGGGTTTCTGCTTCGTTGGCTAACTTCTGGGCTTTTAGCTCGGCCATTTTAAGGTCGGTAATAATTTTGCTAATTCCCCAAGTTCCTACTACCTCGCCTTTTGTGTTTATTAATGGCATTTTTGTTGTCGACACCCATTGCTCTTTTCCACCGTCGAATTTTTCGTGCACTACGTTATCAACAACAGGTGCGTTTGTACGCATAATTTCTTGCTCTTCGAGGAAAAATTTCTCAGCATTCTCCTTGGTGTGAAAATCAAAATCAGATTTTCCTACTAGCTCTTCAGGCGCGTTTGCATTGAAAAGTTTTACCATCGATTTGCTTATCCTGATAAAATGGCTGTTCTCATCCTTAAAGTAGATGTAATCGGGAATGTTCTCCATTAGCGCATTTAAAAGGGTAATTTCCTGCTGTAACTCTTCCTGAATTTGTTCTTGTTCATGGCGTTTTCGTTCCATTTCTTCCTGAGTGGCCTGTAGCTCTTCCATGTTCTGACGCATTTCTTCCTCTTGCGCTAGCATCTCTTCGGCTTGCTGTTGCGATTTTGCTAACAGCTCCGAGGTGCGAACGTTTATTTTTGTGCTCGAAAGGGTAGCGCCAATGCTTTCGGCGAGCTTTTCAATAAATTCAATCTCAAACTTTTCGTAAACTCTAAACGAGGCCATTTCAATAACGCCCAACACGTTATCGTTGTATTTTAGGGGGACAAGAATGAGGCAGCGCGGCCTGTCTTTTCCCAAGCCACTACTTATGTTTATGTAGGTGCTTGGCACGTCGGTCATAAAAATTGTTTTTTGCTCCTTGAAGCACCGACCCACCAGCCCTTCGCCAATTTCAATGGTTTTGTCGAGGTACTTTCTTCTGTCGAATGCGTAGCATGCGGTCATCTCAAGGAATGGGTGATGCTCATCGTTATCGTTGATTACGAACACCCCTCCTTGGTTCGATTTGGTGTAGTCGACAAGATTTTTTATGGTGTTAAACGAAAGCTCGTTGAGGTTGTCGTTGTTTTGGCGAAGTATATCGCCAAATAGGGCCATTCCTTTTGTTGCCCAGTTCTGCTTTTCCTCTTCGGCTTTGCGTTCGTTTTCAAACTCTTTAGCCTTTTTTAGGCTTTTTTGCATTTCGATAAGCGAAATTCCAAGAATGTCTTTTTCGCCTAATAGCTTGTACTGTGCATCGAGATTGCCTTTTCCTATTTCGGTGGCAAAGTTTTCGGTTAGGTTCAACCCATCAATTAGCTTGTTAACCGATAGGGACATCTCCTCAATTTCATCCCCACTGTTAATAGTAAGTTTTTTGCTTCTATCTATATCGCCATGCGACATGTCGTTAAGTACAGTTGTGGTTTGGCGTATAGGGTTTGTTATTGAGCTGGCCACCCAAAAGAGGACAAAAGTAAGCACTGCCATTCCCAAAATGGCCACAATAATTCCATTTACTAGCGAATTTCGAGCATCAGCAGTAATTGCGCTATAGGGTATGGATAGGCCAACCGACCAGTGTGTTGACGATGAGCCAATTTTTACAGGTGCAACTATATAAAGAAAACGGTTACCCTCGTTTTCCCAATCGAAAGTGTATGAACCTCCACGTTTAACCTTTGCATTAATGCCATGAAGCATTTCAATTTCTGGGTAAACCTCATGAAACGACTTGCCTGCATTTAGTATGTTGGTATGGGCTACAATTGTACTATTATTTGATAGTAAAAAGGCCTGAGTGTTAGGGTATGGTTTAATCTGCTCAATGGTATTTTGAAACTTATCGAGCGTGATATCGACTCCTGCAAGTCCAACAAACTCGTTTTGATTTTGAATGGGTACGCAGATACTGGTTAGCAGAAACTCGTTTACCATATCAAATGTGTATAGGTATGGGTCGAGAATAACCTCTTGGTTAGAACTTTTTGCTAGGTAGTATCCACTGGTAGGTATGTCGCCGGTAACGTTTTTATGCTCAATCAAAATTTTGCTAAAGCCATGCTCCATAAACGCTGAAACTGAACGGCGGCCATAGTTTTTGTTGTAGTTTGGCTTGGTAGCAAAATACTCGAGGTTGTACCAAACCGAAACGTATCTAGGGTTGTCTTCAACAAGCCTTTTTGCAATATCAAAGTAAATGCTATCTCTGGCAATTGAATCGTACTTATAGTATCCTTGTAGCGATTGAGCCAGTGCTCTCGAAAAGCCTAGGTCAAGTTCAAGTTCAGCCTGAACCTGGTTGGCAAACTTCTCAGAGTAACTTTTGGCTATGGTTTGGGCATTGCCAATGGCCATTTTGTAAGTTCTATACTGTATGTAAAACCCAATGGCTGCCAATACAACAATAGAGGTTGCCAAAACGTACAGAAGCATTTTGGCTCTAATGCTCATTTTAAAGGAGATTTTCATATCGTAACGAAGGTTTTCAAGCCGTTAAAAGCGAACAGAATGCATTGCTGGAAAATAGCTGATGCCTTCCTTATCACGGTTAAAAATACGAAATGTTTTTTTAGTTGAACAACCTAAGCACCAATTTCGCCAATACATTTTTAAAACTATGCTGGTATGGTATTTAAAAAACATTAATTTAGCATCCAAATCTAATCTTGAATTGTAAAAACTTACGCATGCTAAGCTTTTTTAGAGTATCCTTTCTTTCTCTAGCGTTGTGTTGCAATTTTGCTCAAACAGCTTCTACTCAAGATTCACTTACTGTCAATAGGTTAATAAAGCGTTCAGCCGAGTTAACCCTTAATATGCCCGATTCGGCAATGGCTTATGCGTCTGATGCTATTTCGCTGGCCATAACAAATAAGGATGTTGAGGGGGAGATGAGAGCGAATCATCAGCTTGGTTACATTTACTACAATCTTAATAGCTTTGAAAAAGCTGAAATCCACTTCCTGCGCTCCAGCAAAATAGCAAAAGCAAATGGCTTTGCCAATGATCTTGCCCTTGCCTACAATCGCCTTGGAAATGTTTATCAGCTTAAAACAAACTACCTTAAAGCTCTCGATTTTTATGTTAAGGCATTGGATATTAATCGAGAGCAGGATAACAAACCCGAAATAGCCAGAACATTGGTTAATATGGCTAATGTTTATAGCGTTATTGGGCAGTATCAGCGCTCCATTGAGCATTTTTTGCAGGCAATGGATATTCACGAGAAGAGCGGAGACAAAGATGGTTTAGCTTGGACTTCGTTAGGTATAGCTCGACTTTTTAAGAAGCTTGATTTGCTCGATAGGGCCATGCAGTATGCCGAAAATGCTTTATCGTATTACCAAGAAGTTGAGAGAGAATCGGGTCGGAGCGTGGGGGTTACGCTTTCGTTAAACGAAATTGGTAGCATTTTTCATAAACGCGGCAATTTCGATAAAGCCTTAGAATATGCAAATCAGGTTTTAGAGATTAACAGAAAGAATAACAATTTGCATGGGCAATCGGCAAACTACCTTAGCTTGGGCGTTATTTACCTCGACATGCACAACAATAGCCTAGCAAAGCAGAACCTAAAACAATCGCTAGCTATTAAGGAGCAAATTGGCGATAGTATTGATATTGCTCCGCTATACCGATACCTTGGCCAGATTGACATGGAAGAGGGTAGGATTACTTCAGCCCAAAAGTACTTTAACCAAAGCCTTCGCTTTGCTCAGAAACACAGGTTGCTACCCGATATTAGCGAAGCTTACTTCAGCCTATCTCTTGTACACCAAAAGCAGAGCGATTATAAAAGATCGTTTGATGCTTATGTTAGCTATACCACATACAAGGATAGCCTTAACTCGAGCGATATTGCTAGGTTAGAGATGCAATACGAGTTTGAGAAGAGGGAGAAAGAGCAGGAACTTTTAACCAAGCAACGTGAGGCTTTACAAGAAGCTAAACTTGAGAGACAAAGGGTGGTGCTCGTATTTTTTATAGTTGCGTTTTTACTTGTTGGCCTATTAGCCGGGTTTATTTTTTATAACTATAAGGAAAAACAGCGCATAAATCAGGTTTTGCTTAAACAGAATAACGAGATTACAAGGCAGAATCGCGAAATTGAGAGCCAAAAGGAGGAGATTGAGCAGCAGAGAGATTTCGTTACAAAGCAGCGCGATCAGATAGCCGATCAACAGCGATTAATTACCGATAGTATTACCTACGCGAGCAGAATTCAAAGTGCCGTTTTGCCTGGCGAAGCCATGATGGACAGATTGCCTTGGGCATCGTTTGTTTTTTATAAGCCCAAGAATATTGTAAGCGGCGATTTTTACTGGGCAACAAAGCTAATTGACGGTAGAATATTGTTAGCAGCCGCTGATTGCACTGGGCACGGCGTTCCTGGAGCATTTATGAGCATGCTTGGAATTACTCTTTTGCGCGAAATATCAGGAAAGCCTGAGGTGACTAATCCAGCGGATATTCTATACAAGCTCAGGGAGATGGTTATCGTATCGCTAAATCAACAAGTTGGAAAAGTTGATCAGGCCGATGGAATGGATATGTCTATTGTAATTATAAATCCCGATACACTTGAAATGGAGTTTGCTGGGGCTTATCTTTCGGCAATAGTTGTTCGTAGTGGAGAGTTTAACATTTCATCCGATTCAATTAATCCGAGGATATCCCAGCTTAACGATATCTCCTTGGTTGAGCTCAGAGGCAATAAAATGCCAATTGGTCACCATGTTTCCGGTTCGCAACCTTTTACAAACCTAAATATTAACCTTAAAAAAGGCGATATGCTTTACCTTTTCTCTGATGGTTATGTAGATCAGTTTGGAGGTGAGCGAAATATAAAGTTCTTGCTACAGAACTTCCGATCGCTTTTAATGGATGTTTACTCTCTCGAACTTAATGAGCAGAAGCAAATAATTGCCAACACCATTGAAGAGTACAAAGGCAACAGAAAACAAGTTGACGATATGCTTGTTATGGGTGTTCGGATTAGCTAGCTTGTGTTTTACGCGCAGTAATTATTACACTTTCGGTATGAGCATACCCATTCCCATTCGTAAAGCTGCCCGATGTTATCGGGTTAATCGAAATTACTTCGAAACCCATTTCGTGCAGCTTATTACACTGTAAATCTATCTCTTTAGCCAAATCGTCAGAATCGACAACGCTATACTCATCGTATGTTTCTTTGTGTGTCCAATAAGTCGATCGGGTATGGATTACTATGGATTTATACATGTTAATTTGATTAGGTTTGCTAATACCATCAAACGAAAATTGCCGCTAATTGTTTGGGTTCTTCGAAAATTTCCATCTTCGATGCGACCATAGCCAGTCTTGAGGCTTGCGGGTTATAACTTCTTCCAGCTTTTGTGCATAAAGTTTTGTTAGCTCACCATCGTTAAGCTTGCTGGGATCAATAACTAAAGGAAGTAGCTTTACCTCATAGTAGCCTCGTTTTACACGTTGAATATCAATGTAAAAAGTGGGAAGATTATAGCGTTTTGAATACTTTTCGGGACCGTAAAGGAATGGAGTTTCTTGGTTAAAGAAATCTATCCAGTAAGCATTTTTTAGCATCTTTTTCGATGTTCGCTGGTCGGCTGCCATTACAAAAACTGTCCCTTTACCAATATAGTCCTCAAAGGTATCAGCTGTATGCTCAATAGATGCAAGGGTTGTCCCGTATTTCATCCTATTTGACCGAACAAACCTGTCGATGTATGAATTGTTTAACTTCTTGTAAAAGGCTACAACATGGGCGTTTATTTGCCCGCTTGCCGAGAGGCTGCCCCACTCCCAATTTGCGTAGTGTGCGGTAACCCCTAAAATACTTTGCCCCGATTTTATGTAAGGTTCAATAACTTCAGGGTTGAGCACTTTATGCCTTTTGGTAATTTGCTTGTGCGACATGCTGAAGGCCTTCACACCCTCGAGAAATACATCGGAAATGTTTTGATAGATGAGCTTAACCAGGCGTCGCCTACTCTTATCATCAATATGTGGTAGGCTTTTTTTAAGGTTATCGTTAATTACGCTTCTTCGGTAGCGAAATATTTTGTGTAAACAAAATCGGAACAGGTTTGAGAAAACGTATAGCAAGGGAAACGGCAAAACTCCCAATAGGATAATGCCAATAAAAAATGATAATGCGGTAATGATATCAATCAAAGTGATAGGATTTCCAATTGGTAAACTAGTTCATATGGCTAAAGTACAAAGTTAATTATTATATATGTTTTGAACGTTACAGGACAACAAACAGATTTTAAGGTTTAATAT
>CAZGQZ010000049.1:0-1518 GCA_964527985.1 uncultured Rikenellaceae bacterium | reverse complement strand
TGTGTGTTCGATTGTGAACATACCCTGGTCGTTTCTGAACGAAGTATGATTACTAATCAAACTTCAAGTGTCAGGAAACCAGCGTCATTCATTTTTTGGCATATCATATGAAAACTGCTCATGAAAATATTTGTGAGTATTTGCTTAACCTATGTATAGAACAATTACTTTGTTATGAACAAACACATTTTTTTCGATAACCTTACTGCATCGATTGGTGCCATGGTAGGTGGGAAAAAGAAATTTTTTGCAAAAAGAATACAGAGCCCAACGTTCGAGGAGCAAGTTGCTGCTGTTGAACTCGAGTTGCCATCATTTTTTGATGAGGGAATATACGAATTAAGAGCCAAAACTTTAGTGGGTGATCTCGATCCGGCCTTTCGTGTTGCCCAATGGAAAGGCTATGAACACCCAACCATTATTTATCATCATGGCAACAACGAGCGCCCATTCGATTTTAAGAAATCGGCCAAAAATACTTTCTACAATATCTTTTTAAATACTCAGGAAAAAATAGATGCTAACTTAATAGTTGTGAGGGCGCCATTCCACAATTGTTCTCTAAAGCAATATCAGAATTTCATGGTCGATTTGAGCAACTTTACTGCAATGATTGCTACCTCGGTGCGGTTAAACGAAAAAATAATTAAGGAAATTACAAGGGTGTCGTCGGAGCCAATTGTAACAACTGGCATTAGCCTAGGCGGCTGGGTAACCAATTTACATAGGGGAATATTCAACTCCTCAACTACGTACGCTCCATTAATGGCCGGGACATTTCTTGGCGAGCTATTTATAAAAAGTAAATACCGCAAAATGACCTCAGATATTGCCTTGGATAACCCAGGGGAAATAAGAAGGATACTGAATTTTGATGATGTTTTCAGAAGAAGAAATAGCCAAAACGTTTTCCCCCTTCTCTCAAAATACGACCAGTTTATTGAATATGATGTTCAGAGTGAAAGCTATACCGATTACCCTTTGAAAACAATAGAATACGGACACGTTACGGGTGCAATTAATTCGAAAGAATTAAGAAAACACATTCTTTATGTTTTAAAAACTGTTGGCAGGTAATACTATACCATAAAACAACCACTAAAAATTTTAAAAAATGAACAAACGAGAAAAACTTGTGGCTCCCTGCGGAATCGACTGCGGAACCTGCGAATTTTACTTAAGTAAGCATAACGAGCAAATTTTAGAATACCTCGTTTCAAAAGGAATCCCCAAGAATATTTTGCCCTGCAACGGCTGCAGAAATATTGATGGGAAATGCCCAATAATGCCAACTGATTGTGCAACCTATTCATGCACAAAATCAAATGGTGTTGATTTTTGCTCCGATTGCAAAGAATTTCCATGTAGCATGCTAGCCCCTGCTGCCGACAGGGCAAATACCCTACCCCACAACCTGAAGGTTTTCAATCTATGCACCATTAAACGCGATGGCTTGGAAAGTTTTATTGACCAATCGGGTAAAATCAAACTATCATACTTTAAAGGGAAAATGGTGAT
>CAZGQZ010000048.1:0-14187 GCA_964527985.1 uncultured Rikenellaceae bacterium | reverse complement strand
TGATATTTTCGCCTGATACTTGAGCTAAAAGGCCTTCAATGTAGGGGTCAGGTGTTCTGCTTTTTGCCGTGTGGTGTATGGTGTACAATGGAAGTTTTGCCTCCTTGTTGAATATACGAACCATGCCGTCGTTTTTTGCTGGTTGTAGCTGTCCGTAAAATGCTTCGTTTGTTTTAACTATAAGGTAGCTGTTCTGGTCGATAAGAATCCTACTCGTTTTGCTTATCGATTGAAGGTAAAGCTCTTTATTCACGCTATCATCAGTGTAGACAACGTAATAGCTTTCACCATCTTTCCATGGAGAATTGTCAAGTACTTCCATGTTGCTTTTAATAGCCGAATTGCAGGTAGCAATTACAAAGCTGTTGGTATAGTGATGAACTTTAAGATTGGGATTTTTAAAGAGAGGAGCAACGCTTTGCTCGTTACTTATTGGGATATGCACTAGGGTTTGGGTAAACGCCGTAATAGAAATAAAAAGTGTAATGGCTAAAAAGATCAGCTTTTTCATAAAAATGATATTTAATGCAACAGAAATGTGCACCAAATGTACTTTTTTTATTTAAAACTAGGCTAATATTTTTAGTTAGAATTTTTACAAACTACTGTATGCTAATGTTTTTTAGCCTTAGGCTGTTGGTTACAACCGAAACTGAGCTTAGTGCCATTGCTATTCCTGCAATCATTGGGTCGAATTGAAATCCAATAATTGGGTAAAGTACGCCTGTGGCTATTGGGATACCAATTATGTTGTAGATAAAAGCCCAGAAGAGGTTTTGCCTTACGGTACGCATGGTTCGTTTCGATAGCTTAATGGCTGCCGGAATTTGGTTTAGGTCCGATGACATAAGCGTTATTTTGGCCACATCCATAGCAATATCCGATCCTTTGCCCATGGCAATGCTAATGTCGGCAAGGGCAAGTGCGTGCGAATCGTTAATTCCATCGCCAACCATGCCAACGGTGTTCCCATCCTTTTGAAGTTTTTCAATGTAATCGGCCTTTTCGCTTGGGAGCATCGATGCTGAAAACTGGGAAATGCCAACCTTTTTGGCAACGATAGCAGCAGAACTTTCGTTATCGCCAGTAAGCATAATGGGCTCAATGCCCATTTTTTTAAGCGACTGAATTGCCTGTTTCGATGTTTCTTTAACCTTATCGGTTATGGCAAAAGCGGCAATTACTTGCATGTTACTTGCAAATAGAATGATAGTTTTGCCATCAGCCTCCCACGTTTCTATTAGTTTTTTTACGCTGTTGCTTATTGGGATGCTTAATTGGCCAATCAGCTTTATGTTCCCAGCAATAAATTCGTTACCGTTAATTTTGGCCTTAACACCAAGCCCCGACTGTGCCTCAAAATCATCAATGCTAAAATTCCCTGTTTGTGCATCTTTAAGGTGTTCAACCAATGCTTGGGCAAGCGGATGCTCCGATTTGCTTTCAATGGCAAAAAGGATGTTTTTGTTCTCTTCTATATTCTCAGTTTCAGTATTCCAATAATCGTTCGTAACCGATGGTTTCCCCTCGGTAATAGTACCCGTTTTGTCGAGTACAATTGCGCTAAGCTTATGGGCAATTTCAAGGCTTTGGGCATCCTTAATTAGGATGTTGTTTTCGGCTCCTTTACCAACGCCAACCATTATGGCTGTTGGTGTGGCTAGTCCTAGCGCACAAGGACAAGCAATTGCAAGAACTGTTACCAGAGCAAGAATTCCGTGAACAATACCATCCTGTCCGCCTAAAAATGTCCAGGCAATAAGGCTAATGGTAGCAATAACCATTACTATTGGCACAAAAATACCGGCAATTTTATCGGCCAATTTTTGAACTGGGGCTTTTGATCCTTGTGCCTGCTCAACCAGCTGAACAATTCTGCTAAGAACGGTTTCGGAGCCTACCTGCTGAGCCTTTACCTTTAACGATCCCTTTTGGTTCGATGTTCCTGCATAAACCTTGCTCCCGGCTGCTTTTGAAGCAGGCAGAGGTTCTCCGGTAATTGTGCTTTCATCAACCAGCGATGTTCCTTCGGTAACCTCTCCATCAACAGGAATCCTACTACCGGGTTTTATTAGTACAATTTGATCTTTTTGCAGTTCCGATATTTTAACTTCAATTTGATTCTCGCCATCTACAATAGTAACTGTTTCGGGCTG
Organism: uncultured Rikenellaceae bacterium; assembly: GCA_964527985.1. GTDB lineage: Bacteria > Bacteroidota > Bacteroidia > Bacteroidales > Tenuifilaceae > Perlabentimonas. Next base: position 12,031 of record CAZGQZ010000048.1, on the reverse strand, counting down.
TAAACCCATTAGCTTACGAATTGATGAGGATGTTTTCCCTTTGGCTCGCTCCTCGAGCCATTTGCCTAACAGGATAAACGTGATGATTACCGATGCCGACTCGAAGTAAACGTGGGGATGCAAACCTCGGCTAAGCCAAAACTCGGGGTAAAAAGTATTGAAGAGGCTGAATAGGTAAGCAATTCCAGTACTAAGCGCCACCAAAGTATCCATGTTGGCTTTTAAATGGCGAAATTGCTTATATGCATTAACGAAAAAACTGCGACCGAACCAAAATATAATGGGTGTTGATAAAATTAGCGATAGAATTGGTGTATACTCCCATTCCATAAAGAACATCCCCATAACAAAAACTGGTACCGTAAATATCGCAGCAAGAATTGTTCTGCGTAGCATTTTCTCCGATTCGCGATTTCGGATGTTATCGGTTTCCTTCGTGTTTCCCTCATGGTCAATTAGTAGGTCGTAGCCAATTGATCGGATTTCCTGTTGTAGCTGCTGTGCGCTTATTTGCTGTGGGTTAAAAACTACCCAAGCGGTTTGGTTTGCTAGGTTAACACCTGCATCGGTAACTCCGTTTTGCGCTTTTAGCATGCTCTCAACGCTTGCCGAACAACCTGCGCACGACATGCCAGTTACGGGATAGATATGTTTTTCGGTTTTCAAAACTCTCTTTTTACTAATTACAACAGCTGGCTTTTGTAAATGTTTTAATAAAAAAGGCTAACCAAAAACTTTTGTGTTGCGTTTCTGATTAGCCGTTTTTAGCCGCGTTCTTATTCTTGCTACTCTGGATGAAACCCAACTGAGTGGCAAAGCACAACATGTTTATGCTCGGGGAGGGCAAGCGTTTTCTTAAGCTCTTCTTTTTCAACAGCACCTCTAACCACATTAGCCAGATTTTCCGATGCGCAGAAAAGGTAAACGTTTTGAGCAATAAAAGCTGCATCGGCAGCGGAGTACCAGTGCTTTGTGGTTTCGTCTCTGTCGCCCATACGGGTAAAATCAGCAACGTATATTAGGTTTACAGGTGCCTCCTTTACAAATGGTTGGCGTCCGGTAGCCTCTCGAATGTCGCCCTTCATGTAAAAGTCGAGCTGGTTTTCGATGGCATTATAAATGTAAACGCCCTTTGAGAGGCTTACGTAAATATCAATTTCTTGCCAATTTACAGCGCTTGGCGCTGTTTTAAGTCCATCGTTGGGGCGGTTAATACCATTTGCAGCCCACAGCAAATTCGAAAGGGTTTGTAAATCGAGCTCTTTATCGGAAAAGGCTCTCGATGTGGTTCGTTTCGAAAGAGCCTCCATTAGAGGCATTCCACCATCCATTTGAGGTTGAGGTAGCTTAATGCTTTTTTCTTGGCTGCAACCGGTTACATGAAACATAAGGGTTAGAATAAGAATTTGAGGTAATAATCGTTTCATAAATAATGTGTTTAGCGTTTTAGGTAAAAATTTACTTGCTAGTTTTGCAAATATAGAAAAATGTGCGAATTTGATTGGATATGCTTCTAGGTGCTAAGGTGAAGGTTTTTGCATTTTTTGCGAAATTATTATTAGTTGTTGCAACATGGCTTGCTACTGTTTTAACCGTTAGTGGTCAGCAGGCTAACCTGCTTTTGCAGCCACATGTTTTAAATAATCCAGTTGCAAATTCGGCTTGGTTTGATACTAGTATTCCCATTGACTCTGTTCCTTCCTACTCTTTACCTACTAAGGAAAACCATTATTGCATAACCTTTGGCTATGCAAAATCGGTAATTAAAAATGATGTTAGCCATATTAAAATGCGGATTGCTAACGAACAACCCGTTGCTGTTGACATTGTGTTTACAGGTTATCCAATACGAAAAGACGATTGGATAACTAACTACTATACGCTCTTGGCCGAAAGAATTAAGGCACTTATTGAGTTAGATGAGAGATTAAACAGCGCTGATATTAGCTGGCGGTTAGTTATACAAACCGAGGGGAAGATTGCTAGCCAAGCCGAGGCTATGTTTCACGGTGCTTTTATTTCAACAACTTCAACAGTGCCAAGTAAACTTGCCCGTTTGCCCGTGCCATATTTCTATGCCGAAAACACAAACGATGTTTTGCTGTTTAACAAGGCAGAGGATATTGTCGAGCAAACTCTGCTTAGCGACAAAGAACTCGAGGCGATTTTATACCCGAAGAGTATTTACACTAGAAGTGTTAATGCCACTATGCCAGCAAGGAGTAAAAGTAAGGATGAGCCTGACTGCCCAAATTTCAGAACTCGAATGCAGAAGCCAAAGGAAAGTATTTGGCGACGAATTTTTAGGTAGATTATATCTTGCTAAATTCTGCAATCTCAACCACAATTCCTTTGTTGTTTGAGCATTGCTGAATTCTTTCCTTAATCTCAACTACTTTTTTATAGGGGAGCCAGCCAAGTTGTACTTTTTTTCCCTTACCCGATTTTTTGAAGAAAGATATGTAGGTTGGACCAATTCGTACCTTGTCAATTACATCCCACATAATGGCGGTTGGTGTTTTCATAAAGAAACCGAATTGATACTCAATGGCAAACTCATCGGCACTAAAGTATATTTTGGCTTTTCGTCCAGCGAATGCAAAGTATATAAACCCCAAGCCATAGATGCCAAATGCAAGAAATATCCATTCTTTCGGGTCGTCCTGCTGATTTAGGATTAGAAACGATACGGTTGCTGCTGCAATAAATAAAACTGAGAGAATAATTAAAAATCGTCTGTATCGGCCGCTTGTTTCGGCCATTTGGTTAAGGTTTATTCTAAAGGGTTCCATAGCTATTGGTTAGGGTTTGTGCTAACCAAAGGTAAGTATTTTATAAATTATTGTGATTTTGTTACGGTAAATTTTGTACATAAAAAAAGCCTTGGCATGGCCAAGGCTTTATAGGTAGTATTGAAAAGGGTTTTACCAAGCAAAAAGTTCAAAATCAGCCATTAGCTTGTTAACCTTTTGGCGAACCGATGCAATAACCGACTCGTTGTCGATGTTTGAAATAACCTCATCAATCAGATCAACGATAATTGGCATATGCTCTTCCTTCAGTCCACGAGTGGTTATTGCTGGCGTACCCACCCGAATCCCCGATGTTTGGAAAGGCGATCTTGAATCGAAAGGCACCATGTTTTTGTTGATGGTGATATCGGCAAGCACAAGCGTGTTCTCAACTTTTTTCCCTGTAATTTCAGGGAACTTTGTTCTCAGGTCGATCAGCATTGAGTGGTTATCGGTACCACCCGATACAACTTTGTACCCTTTTTTTACAAATGCTTCGGCCATGGCTGCTGCATTCTTTTTAACTTGTGTTTGGTACTGTTTGTACTCGGGTTGCAATGCTTCGCCAAAGGCAACAGCCTTAGAGGCAATAACATGCTCTAATGGTCCGCCTTGAATGCCAGGGAAAACACTGCTGTTAATTACTTGCGACATCATTTTGGTTACACCTTTAGGCGTTTTTAAACCCCATGGATTTTCAAAATCCTTGCCCATTAAAATTATTCCGCCTCGTGGGCCTCTTAATGTTTTGTGCGTGGTTGATGTAACAATATGAGCGTATTTTACAGGGTTGTCGAGTAGGCCAGCAGCAATTAAACCAGCAGGATGCGCCATGTCGATCATTAGGATAGCGCCAATTTTATCGGCAATTTCGCGCATGCGCTTGTAGTCCCATTCTCTCGAATATGCCGATGCACCTCCAACAATTAGCTTTGGTTTGTGCTCAAGGGCAAGTTTCTCCATCTGGTCGTAATCAACGGTTTCAGTATCCTTTTTAACCTCGTACGAAACTGCGTTGTACCAAATGCCCGACATATTTACAGGAGAACCATGCGAAAGGTGTCCGCCATGCGATAGGTCTAATCCAAGAAAAGTATCTCCAGGTTGCATAACAGCCATAAAAACAGCCATGTTTGCCTGTGCGCCCGAGTGTGGTTGGACGTTAGCATACTCAGCTCCAAATAGCTCTTTTAATCTGTCAATTGCAAGTTGCTCTGTTTGGTCAACAATTTCGCAACCTCCGTAGTAACGTGCGCCAGGGTAACCCTCGGCGTACTTGTTGGTAAGTACCGAACCCATTGCTTCAAGTACTTGTGGGCTTACAAAATTTTCCGAGGCAATTAGTTCAATGCCATGCATTTGGCGTTCTTTCTCCTTGTTAATAAGGTCGAATATTTGCTTATCTTTTTGCATAATACTTTTTTTTGTAAAAATAGGTTATTTAGTGCTGTCATAAAAACTATTTAATAGCATACTTTAATTAACTTATTTAGCAATAAGATGTTCAATGTGTTTTTTTATAGTACCTTTATTTGTAATCACTTCTTGCCTTTTCAAAGGAAAAAAAATAGCTACTTCTGGTTAAGGGAAATACATCCGTAGCTAAATAAATGTTTATAAGATTTGTTATAGTGTTATGCCTAATTCTGTTACTTGTACAAGCATGGCTATTGTTTTGTGTACAATAATGTTGCTTCAAGTTGATAATCTAATATACTTAAAGGTGATACATAGTTTTTGGTACATATGAAATGTTACTATTGACATGAGTATTTATTATTGCTAGTGATCATAATTCGTTCGTCAAATCTCTTGTTGGGTTTTGTCATAATCATTGTATTGTTAATCACAATTTCCAGTACAACATTGCAACCAACTTAAGGATGTGCGTATAAGGAGATAGAAGTATATTTATGTTTGATTTTATAATTAACAAAATACTACAATGACTAACTACGAGAATATGCAAGAAATTGTTAAGGATCATTGGTTTGCAAATGCTTTAAAAGCGAACGAGCTTGAGCAAATACTGCAAAAATCGACGATTGTTAACTATCGAAAACGCGAAACAGTTGTTAAGCGCGGTGAATTTGCCAATCATCTAGTATTCCTTATTGATGGGTATGTTAAGGTTGAGAATGATGAAGGAACAAAGAACTTTATATTTGATATAGTTCAGGGTATGGGCTTCGTTGGAATTCCAGTAGTTCTATCGTTTGATAAGTATCAGTTTTCGGTTGTAACCCTTTCCGATACTCGAGTGTTGTTTGTCCCTATTGATGCTTTTAAGGATGCCTTAAAAACGAACAGTAAATTTGCCCTATCGGTAATTGAGCATGGTAACGCCGACTTTGTATTGCCTCTTCTCGATAAGCTAAAAAGTGCATCAAGGAACAACATTAGGGGCCGTTTAGCAAAGCTATTACTTTATTTAGCCACCGAAACGCATAAGGAGAACAAGTTCACTTTGCTGATTAGCAGATCGGAAATGGCACAAATGATTGGTTTTTCGCGAGAGAATGTTATACGTATGCTAAGCGAGTTTCACTCCGAAGGTATCATTAAAATTAGTGGCAAATCGCTTACCGTAATAAACCTAGAGCGTTTGGAGGAGTTGGCTCGTTACAGCTAGCGCTACTCGTCGGAGAATTGAACCAGTACATTCCGATAGGCTGAGAATATTTTCGATTTAGAGACAAATCCCACATATTTCCCGTTATCAACAACTGGCAGGTTCCATGCGCCAGTTGTTTCAAATTTTTCCATAACCTTCTCCATGGGCTCGTCAATAACTATTTGATCGGGAGGAACTGACATTAGGTCTTTCACGAATATCTTTTCATACTTGTCGGAATCGAACATCAGCTCGCGAACATCATCTAACAGAACTACGCCAAGAAGCAATCCTTCATCATCAACAACAGGGAAAATATTTCGGCGCGATTGGCTAATGGATTTTACTAGTTTGCCTAACGAATGGTTTGGGTTAACGGTAACTAAGTCTTTTTCAACTACTTTTCCGAGGCTTAGCAGTGTAAGCACGGCCTTGTCCTTATGATGGGTAATTAGCTCGCCACGTGCCGCTAGCCTTTTTGTGTAAATTGAGTGGGGCTCAAAGTACATTATGGTTAGGTAGGCAATTGTTGACGTTATCATAAGCGGAATGAACAACCCATAACCTCCCGTAAGTTCTGCTATAAGAAATATGGCAGTTAACGGGGCATGCATAACACCAGCCATCATACCTGCCATTCCCACCAATGTAAAGTTGCCTTCGTTCAGGTTGGTGCCCGTGCTTAAGTTAAATAATTTTGACATAAAGTATCCGGCTACCCCACCCATAAATAGCGTTGGCGCAAATATACCACCTACGCCTCCTGCACCTGTTGTAGCTGCCATTGCGTATACCTTAAAAATAAGAATAAGACCAAGAGCGGCAAGAATTACCCATGCATTATCGCGAAATGTGTAAAGTAAACTATTGTCGAGAATTGTTACAGCCTCACCATTTAGCAGTGCCTGCAGAGTATTAAATCCTTCTCCATAAAGAGGTGGAAATAAAAAAACAAGCACCCCTAGTAAAACGCCCCCAATGGCCATTTTTTTCAAAGGGTTCTCAATACTAGCAAATTTGCTTTCCACTCGCATTGCTGTTCGAGTGAAATAGAACGATATAAGCCCACAAAAAATGCCTAGTACAATAAAGAATGGAATCTTACCTAAGGCAAAGGGTTCAATCATTTCAAAGGCAAAGGTTACGTCTCGGCCCAGCAAAAAATATGAGATTGTTGTTGCAGTAACCGCTGCAATAAGCAGGGGAACTATTGATGCCATGGTTAAATCGAGCATCAAAACCTCTAGTGTGAAAATAAGGCCTGCAATTGGGGCCTTAAAAATTGAGGCAATTGCAGCGGCTGCTCCGCAGCCTAAAAGCAGGGTTATGGTTTTGTAGTTGAGTTTAAAAAGCTGTCCAATGTTCGAACCAATAGCCGCTCCTGTAAGCACAATTGGTGCCTCAGCACCAACCGAGCCTCCAAAACCAATGGTAACCGTACTCGACACAATTGAGGTATATGTGTTGTGCCGTTTTAGCTTGCTGCCTCTGCGTGAAATGGCGTATAAAATTCGCGAAACGCCGTGCCCAATATTGTCTTTTACAAAATATTTAATGTATAAAACTGTGAGAATTATGCCTATTCCGGGTAATGCTAAATACAGAAACCCGAGTGTGCCTTGCTCCATTACCTTTTGGAGCAAATCGCGAGTAAAATGAACGGTGTTTTTTAGTATAACTGCAGCCAATCCGCTAAGTATACCTACTACACCACTTAAAATTAAAATAAGTCTTTGCTGCCCAAGGTGGCGAAGCGATATGAATATTGCCGTATAAAGTTTTTTTATTCTGGTTCTCATCTTTTGTAAATCAGAATTGCAAATTTAGTAAACCTAACATAATATGGTAGTATCTTTTTGGTTTGTTTTAATTGTTATAGTATTGCAATTTTTTATGACAATATTATTAAGATACAATTTTAATAGGCTACTGGCGCTTTGTGCCATATGCATTGTGGCTCTTGGCTCCTCATTTGCGCAAGGTGTGAGCACCAATAACCGTTCGTTTGCCATTGGCGAGGAGCTAACCTACATAATGAGTTATACCTGGTTTTTTATTTGGACCGATGTGGGAGAGGTACAATTTAGGGTGCAGTCCGATACGCTAAACAACCAGCAAGTTCTTCATCTGCATGCCTACGGAACTTCATATCCTTTTTACGATTGGTTTTTTAAGGTTCGCGATGTTTACGAGTCATGGGTCGATGCAGATTTGTTAATTCCACTTCGTTTTAATCGCGATGTGAACGAGGGAGGATACACAAAGGAGAACGAATATTCGTTTTGCTGGGACAGCAATGAGGTTGAGGCACGCATTAGGCGAAGAGGTGGTGAAAACAAGTTTTATACAATCCCCGTTCAACCAGGAACTGTTGATGTGGTTACTGCAATTTATATTTCTCGTAACCTCGATTTTTCAGAGGCAAATCCCTTGGATAGCTATCCGGTAAACGTAATTCTCGACAGAGAAATTTTTAGCGTTAAGTATACCTATCTTGCCAAAGAGGTCAAAAAGGTAAAGGGACTTGGAGAATTTAACACTCTCAAATTCCGGGTTGAGCTTATTGCCGGCGATGTATTTAAAGAGGGGCAGTACCTTTACGTTTGGGTTAGCAACGACCCAAATAGAGTACCACTATACATTGAGTCGCCCATTAGAGTTGGTAGCGTTAAAGCAAGACTAGGAAGCTATAAGGGTTTGCAGCATAGGCTAAACGAAGTTTTATAAACGGTTAGCTAATTGTGTTCAACGTGGTGCCAACGTATAATCGAATGCGCTTAATTATACTCAATCTAAATTACGAAGTTCATTACGGTTGATTGCCATTGAAAGCCAAAGAAATTTATTTTTGTAGTCAATTTTCAAACGATTACTGAATGGCTAAAAGGAACAAAACGGTCGATCATCTTGGTAGAATTCAGGAAATCAATTCGGATGGTATAGTTGTAAGTATAATTAGCCAGTCGGCCTGTGCTGCATGCCATGCAAAAGGTGCATGTGGTTTAGCCGATAGTACGGAGAAGTTAATTACCGTTCCTAAGCACACAAATAGTTTTAAGGTTGGCGAAAACGTTAAGGTTATTCTTAAGCAGTCGTTGGGCTTTAAGGCACTTTTCTTAGGTTACGTTTTCCCTTTTTTAGCTGTTTTAATAACCCTTATCGTGCTTACCTCTCTTAATATTAGCGAGGCAAGGGCAGGTTTGGCCTCATTAGCGGTATTGGTTCCCTACTATTTTGTCCTTTATTTCCTAAAAGATAGAATATCAAATCATTTTACTTTCGAAATTGAATCAACTTAATTATAGGATAGCATGAGTTATTCCATTATTCTTTATACCGTATTAATGCTTAGCGCTTTGGGTGTGTTAGCAGCGGTAATATTGTACTTTGTTGCTCAAAAGTTTAAAGTGTACGAGGATCCTCGTATCGATGAAGTGGAAGCAGTTCTCCCAGGTGCTAACTGTGGTGGCTGTGGTTATCCCGGGTGTAGGGGCTTTGCCGAGGCATTTGTTAAGGCTGATGATATAAGTACCCTTTTTTGCCCAGTAGGGGGCAACGAAACCTCTATTGCCGCAGCAAAAGTAGTGGGTAAGGAGGCTACTGCTCAAACTCCAATGATAGCTGTTGTGCGCTGTTCAGGAACGCCTGAGAATAGGCCAAAAACAAGCAATTATAATGGGGCTTCTTCGTGCAAGTTGGCAACAACTCTTTTTAGCGGCGATACAGGTTGCCAGTATGGCTGCTTAGGCTTGGGCGATTGCGTTACAGCTTGCACCTTCGATGCAATTTACATGGATGAGAAAACAGGCCTACCAGTTGTTGTTGAAGACAAGTGTACCGCTTGTGGTGCTTGCGTAACTGCATGTCCTAAAGATATTATTGAACTTCGCAAGAAAGGGCCTAAAGGAAAGCGCATCTTTGTTTCGTGTATTAACAAAGATAAGGGTGGCGTTGCGAAAAAATCGTGTTCAGTTGCTTGTATTGGCTGTAGCAAATGCGTTAAGGTGTGCCCGCACGATGCAATTACCCTTGAGAATTTCTTGGCCTACATCGATTACGATAAATGTAAGCTATGCCGAAAATGTGTGGATGAGTGCCCAACAGGTGCAATCCTCGAAATTAATTTTCCCCCTAAAAAGCCAAAAGCCGAGCCTAAAAGCGAGGTTGAAACAGCATAGCGGGAATAAAATTTATGGTAAAGTAACCAATATCTAAAAATAGATAATCGTGTTAAAAACGTTTCCAAAAGGCGGGGTACATCCCCCAGAGAATAAGCTCTCAGCCAAAGCATCAGTAGAGGTATTGCCTTTACCTCAACAGGTAGTTATCCCTATTTCGCAGCACATTGGTGCGCCAGCATCGCCAGTTGTGGCTAAGGGCGATAAGGTTGTTGTTGGGCAGGTAATAGCCAAAAGTGCGGGTTTTGTTTCGGCAAATATCCACTCGTCAGTATCGGGAACTGTTGCGTCGCTCGACCCGGTTCTCGACTCAACAGGATACAAAAAACCTGCAATTACCATTACCGTTGAGGGCGATGAGTGGTTACCCGAAATTGACCGGACTACTGAACTTAACAAGGAGATTAAGCAATCTGCCGAGGAAATTATTGCTAGAATTAACGAAGCCGGTATTGTGGGTTTAGGCGGTGCAACATTCCCTTCGCATGTTAAACTCTCGGTGCCAAAAGGCAAAAAAGCCGATGTGCTTATCATTAATGGCGTTGAGTGCGAGCCATACCTTACATCTGACCATAGGTTGATGCTTGAGAAGGCCGATGAGCTAATGGTTGGCATATCAATCCTGATGAAAGCGCTTGGAGTTGACCGCGCCCTTATTGGGGTTGAGAATAATAAGCCCGACGCCATTGCCCACCTAAAAAATGTAGCCAGCGGCTACAATGGAATTGAGGTTTACGCCTTAAAGGTTAAGTATCCGCAGGGTGGCGAAAAGCAGCTAATTAAAGCACTTATTAATCGTGAAGTACCCTCTGGAGGGTTACCCATCGATGTTGGTACAGTAGTGCATAATGTGGGAACTGCACTTGCAGTTTACGAGGCTGTTCAAAAAAACAAGCCACTTATCGAGAGGGTTGTTACAGTTACCGGAAAGCACATTGATAAAAAGGCAAACTACATGGTTAGGATAGGTACCCCTATTGCATCGCTAATTGATGCTGTAGGCGGAGCCCCCGATAATACGGCTAAGGTTGTAAATGGAGGTCCAATGATGGGGAAAGCCCTTAGCACTCTAAACGCTCCGGTAACAAAGGGAACATCGGGAATTATCCTGTTTGCCGAAAATGAGGCCCAAAGGCCAAAAGAGCAACCATCGTGTATTAGGTGTGGTAAGTGTATTAGCGCATGCGCAATGGGGCTTGAGCCCTACCTGTTAATTCGCTTGTCGCAGCGTAAGATGAACGAGAGGATGGAGGAAGAGCGAATTCTCGATTGCATGGAATGCGGATCGTGTAGCTACGTGTGCCCAGCAAACCTACCATTACTCGATTATATTCGGTTGGGCAAAGGTGAGGTTAGCGCAATGATTCGTGCTCGAAAAAACTAGCAACCTAAGTTAAATAGATGATATAAACCCTAATTATAATGAACAAACTACTTGTTGTATCACCATCACCCCATGTTCACAGTGGCGATTCAACCCCAAGGTTGATGTACAACGTGGTATTGGCGTTAATTCCTGCATTGGCTGTTACGCTGTTCTACTTCGGCATTGGAGCCCTTGTGGTTACATCAATATCCATTGTATCGTGTTTGGTGTTCGAATTCCTAATCCAAAAGTTTTTACTCAAAATTAAACCAAGCATCACCGATGGGTCGGCGCTAGTAACTGGTTTGATCTTGGCATTTAACCTTCCGGCAAACTTACCTTGGTGGATTGTGGTTATTGGTGCATTAGTATCAATAGGTGTTGGCAAAATGACTTTTGGTGGTTTAGGCCGAAACCCCTTTAACCCAGCATTGGTAGGTCGCGTGTTTCTGCTTATCTCATTTCCTGTACAAATGACCAGCTGGCCGTTGCCAATTCAATCGCGCATGGCCTATATTGATGCCGTAACAGGTCCCACTCCGTTGGCAGTTGTAAAAGAGGGATTGGGTAAAGGCGAAACCATGAGTGCTTTAGCAGACCAAATACCAACCCATATGCAGCTGTTTATGGGAGCCATGGGAGGATCGCTAGGCGAGATAGCTGCATTTGCGCTACTCATTGGGTTTGCTTGGATGCTTTTAACAAAGGTTATAAGCTGGCATATACCCGTTTCCATTTTTGCCACCATTGGAATTTTTACCGGAATTCTTTGGTTGATCAACCCTGAGGCGAATGCAGATCCACTATTCCATCTGCTTACTGGAGGTGTAATGCTCGGTGCAATTTTCATGGCAACCGATTATGTTACCTCGCCAATGCACCCCAAAGGGATGTGGGTGTTTGGAATTGGAATAGGATTGATTACAGTAGTCATAAGAGTTTGGGGAGCATACCCTGAGGGTATTTCGTTCGCAATTCTCATAATGAATGCTTTTGTTCCGCTAATTAACAGATATATGAAACCATCAAGATTCGGAGAGGAGGTGAAGAAAAATGGCTAAAGAATCAAACTTTAAGAATA
>CAZGQZ010000047.1:10551-14214 GCA_964527985.1 uncultured Rikenellaceae bacterium | reverse complement strand
CTTTCGGTTTCTTCAACCGAAAATGCGCGGGCGCTAACGCTAGCCATTGGGTTTAACGACTTAGTTTTATCCGCTGTATGGGTTACAACAACCTCGTCAACGCTCAACACCATTTCATCCATGTAAATATTAAGCACTAGTTCCTTACCTGCTTGTAGGCTTATGTTGCTCAAAATTACATCTTGGTAACCCATGTATGTAACCCTTATGCTTATTCGGCCCACTTCAACATTTTCAAATCGGAAGTAACCATTATCATCAGCCGAAGTGCCTCTGTTTGGTTCTGTGTGGGTTAATATAACATTGGCACCAGGAAGCGTAACTCGGGTTTGCTTATCCATTACTGTTCCTCTAACTGTTTGGGTAACAACCTCGGCAAATGATGATAATGAGAACAAGGCTAAAAGAAGATAAGTGGCAAAACGTTTCATGCGAAAACTGGTTAGGTTTTTAAAAAAATTTGGTGGCAATAGTCAAAATATATGCCAAGGAATGAGGTATGGAGAGTATTTTTACGAATTTTATTAAGACAACCTATGGTTGTGAAATCAAGTTATCTTCAAGTAGCTCCCTAAGTTTTTGGGTGCTTATGTCTTCGTCAATTTCGCCTTGTTTTGCAAACGAAATTTTGCCTGTTTCCTCTGAGATGATAATGGTTAAGGCATCGGTAGTGTCGCTAATTCCAAGGGCAGCCCTGTGCCTTAATCCATAGGAGGCAGGCAAGTCGGTTTTGTCGGTTAGCGGCAGAATACACCTAACGGCATGTATCAGGTTGTCGTTAATAATCATTGCGCCGTCGTGCAGAGGGTTGTTTTTGAAGAATATGCTCTCAATTAGCCGGCTTGAGGTTTCGGCATTTATAATATCGCCAGTTTCAGCATATAGCTGTAAATTCGATTTTTGGGCAATTACCATTAGCGCTCCCACTTTGGCCTCGGCCATATTGCGGCTGGCTCTAACAATAGCTTCAATGTTTACATTACTCTCAAACTTATTTGATTTAATGAACAAAAATTTTTCGAGGCTAAACGTGTTTTTTGTAAGGTATCGAGAGCCGATTAGCAGAAGGAATCGCCTGATCTCTTGCTGAAAAACAATGATGAGGGCAATAACGCCAACCCCAATAATTTGTCCGAGAATACCACTTAGCAGCTCCATGTTAAGCGCACGAACAATGAGCCAAAAGATGTACAACAGGAAGATACCTACAAAAATATTTATTGCAACCGTTCCTCTAATTAGCATGTAGATTTGGTATAAAAGAAAGGCTACCAGAAGTATATCAATTACATCTAATAATCGAATGCTAATAAATAGGGTAACTAATGAGGTATCCATATAGCTTAGGTGTTTACATAAAACCCTTTGGCTGGTTAGAGGTTAACGAGGTAAGGGTAATTGCGTCAACTGCTTCTTGCACATCGTGAACGCGAAGTATATTAGCCCCTTTTTCCAAAGCTATTGTGTTAAGCACACTCGTTCCGTTTAGTGCTTGCTCAGGGTTTATGCTTAGGGCTTTGTATATCATCGATTTTCTGGATAATCCAACAAGTATAGGCAAACCAAATACCTTAAATGCATCGAGGTTTTGTAGGAGCGTATAGTTATGCTCAAGGGTTTTCCCAAATCCAAAACCTGGGTCAATAACTACATCTTTTATCCCTGCACTGTGAAATTTTTCAACCTTATTAGCAAAAAAGGTAACCAAATCTTTAACAACATTTTCGTATCTGGGGTTCTGCTGCATATCCTGAGGCGTACCTTGCATATGCATAGCAATGAACGGAACAGATAGTGAAGCAACGGTTTCTACCATTTTTTCGTCCATTTCACCCGCCGAAATATCGTTTATTATGTTGGCATTGTAATGGTTAACCACATGCTTAGCAACGTTGGCTCTAAAGGTATCGACAGAGATTATGGCATCGGGGAATTTTTTTCTGATTACGGATAATCCTTTGGATAAACGGGATATTTCCTCTTTTTCGCTAACCATTTTTGCCCCCGGACGGGTAGAGCAAGCGCCAATATCAATTATTGAACCTCCTTGAACCAGAATTTCCTTAGCGCGTGATGCTATGCGGCGCTTAAGCATAAACTGGCTTTTGGCATAGAATGAATCGGGGGTAATATTAATAATGCCCATTACCAAAGGCTTGGAAAGGTTAATAATCTTTCCATTACAGGTAAGACTATTCTTAGATTTTATAAACGAACTATTATTATCCATTGTAAATTGGCTATGTTTAGCAAAGCGATGCTAAATTACAAAACATTTTGCGAACATCTTTCATTTTAGGTGCAATCATCATAACCTAAAATATTAAGCATTCTTAGCTAAAACCAATTGTATCATTAATTTGAAAATGCCTAAATTTGAATCCTTTTAATGTTATCATATAAATTATGAGTTTTATTGTTATCGAAGGTCTTGATGGGGCTGGAAAATCTACACAGCTAAAGTATTTGGGTAATTACTTAAATCAGAATGATATTAGCTGTGAAACCATGCATTTTCCAAGGACTGACTCGCCCTTTTTTGGTGAGTTGGTCTCGCGTTTTTTGCGAGGAGAACTAGGCGCTTTAAGTGAGGTCGATCCGTATGTGGTTGCTATGTTGTATGCAGGCGATAGAATGGATGCTTCAACTTTGCTGCGAAGCTGGTTAGCGAGTAATAAAACAATTTTGCTCGATAGGTATGTATACTCAAACATTGCCTTTCAGTGCGCAAAACTCAATGGCCTTGATCAACAGGATACCTTGCGCGACTGGATTTATAGATTAGAGTATGATTACTTCAAAATTCCAAAACCCGATCTGAACATTTTTTTGGACGTACCATTCGATTTTACCGTTTCGAGGCTAACTAATAGTAGGTCGGGTAGCGATAGGGAATACCTTAAGGGAAATACGGATATTCATGAAGAGGATTTGTCGTTTCAGGAGCGGGTTAGAAGGGTTTACCTTAGGCAAGAGGAGTTGGATACAAATTTTAAAGTAATTTCATGTGCCAAAGAGAATGGTGAAATGGCTCAACCCGAAGAAATTTTTCAAAGAATTAAATTTGTTCTCAAACAGCATTTAGGCTTATAAATACATTTTTGCTATGATTCGTTTCTTTATTTGGATTTCGCGCTATATTCTTGCTTTCACATTCATCTTCTCAGGTTTTGTAAAGGGTGTCGATCCGCTTGGCTCGGCATATAAGTTTGGCGATTATTTTATGGCATTTGGGCTGAATTTTCTCGAACCATTTGCCCTACCCTTATCCTTTATTCTGTGTGCAGCCGAACTGCTAATTGGTTTGCTGCTTTTATTTAAGGTTAAAGATACGCTTGCAATTTGGGGCACTTTCCTTTTTATGGCTGCCTTTACACCATTAACGCTTGTGCTTGCCATTTACAATCCGGTGTCGGACTGCGGTTGCTTTGGCGATGCAATAATCCTAACAAACTGGGAAACTTTTTTCAAAAACTTGCCGCTTTTTGCAGCGTCCATCTTCCTTTTAAAGTATAGAAACAGAATAAATCCTGTTTTTCCTTCTGTTTATTCACATATTATTGCCCTAGCACTTCTTGTTATTTCTTTTATTCCTTCTATTCACGGATACCTAAATCTACCTCTAATTGATTTTAGACCTTATAGCATTGGCACTAACATTCA
>CAZGQZ010000047.1:0-10451 GCA_964527985.1 uncultured Rikenellaceae bacterium | reverse complement strand
ATTCTTGTTGTGTCTCATAGGCTCGATAAAGCAGAAAAAGAATCGTTTGCTAAGCTCAACGAGCTTTACTTTAAGGCAAAAGAGCAGGGAATTGGTTTTGCATGCGTAACCGCTTCGCCACCCGACCAGATTGACGATTTTGTAAGTCGAACTGGAGTGGCTTTCCCCTTCTTACTAGCCGATGAGATTATGCTTAAAACTGTTGTACGATCGAATCCTGGTATAGTAGTGCTTAAAGAGGGTACAATAATTAGCAAGTGGCATTACAGAAATATCCCCGAATCAAAGTATTTTGAGGGGGATATTCTGTCTAAATCAATTTCGGCACAGCAATCGAATAGAACTCGTTTGTGGATTTACATTCTAGCAATTGCCATCCTACTTGGAAAGGTTTTAGTTGCACCTTTTACCATTGCCAAAATAGACAAGGAGCTATAGCGCAACCTGCTCGGCTTGCAGCACTTCGCCAGTAATTTCGTCGTAGGCAAAGCATACAATATTGAGGTTACTGGTATTCCAGCTAGCATCAATATTTCTATTGATTCTAAAACTCATTTTTAACCCTGAGTTAGCACCTTCAGTAAATATTGGTATTCCCCAAGTTTCATTAAGTAACGAAGTTCGAAAAACATGGTTGTGTTCATAATCATCAACAACTCCCTCGGGAGTAATTTGGGGCGAAATAAGATTATCTTCAGTAATAAAAACACAGACCCTAAGAGGTTCAATCTCATAAAAGGTTTGTAGTCTAATGGTTACTGAAATATTATCTTCATCATGTACGTGAATTATCTCTATACCTAATTTTGGTGTATTATCTATAATGTTGTCAGTAGCCTGAGGCCAAAGAGAGTTACCCAAAACCAAATTACTATTAACTTTAGTTCTATTAATAACTCCAGCAGGATAGGATGATACGCCAAATTCAGTGTTCAGGGCATTTCCTTCGCTGGTTCGATAATCGGTTGGGAATTCGCTACTGGTTCGTGCAAAAAAACCAGCATGATAGGCTATTGTGATAAACTTGTCACCATACAAATTATGTAAATTATAAGCAGTAATTGCTCCTTCGGGGCAATTGGGGCATTGGTGACCGGTAAATTCTTCCAAAAGCACCTTTTGAACTACATTCTCAATTTCAAAATCTTCATCCAAAATTTCAAAGCTTCCTTGTCCACCATCATTATTACCAGTAATGTATGGCTCCTCAATAACGTCGCAGGCACTTGCAAAAATTCCCAATAGGATAAAAAGCGATATACGTTTCATCAGTTATTTGTATTTACAAAGGTTAAAATGTGGTTGAAAAGGTTAATCCACCTGCGAATGCGGCTGGAACTCTTCGGCAAATACCTCCAACGCAAATTACTCCTTCGCGTTGCTTGCCAAAGTTAATTGCCAATCGGTGAGGTCCTTGGTTGTAACCTAGATTTAAAGAGTAGTAGTGGATTTGCCTGTCGCTATCAATATTACCGTAGTTGTACTGATCGGTTACCGAGAACGACCATTTTGGGGCAAAAGTGTACTCAGCCAAAAGCATTGCCCAGTTGCCCTTATCTTGCTTTGTACTTAAATGTTGCGCTTCAACTCGGATATTCTGTGCTCTACCAATCCTATATGAAACATCGGCATAGGCAACAAATGCCTTCACGGCCTCTTCACCCGGATGCCCTTCGATTACAGCAATGTTGTAGTACTGATGGGCCATACCTGCAATTACCTTTAGCTTACTCGAAATTTTACGGTTAACCTCAAGGGATAGGTCGTGATAGAATTTCTCATCACCTATTGAGCCTAGCTTTGCCGAATAACCTTTGGTACCCGATGTGCCAATAGCTAGCGTATCGTGTAACTGTTGCTTATCAATTGCATTTGCAATGGAAGCGCTAAGGGTAATATTGGTGCCGTATTTCCCGCCAATTAACGATTTGCGAGGAATTAGATAGTTTATCTCAGCCATTGCACCTACTTCGCCTGTGGGTTGTGTTGCATACGGGTACATGCCGGGCAAACTGTATGTATGTTGGCGAGTTGTAGGTGGAAGATAGCTTAGCGTAAGATCGTTTGAAACTGCATCGCGACTCGATCGGAAATCCATGTTATCAATGTATTTTCCCGACAGCAGAATGCCTAATCCTTTGGTTGAATATGATCCCGAAATGAAAAGTGCCTGGCCCGGTTTGTATATCATGCTGTTCGATGCGCTTGGATCGTTTACCTTCCATGCATACTCGCCCGAAAGGAAAACTCCTCCTGTGTAAAGCGAGGCTCTTCCAGCAAATGCAGCAACATTTTCAGGCAGATTATATAAAGGGTTCTTATCGCTTTGATAGCGGCTTACAGCGCTACCGCCTATAATAAATGTGGTTAACGACTGGGGTGCAAGCGTTTGAAGAACATTCCATTCGGCATCAAAACCTCTTGTAACACCTGGGCTATAGTCCCAAAAGTATCGTTGTTTACCAATAAGCCCTTTTATAGTTAGCCCTTTGGCCGGACGAAAAACGAGCTTAAACCCATTGAAGGCATTATCAATGCCTAGGTTTTTATCTTCGTATGCTCTAAGAATTATTCCACTGCCAAATTGTTCGTAAAAGTTACCAACAGTAATTTCGTATAAGCTATCGGAATAATTTAAAAAAAGGTGGGCAATGCCTTGACCCTCATATTTACTGTCGAACCCAACAAGTGGAGGCATATATGCCTCGTACCTTATTCCAGCGTTAAACCCTTTATAGCGGTAAAAAATATTTCCGTAGATATTGGCCCTAACATACTCGGGAACCTCTTCGGTGCCTATTAGCGTGTCGTTGAGGTAGTAGTTGGCTTCACTGTAGAAATTTCCCTGTATGGTTGCGTTATCAATAAAACCTTGACCATGAACATTCCCATAGCCGAAAAGTGTAAAAACGAGGATTAAACCTAAAAGTTTAGGTAATCCCTTGCTAATAAATACCATTGCAATTATGCGTTTGGGTTAGTAAGAAATTTGACTACTTAATTAGCGATTTGATCTCCTCAAAAAGCTGGTATTCCGATCCCTCGGTGTAGTTAGTGTGCTGAAAAATAACCTCTTTTTTACCATTAAGGATAAATGTGTGGGGAACGTTAGTAACTCCCATTGCACGGCGTAGGTCGCTGTTTGCATCGAGGTAAAATTCGTACTCCCAACCACGAGCGTTAACCATTGGCCGAACGTTATTTAGGGTACGCGCATCGTCAATTGATATGGCAATAAGCTTAACGCCTGTTTCGTCTTGCCAGTCTTCATATAAATCGGCAATAGCCGAAAGTTCCTTAATGCATGGGCGGCACCACGATGCCCAGAACGATAGTATAATGGGTTTACCATCGTTATCGAGAGTTGATGTTGATACCGTTTTTCCGTCGAGGGTTTTAATGGAAACACTGGGTAGTGTTTTCGATTGCTGCGCGTTAGCAGCAAAAATAACAGAAAAGATTAGTATTGCTAAAGTTGATATGGTCTTCATTTTATGATATTTAAATGATATGAATTAATGTACAATTAGCTTTGCAGTTGAATGTTCATTTGCGTTTTTTACAGATACAAAGTATATGCCCATTGGCAAATGTTGAGTAGGGATTGTTGCGGAAATTTGCTCAAAGGGTTTAGCCGAATACTTTTTGGTGAATACGCTTTGGCCAAGCGAATTGGTAATTGAAATAGTATACGCAGCTGCAGATTGTGGGGTAAAAATTAGGCTAATATTCTCGTTAGCAGGATTAGGGAAAATTCGTAAATCTGTTATGCTTTGTATTTCGATGCCACTGGCAACTTTGCTTAGCTCAGCAGCTTGAATAATCTCAAAAGTTTCAGTGTTTTGAAGGAATAACCCGATTCGAAAAGCATTTAGATTGACATCGGAGATTATATCAGAAAAATCTTCAGTAAAGCTAATGCTTACTGAATTTCCATTAGCCAAATCCTTAATATCGTTGCCATCGAAAGTTTTAAACCTTCGCAGAACATGGTAAAATGTTGTTTCGCCATTTCCACCCGGAGGTTCAGTAAACGTAACGATATCCTCTGTAAAGGCTACCTTAAGCTCAACCTTGTTCAGGTCGATAGGTGTATGCGGATTAAGCGTAAAGCTAACATCAACTTCATTTGTTGATATTTCGAATGATCCCTCAATACTAATGGGAGCAGGCCGTTGCAGTTCGGCAATTATAAAATCGGAGTTAAACGATGTGGAAATGCCGGTATACCATGGCAAAACCACTGAACGAGGTGTTGAGGTTATGCCATAAAAATTGATTCGTTCGTTTATGTATTCGCTCGCAAGCATACACATTGGGTTACTCGAGTAGCAATCGGTTTGGTAACCAATAATAAACATTTCGCCTTTGTGCTGTTCGCCTAGCTCGCGGATATATGGGTTTATATTTGCACACGAGATGCAGTTAGAGCTGGAGAAACTTTCGTACAGAACCATTCGGCTTGACGTTGTTGATAGAACACTTACCGCGACGGTAAGCGTATCAACATCATCGTATTGTACGCCATTAATACCATTAAGCCAAAGCTTAACCTTAGTTTCTGCAGCCTTGCTAAAGCCTATTGGCGTTGTAATGTTGAATAGAAAAGGCTCCCAATTGCCTAGCTCTAAATTGGTAAATGATTGGTTGTAAATACTACCCTCATCAACCTGAATATAAATATCGAACTCGGTGAGCACTTCAGCGGAAAAGTTTTCAATAACGGCCCAAACCGGTTGGGTTGAATTTGCCTGAGCGTAGGGGCCAATGTTATGCTTGGTTATAACAACCCCATCGCTAGCCTGCCCTAAAAGGGCAAGCCAGCTAAGGGTTAGTGTTAATGATAATGAAAGTTTGAGCGAAAACTGATGCATTACTATTTTACAATTAGTTTACCGATTGAGGTTTCCCCATTGCTTAGGGTTACCCTTACCATGTAAACACCTTGTGGCTGGTTAATGTTTTCTTTAAGGTTGCTAATGTTTGCATTGTATGTTTTGGAAAAAACTAATGCGCCAGTAATGCTGTACACTTCAAGTGTGCTTACCTTTTCCTCGTTTTGTAAACTGATGTTTACTTCACCATTTGAGGGATTTGGGAAAATTGAAAGCTGCATGCTATTTAGTACATTCGCATTGCTGGCAGGGGTAAGCGCAACGTTAACTTCTTGATCTTGTCCGTCAACTGTTGCAGTACTTTCGTATGTTTCAAACCCATCTTTAACAACGGTGTATGGGTATTCGCCGTTAATTAAATTGATGGTTGCTTCTCCTTCGGCATTTGTTGTTAGTACCTCTTCTGCTACTGAAATAATTGCATTCTCAATTGGATTTGCTTCATTATCGGTAATGCTGAATGTAACAGTGAAAACTGGTGTTAGCGATTCCTCAACATCTGCATCGGCTCCTGAAACCGTAAGCGTATTGTTTTTGCTTAGGTATGATTCGGCAGAAACAGTGTAATTATAAGTATAACTTGGTAGGTTTATAGTTGCAGTTCCTGTTGCAGAAGTTGTAAGGGTTTGTTCGCTAATTGAAATGGTTGCACCTTCAATAGGTAGCTCTGTAAGCTCATCAATTATAGTAAAGGAAACGGTATACTCAATAGGATCCAGAGCTAGGTTTAAGCTAATATTTTCATCTGCCACATCAAAGTCTCCTTGTAATGTAACAAAATCATCTTTAATAATTTCGTAACTATATGAACCATTGGCTAAAAGCATATAGGCTTCGCCTAATTCATTTGTAGTTAGCTCTTCACCATTAATGGTTATTAAAGCATCTTCAATTGGTTCTTCGTTAAAGTTGCTTGTAACGTTAAAAGTAACGGCATAATTATCAACAATTTCAGTGGCGTTAACCATTGTTGACTGGAATACCTCTTTTGTTTCGTTATTCTGAATAAAAACCACTACCATTAAATCATCAAACTCTTCAACATTTGTGGTTGTTAAATCTGCGCCAAGGTTGAAGGTTAGGGTTTCACCATCAACTGAGCTAAATTGGGTGCCACTGGCGCTTGGCAGCATTTTCATCATTACGTACTTAAACGAGGTTTCACCATTTGACGCTACGTTTCCAGTTGTTTCTTGCTCTATTACAGCAGCATGCATTGTAAAGTTATTTACAGAGATATGGGGGATAATATCGATTGAAGCAAAAACACTATTTCCTCCAACAATATTTGCTGTTGCATTAATCTCAAAAAAGGCATCCTTTGCTGCTTGAGTTGAAAGGGCGTTATCAAGTCCAACGGCACTAATAGCTGTTGCTGATCCCCCAGTAAAGAGAGATGGAACACCAGTTACCCCGTAGTATGTTCGTCTTACTCCACCCTCTGCTGTATAGTATGGGTCGCCACTACCAGGCCAATTCATTTGGTACTTAATTATTGCATATTCGCCTATGTGCGAGTTTAAAAATGGGGTAAATGTATTTGTGTTAAATGTATAGCATGGTCCGCAAGTAGAACTTGTGAACGACTCGAAAAGAGGAAGGTTTGCCACCGATTGCGATGCAATATGTATTTGCTTAGCTAGCGAGTTGTTACTCATATCATCGTCATCGCCATTTTCGTTAATATTGCTAACGTTAACATTAACCTGATAAATACCTGCAACTGCCTCCCATATTGAGGTAAAAGTATACGTGTATGCTTCGCCGCTGCCTATTGATATACCTGAAATGCTTTCGGTTATAATTGCATCGTCGTTAATTTGGTAGCTAATATCGAAGGACGTTACTGGATTTAAACCAACATTTTTTAAAGTAGCACTAATGTTGTAATTATCATAAATTGCGTAAGCTTCGTTGTTAATTGAGCTAACTGCAATATCGTTTGCATAAGGAGTGTAAACCAGAATATCGTCGATGTACCAGTAGTTTATGTTGTATGAATTTCCTGAAAAAAACATGCAAACTTGAAAGGTTGACGAACCAAGGTCGTCATTTGTTACTGGGACGCTAATTGCTTCAACAACGGTTGCTCCACTTCGACTCCAAACGGTATTCCATTCACCTCCTTCGGAGCGGGTTGCCAAACCTACAGTGTATGCACCACCGTAATGATCAATGGCATGCTTAAACTGTACAACAACATTTTCTTGTCCGCTAATGTCAATTGTGGGAGAGATTAATCGGGTAGTAGCATTAAATTGAGGGGTCCATGACATACGTGCCTCGGGTGCAATACCCCCGGCATTTACACTCTGAACGGCCGACCAGTTGCCCGCTTGAGCGTCAATTGTCCATCCGTTAGCAGTAACTCCATCGCTAAAATTTTGCGATAGGTGCTCAATCCCAACTTTTGTTTGGGCATTAATTGCTAGGCTTAAAAAAATGCCAGCAAAAAGAAGTAAAAATTTTTTCATAAGATTTTGTTTTTCGAAAACGATTTAGGTTAGTGATGCAAATATATTTTTAATTATGAAAAAATGCATATTTTTGTATATCTAAAAACGTACAACTATGAAATTTAAATTTATTCTAATTCTTAGCATTTTAGCTACTTCAAGTTTGCTCTTACATAGTCAAAGCTTAACGTTACATTATAACGGAGAAGATGTTAGCAATGGTGAAATTACCATTGGGGGTTCGGCCACAGCAAACGAATACAAGGCAATATTTATAATTACCAATGTATCCGATGCCGAAGTAGCGGTTAAAGCCAAAAAGACCGTAAGGTCAGATATTGAGGGAAGCTATAATACGTTTTGCCTTGGTAGCTGTTTTCCACCTGAAACAGTTGAGTCACCCGATTCATATATCATAGGCGCAGGTGAATCAACTACCTCTGAAGATTTTTATATGCAGTTTTACCCCGAAGGGAATAGCGGCGATGCCCAAATTGCTTACGAGGTTTTTGTCGCCGATAACCCAGACGACAAAGTAACCGTTACGGTAAATATTGCAATTTGGCCAACTAGCGTTACCCTCAACGATAACGAAATTGGGGTAAAAGCCTATCCAAACCCGGTAGCTGGCCAAGCGTTTTATGTTGAGTATTCGTTGCCTAGCAACGTAAGTAACGCTAAGCTATCGCTTTACAATTTGCTTGGGGTTAGGGTTTATGAGCAGGCTGTATCTGGTAAAAATGGTACCATTGAAGTGCCAGTTCACCAATTGCCTAAAGGTGTATACCTTTATTCGGTTAATGCAGATGGAGCAAAATCGAAGGCCAAAAGAATTATGATTAAATAGTATTTTACTCATATTTCATTTTAAAAACCTAGCATTTTATGCTAGGTTTTTTTGTGTTCGATTACGAACATACCTGTTCACAATTGAACTATAAAATAAACTGGAGTATATCCCTTTAATGCATGTTAATGTTTTGTATATTAGAATACTAATTTATTTGGCATAATGATAGCAAGTTCAGAGAAAAAAACATTGCCATGCTTAAAAATTACTTGAGAATTGCATTACGTAATATTAGACGAAACTCTGTATCCTCATTAATTAATAATGTAGGACTGGGCTTAGGTATAGGGGTTTTCATTCTGATAATGCTTTTTGTAAAGCATGAGTATTCGGTTGATAAGTTTATTCCCAATGCCGATAGGATTTTTAGGGTTGAGATGGGCGATTGGGCACTATTAGGACCCGATTTTGCCAAAATGCTTAAAAATGAGTATAGCGAAGTGGAGGAGGCAATTTCCGTTCAGTTCTATTCGGTAAACAATGAGCCAGTTATAATTAACGACAAAACGATTACCATCTCGAATTACTTACCAGTAAGCAATCAGTTTATCGATTTTTTTGGTTTTACAGTGTTGCAGGGTAACGCAATCGATCCGCTTGCCGAACCATACTCGCTAGTGCTAACCCAGTCGGAGGCTACACGTTTATTCGGTAACGATAATCCACTGGGTGAAAGCATTACACTATTTGATAAATACGAGTTTACAGTTACCGCTGTAATTGAAGATCCAC
Organism: uncultured Rikenellaceae bacterium; assembly: GCA_964527985.1. Classification (GTDB taxonomy): domain Bacteria; phylum Bacteroidota; class Bacteroidia; order Bacteroidales; family Tenuifilaceae; genus Perlabentimonas. The sequence continues at coordinate 1,518 of CAZGQZ010000047.1, read as the reverse complement.
AGAATTTCCACTTTAGTTTTAACGCATTAATGCCTTTTGAGGTAACAGTTGAGTTTTATAATAGAGATGTTACACGTATTCAGCTTCTCAATAATATGAACAACCCAACTTATGTTAGGTTAGCCGATGCATTGCAGAGTAGTGCAATTGAACAAAAAATTGCAGATTACATTCAGAATTTTTATCAGGATGATCAGAAGCATGATTTTTACCTTCGTCCCGTTTCCGATATTTATTTTAGGGGTGCAGTTGCTTTTGAAGGGCCTATTAAGCATGGGAATATTCGTTTTATAAATGTAATGATAATTGTTGCATTTCTAATTCTGATACTTGCTTGTATAAACTACATCAACCTAAGCACTGCAAGAGCATCGAGCAGAGCAAAAGAGATTGGAATAAGGAAAGTATCGGGAGCAACTAAGCCGAATATAGTTTTTCAGTTTTTAGGTGAATCAATCTTAACCACACTAATTGCTCTTGTAATTGGAGTTGCCCTTGTGGAGCTATTTACGCCAATTTTTAGCAGTTTGGTTGAGCGGTCGCTCTCCTTGGGTTTTTTGAAGTCGCCTTTACTTGTCATAATCCTGTTGTTGGGAGCATTAGCTGTTGGTGCTCTTGCTGGTTTGTACCCAGCGTTATACCTAAGCTCATTTACCCCAGCAAAGGTACTTAAAGGCGAAGCGGTAAAGGGCTCAAAAGGTAGTCTTTTCCGAAAAGGGTTAATCGTTTTTCAGTTTACCGTATCTACTGGGCTAATAATATCAACTTTGGTTATTTTCAGTCAGCTCGATTATTTTACCAAGTTTGATGTGGGATTTGACAAGGAGCAAATAGTAAATATAAGCATGCCTCGAAAGGCACGATACGATTACGATGTGTTTAAGCGAAAAGTGTTGCAAATACCTAGCGTAAAAGCAGTTTCTCGCTCCAACTCAAAACCGGGTGAGGTTATGTGGCAAGAGACTTTTTTCGATTCGTTGGGACAAGCATTTAACTATTCGTACATGCCAGTTGACCCTGATTATATTGATTTGCTTGGATTAGAGATTATTCAGGGAAGAAATTTTGAGTGGGACAGGCCAGCCGACATTATGCAAACAATGATTGTGAATGAAACCATGGCCGCAATGATGGGTTATAAAAACCCTATCGATAAAAAGCTAGGAGGAGGTTATATAAATGCGACAGTAATAGGCGTTGTAAAAGATTTTAACTTTAATTCGTTGCACAGCGATATTGGACCCTTGGGGCTTAGCTTCAGAAATTCGGCATACAACACTTACAACATAAAAGTGGATGTTAATAACATAAAATCAACCATTGCTTCGCTGGAGGAGTTGTGGTACGATTATGCAGTTGACGCTCCATTTCAGTATTCATTCCTTAACGAAACATTTGAAAACTCATACCGAAGCGAGCAACGGATGGGTAGAATGTTTGGGTACTTTGCCTTTATTGCAATATTTATTGGTTGCATGGGGCTATTTGGTCTATCAGCACACATTCTTCAGGCAAGGG
>CAZGQZ010000046.1:0-14529 GCA_964527985.1 uncultured Rikenellaceae bacterium | reverse complement strand
CTCTCCTTTTTCCGTTGAAGCATTTGGTTTGCTGTCGATTTAACCTCGTTCCAGTTATCGGCAACGGTCTCTTTAATTGCTGCAATCATTTCAGCAAGTACTTCGTTTATGTCAAAATTCATAGCCATTGGTTTTAGGTTATTATTTAGGCGGATTGGTAGCCATTTCTTTTCCCTTTTCGGCAACTTGCATGGCGAAGAACAAATCGCTAAAAGTTTTTCGGTTCAGCTTAATTAGTCCGTTGCTTAGCGTGTTGTCCTTCCTGTGCTCTTCTTTGTACTTTATCCATAGCTCGAGGGTAATTTCACAAATTCGGGTTGAGTGCTCATTCAGCGGGCGTACTTTGTTCTTGTTTAGTAGTGAGTTTAGCTCAACCTCAACATTTACATACTGTTCGGAAAAATTGCTGAATGCTCGGCCATTATTTTCAGTTGATGTTGTTTCGAGCATTGATAAGTAAAACTTATCCACCGCTTTGGAAGTGTTCTCAATTTGGTCAGATATTCCTGCATCGTAGCTAGGAACAAAGGTAACCTTACACGAGCTTAGGGCTATGGCTCCTATTAGGAGCACGGTTATAAACGCCCTTTGTGAATACTTGATAACTTGCTGTTTCATGGCACTTTTTTTTAGGTTTAGGTTGTTTAGTGGGTGGAAACTCGCAGACTATTAGTCTACTATTAATCTTCATCGGTAACTAAGCCAGCAAACTTGCTTTTTATTATCTCTATGCTTCCGTTAATTAGCGGGCCTAAATACTCTCCAACCGATTCGGCAATTTGACCACCTGCATTATCGGCTATTTTTGAGCCTAATTTTTTTAGTACTCCTTTTAGTATTCCTTTTAGTGATGTATCGGCTTTTGCACCAATCTCTACAAAAGCTTTTTTTATGGCAGCTTTTGAATTGTTAGGAAGATACGATTCAAAAAGCGATGTAAATGCCTCAGTGGTTAGCCTTACAAGTTCAGGGGAAAAAGATCCGTCGGTAATATGGTTTAGCCTTTTTAGCTTAGCGCGCAAATGATCAATGAGAAATGGGTTGTCAATTTCTATCCCTATTTTATCATTATCTTTAAGAAAGATGGGTTTCTTAATTAGCTCTTTAAGCTCTTCATCAAGTTCTGCTTGGCTGGTTTGGCGAAGCTTCGATTCGTATAGTAAATTTCGTGCTTTTGCCCTTGTTACTTTAAGTTCAGAAACTAGTTCGTATAACTCCGGATTTTTACTAAATACGCCAATCTCTTGCAATTTCATAAAAAGCAGTATATCAAAGTCTCTTTTCGATATTGAACCGTAGGCTGGTTTTAGGTAGTCAGCAAGTAATTCGCAAAAGGCATTTTTAACTTTATCGGGGTCTTTCTCTTTTATTCGTTCAATAATCACATCCATTTTTATTGATATTAATTAATTGTTTTATCAATATTTATATTCATTATGGTGCATATTAACAATAATTCAATATGATAAAATATAATATATCATGTGTTTATGAATATGCAAATTGCTAACATTTCCTATTAAATAAATCGGATGATTTTTTTAACTCATTAAAATTAAGGTAAAAAACTATACCATATAATAAATCTGAAAATTATTTTAGGATGAAATAAATGCTTACACAAGATTGGATTTAGTAAGTATTTTAGGTTAGGTTTTATACCCTAATGTAGTTTTCCATTTATCAGAACTATTCATTCTTCACTAGGATTATTTGTTGGAAAAGGTTTATCAAATAATAGCAATAATTCAAGCAGTATAAGGGGGCACTCATCATAAAATTTAATTCTCCGATTTTTTCTTTTTTTAAAGATGAGTAGATTACAAAACAATTTCGGAATGCTCGCTTGGACATTCTTGCGGAGAAAATTATCTAGGTCTATAATTTTAAAGCAAAGCCAAAAGTCGATCTATATTATTGTAATTCAATTATATTTTATTCAACCAATAGGGATTCCCGAAGCCTTAAACAAGTAGGGACAAATTCTTTTTATTATGATTTTAAGTAATGCAAAACACTTAGTGCTAATTACTCTTTTTTTTATTGGGTATAATGCCTTTAGTCAATTAAAGGTTGACAGAAGTAGTGAAGAAATAAAAGTTGCCAAATCTTCAGCCGTTTTTAATCCCAATGTAACCTATGGCACCATGACCGATCAGGATGGTAACGAGTATAAAACGGTTCAGATAGGTAATCAGATTTGGATGGCCGAAAATCTACGTACAACAAAATATACCGACGGAACGCCTATCCCTATGGTTAGCAGAGGCGATTGGAGTAAGCAAACAGAAGGAGCTTATTGCACCAACGAAAATTCTAACGACCCAACCCTAATTGCCACCTATGGCTTTCTATACAACTGGCATACTATTGCCACGGGTAAAATTGCTCCCGAGGGCTGGCGTGTGCCAACCAACGACGATTGGGCTGCGCTTGCCAAAGCCTTTGGCAGTAAGTTTACTGCTGGCGGAAAGCTGAAAGAGGCTGGAACCGCTCACTGGAAAGCACCCAACAAGGACGCAAGCAACGAATCGGGATTTACAGCAATGCCTAGTGGGCAGATTACGGATTATAGCCGATTTATGTATTTTGAAACGCAAAGTTTTATTTGGAGTGCCACCGAAAGTTCATCCACAACAGCATTTTACCAAAGCATGTCGTATGTGAACGATGATTTAACCCAGGCAGGTGCCAATAAGAAGTTTGGTCATGCCATTAGGCTGGTTAAGGATGCAGAAGGTACGGCTAGTGCATCGGGTAGCATTAAAAATGCTAAGTTTTTCAATATAAAGAATAGGTGGAAAGGGACATCAATAAACATTGAGAATGGGCTTGCCGTTGGCGATATTGCCCCTGGCTGGCACAGCGCCATGTGGATATTTGAACCTGTTGAGGGAACCAACTACGTGAAAATTAAGAACCGCTGGAAGGGTACCTACCTAAACGTGGAGAATGGCTTTGGCTGCACCGATATTGCCCCCGGTTGGCACAGCGCCATGTGGGAGATTGAACCCGTTGAGGGAACCAGCTACGTGAAAATTAAGAACCGCTGGAAGGGTACCTACATCAATATAGAGAATGGTTTCGGTTGTACCGAAATTGCGCCTGACTGGCACAGCGCCATGTGGGAAATCGATTACAACACTCCTGAATAATCACAGGGGCACAAAACTTTAGCGAAAATATATTGTCAATACCAAAATTTGTAGAAGGTGTGTTAAACCTTTGGGTTGATTTTTTTTGATATTAATATGGCCAAGTCGTTGAGACAACGGCATTGCTGGCTCTAAAAGCATAAATCTATGAGGATTCGATTGTTATGTATTCTACTACTGCTCTCCGTTACCGTTTTTGGCCAGGGGGCAAAGCTAAGCGTGAAAGGGTTTGGCGAAATTCCCGTTACCAAGCAGGGCGATTCGTACCTTGTTTCCTTGGGAAGCTATGGCCAGTTTGCCCTTAAGGGCAATTTAGACGACCAAGAGCTGCGCGGTAGCATAAATATCGATCAGCTTTCGCAGTTCCCCGGCTTCTTGGTGCTATCTAAGCTTGGGCTCAGCAACATCAACCTTCAGGTTTCGTCCGAGGGTGTATTGCTCTACTCGCAGGCCGATACAAAGGGGGCGCTCGAGAAGCTGTGTAGGCTGTTTAAGATTACCACCCCACAAATAGATGTGTCGGTGTTGGTGTCAAAAGAGTCGGCTCAGCTGGCCGCTGCATTGGAGTTTGTTGATGGCCCGGTGCAGTTTATGAGCATTGCCGAAACAGGTACCAGCGTGAAGTTTACTGGTGCCAGCATAGCCACTACGCTCGAGCCCGGAACGGCGGAATTGAGCGTAACCTCTAACCTGTTGATAAAGCCCACCAAGTTCGATCCTGACCTGGAAAGCGTTTACACCTTTTCGTACGACCTGGTGAGCCAAACGCTTACCGGTTCTGGCTCCATGATGAGCGATTGGGCTAACCCGCTGGGCACTTCGCAATTTCTCGACGATGAATCCATCGTATTTAGCAATGCTGCCGTAGAGCTAGGAATAAATATGGCTACCCTAGCACCGGTTAACCTTGGCTTAGCGCTTGAGCGCGGTAAGATTTTTACCCTCGATTTTGGCGTTGTGGTTTCTATTGACCCAGTGGGCAAGGAGGTGGCCTTTATGGGTAAGCGCGATAAGATGAACGTGAACGATTTCACCACCTTCCTGCGCGAGGGATTTGGCCTAAGCATTCCAAACGTGCTGCCCGACATATACTACATTGAGAATCCGCTTGTGCTGTTTGCCCCCAACGGAGGCAGCGTGGGCGAGGTGGAGATTGACAAGGGGATAGCCTTAAAGGGAATGGTTAAGGTGGGCGACGCCATTGAGGGCCCCATCGATTTTAGCTTCGACATGGAGAATGAGTTCAAGCTACATATGGATTTGGATTACAACTTTAAGAAATTTGTGATGAATGAGGTGCGCAAGGTTGATGTGCTGGCACCAATTGCCGATAAGATACTTAGCACCTTGCAGGTTCGAGAGCTGTATATCGATATGAATGGTAATAAGGATGATTTACAGCTAAAAGGTACAGGAACATGCCGGTTCGAGGTTTTTGGGTATAGCCATACTATTTCTTTTAAAGCCTCTTTAGATCCAGAGCAAATTGCCAAAAGCATTGTTGATAAGCTAAAGGATGAGGCACCTGGCATTGTGGCTACTGTTGAAAAAATTGGCAAGGGCGTGCAGGAAGCTGGTAAGTTAGCCAAATCGGCAATTAGTTCAACTTCTAATATTGCGGCAAAATACATTAAACTGGGCTCTACCAAGGCGCAGCACATTCACCCATTTGATGGTGGGGAAAAGTATTGCCGACAACACTGTATCCCTAACCGCGCAAATCATTTGGTAAGTAAAGTGCTTCCTACTACAAAGGAGGCGTTGCAAATTTTTCACGATAGAATTATTGATGATTTAGTGCAAATTCAGGGTGTAACTTTCATAGAGACAAAAAGATTACGCGAAGAGCTTTTCCTTGCAGAGTGGAACGAAGTTGTAAAAAATACCGAAAGCCAATGGAACGATATTCGCGAAGATAAAGAGTATGTGGGTTATTTTGTGGAGCAGAAATGGGCCGAGAATGGTGGAAATCAATTCAGAGGCATTATTGATGAGCGCAAAAAGGAGTATACTAATTTGAAAAACCAGCTGTACAATAACCTTATTAGTGCCAGGTTGGTTACCAGTCCTAGCTGTGTTGTTATCGAAAACAGGCATAAAGGTTCTGTAATTTTCAGTAAAGGCAAATCGGTTGAGGCTGCAAAAATATCATCGGGTAACGTAAATGCCAATTGGATAGTTGAGGATGTACTAGGTACTAATTATGTTCGATTTAAAAATCGCAGCAATGGAACTTACCTGCACATAGAGCAAGGTAAATTGGAGTGTACCGAAATTGGTATTGGCGCCCATAGCGCCATGTGGGAGATTGTACGTGTTGAAGGTACTCCCTTTGTGAAAATAAAAAATCGCTGGAAACCAAGTCTCTACTTACACCATGAATGGAATGTGCTGGAATGTGCTACCATAAAACAGGGATGGCATAGCGCCATGTGGTCACTTAGTAAGGTCGATTATAAACCCGAAAATGAATACCAATCGAAAGCCTGGAATACCAATGGCGATGTAACTTGGAAACAGAATGATGTTATGCTTGTGTCGGGCAATAAAAAGTACTCGCTCGTTTTTCAGGTTGATGGAAATCTTGTGCTTTATAAATATAGTACTATCCCTTTATGGCACACTAATACTTACAATAAAGGTGCAACAAGTGTTAGGTTAAAAAGAGATGGTAACCTAGTGGTTTATAAAGGTAATGGAGGGTTATGGTCCTCAAACAGTTTTAATAAAGGTGGTGAAACCCTATTCTTGCAAGATGATGGAAATTTGGTGCTGCATGCACCCGGAGCTAAAACCATTTGGGCAACAAATACTGTTGATAATAGTGCGCCAGCATCGCAAGTGCATGCGGGTAAGTTTTTTAGGCTTAAAAATCGATGGAAGGGCACTTTTGTAAATTTGGAAAACGGTTTGGGAATTGGCGAAATTGGCCCTGGCTGGCATAGCGCTATGTGGATATTTGAGCCCGTTGAGGGATATGTGAGAATTAAGAACCGTTGGAAGGGGACCTACCTAAACGTGGAGAATGGCTTTGGCTGTTCCGAGATTGCTCCCGGTTGGCACAGCGCCATGTGGGAAATTGAACCCGTTGAGGGTACAAACTACGTGAGGATAAAGAACCGTTGGAAAGGTACTTATATCAATATTGAAAATGGCTTAAACTGCACCGAGATTTCCCCTGATTGGCACAGCGCCATGTGGGAGATTGACTATAATGTTTCCTCCGATGCGAATGGGATTGTTGGCGTTCACTCCAAAAAACTTTCACCAATTGAGGTAGTTTACGACCGAGGAGCGGGTTGTGGAACATTTTATCGTGAAGGGCGCGAGCTGAAGAAACATTGTGGATGGCGTAAAACATGGCATACCGTGCTAATGGTTGGCTGCACAGGCGGCTCAAATCCCGAGCATAAAATCCTTTTCTATGATAAAAGCAACGGCTCTGCCGAGATATATAAGGTTGATAGTAACGGGAATATGAATCGCTTACAAGGTTTTGATGGTTTTAGCAAGCACTGGGAATCCATCACGTGGGAAGGCTCAACTACCTGTGAGGGGCTAATTAAGTTTCAGCTTCCCAATGGGTACTGGGAGAAATACAGTTGCGGCGATAATGGCAATATCATGCTTCATTCAAAGCAAGAGGGCAATTGAATTTATAAATTAAATTAATAGCTGTGAGTATGCTTATTTATCGAAAGAGAGTTTTCATAGTTGGGGTTGCTGCTCCTGTTTAGTATTGCGTAATGATATATAGGTTTATTACTACATAGCTAACAATACTATTGGCTAGGAGGTTTACAAAACCTCCTAGCTTTTTTATTTTATTAAATTGATCTTTAAGTTTTCAATTACTTAAACCAAATTTATCGCCAATGCATTATTAACTAAACGCCTGTATTTTATTATCTTTGAAACGAAAATACAGTTTGATGAGACAGCTCTTTCTTCTCCCATTTATACTTTTAACCCTTTTTGGCTGCTCAAGCCATAAAAATCGCACCGATTTTAGCCAGGTTTTTCGTTACAACGAGAGTAAGGGTGTTACCACGCTAGATCCTGCTTTTGCCCGTAGCTTGCCACTAATATGGCCTGTTCATCAACTGTACAACGGGCTTGTTCAGCTGTCCGATTCGCTTACCGTTGAGCCATGCATTGCCCATCGCTGGGAAAAGTCGAGCAACGGTTTGGTATACACTTTTTATCTGCGTAACGATGTTTACTTCCACAGCTCACCTGCTTTTCCAAACTCTATTGGTAGGAGGGTAGTGGCTAGCGATTTTGTTTTCTCATTCAATCGAATAGTCGACCCTAAAACAGCATCGCCTGGCGCATGGATATTTTCGGTACTCAACCACGAAATGCCCAATAAAGGATGCGTGGCGGTTAACGATACTACGCTCGAACTCCACTTAAGTAAGCCTTTCCCTCCTTTTTTGGGATTGCTATCGATGCCTTACGCATACGTTTTACCCCGCGAGGCGGTGGAGCACTTTGGCTCTAGCTTTAGGGTAAATCCTGTTGGCACCGGACCATTCATGCTAAAATACTGGCGCGAGGGCGAAGGCTTAATTATGCGACGCAACCCAAACTACTTTGAGCACGATGAGAATGGGATCAGATTACCATACCTCGAGGCGGTTAACATTTCGTTTATTGCGGATAAGCAATCGGAGTTTCTCGAATTTTTGCTGGGTAATATCGATTTTATTTCGGGTATCCATGCCTCGTCGAAGGATGAACTGCTAACCCGAACGGGCAAGCTGAAACCAAAATACGCTGATAGGGTTAGGATGATTACCGGACCTTACCTCAATACGGAGTATCTTGGCTTCTTGGTCGACACATCTGTTACAGGGGTAACCCAAAGCCCCACAGCCAATCCTTTTGTTCGAAAGGCAATTGCCCATGGTTTTGACCGAGAGCGAATGATGCTCTATCTCAGGAGCAACATAGGTTATCCAGCGCATAACGGTATTGTGCCGAGAGGTATGCCTGGCTTTCCCGAAAGCCTAATGGGGTACTCCTATAATCCTGAACTTGCAAGAGAGTATCTTATAAAGGCTGGCTATCCGAACGGTGAGGGTTTACCGCCAATTACCATAGGTACAACCGAGGATTATGTTGATATCTGCGAATTTCTTCAGCATCAGCTTGCCGAAATAGGAATATCGCTTAGTATCGATGTTGTGCCCGGTGCTGCCTACCGCGAAATGATGGCCAACTCCAAGTTGCTTTTTTTTAGAGGTAGTTGGGTTGCCGATTATGCCGATGCCGAGAACTATTTATCGTTGCTGTACTCGCAAAATTTTAGTCCCGGAGGACCAAACTATACGCACTTTAAGGATAACGGGTTTGATGCGCTTTACCAAGAGGCGTTGCTGCAAAATTCCGATTCGTTAAGGTTTGGGTTCTATCGTAAAATGGATTCTATTGCGCTAAGCCATGCGCCAATTATTCCGATGTACTACGATAAGGTTGTGCGATTTGTTGGTGTTGATGTGCTTGGTATAAAGCCAAACCCAATGAACTTGCTCACCCTAAAACGAGTTAAAAAGCTAAAACAATGATAGTAATTGCCGATAGCGGATCGTCAAAAACCAGCTGGAGCCTAATTGATCAATCGAAACTGGTTGGCGAGTATAGCAGCATTGGGCTTAATCCATATCATGTTTGCGATAGTGCTATTGATGATGTTCTAAATGGGCTTTCGGCCCAAGGATTGCCCGTGAGCAAAGTTGATAGCTTGTTTTTTTACGGATCGGGTTGTGCCCAAATTCCCATGCAGCATCGAATGGTAAATGTTTTGGGTAAGCACTTTAGCAAAGCTAAGATTCATGTTTTTTCCGATATACTTGGTGCTGCCCGAGCGCTTTACAGAAACCAGTGTGGTGTTGTGGCAATAGTAGGAACAGGGCTTAATTGCGGATACTTCAATGGTTTGTGCGTTGAGAGTAGAACTCCATCGCTTGGTTACGTGCTTGGCGACGAGGGAAGTGGTTGCCATTTAGGTAAACTACTTTTGGCAAAGTGGCAATACGGTGAGCTTCCACATAATTTATCTGATGAGCTAACACAATTTGCAAAAGTTGATTTAACTGAAGTGCTTAAAAGGGTTTACGTCGAGCCAAATCCGCAGCAGTTTATTGCCAGCTTTGTGCCATTTATTGCAAAGCACATTGAGCACGATAGCATTGTTGAAATTGTTGATTCAGCATTTAACATGCTGGTTGAAAGGCATCTTGTAAAATATCCTCAATTCACCCAAAAAGGGGTTGCGGTATTGGGTTCGGTTGGTTTTGCTTTACAGCAGAGGCTAACGCTAGCCATTGAAAAAAAAGGTGGTAAGCTAAATCGGGTTTTGCAGTATCCAATTAGTTCACTAACCGAGTACCATGCCAAAAACAACTAGTAAATTTGGCTCTTTTCTGTTTCTTAGGCAGAATACTGATGCCATAATAATTCGCTAGATTAGATTAAAATCGATATTACAACTTTCGGCAATGCTTTGTACAAATTGGTTGCATCGATCGGCATTTTCATGTTCGCCAATGGTTGTGAGAGTGGCCGATAAATTTTTAAGCAGCTTAACCTCGAAAACCTTATAGCCTGCAAAGCTGCTTACCTCAACAGCATGCCTATAAAGGCTGTATGCATAATCCATGTTGCCATTGCTAAACCAGTACATTGCCAAAAAGCTTTTAGCAATAATTACGGTTTGCAGCTGAATCCATTGTGGTATGTTTGAGAGTATCACCTCAATTTTCCCCATCAGCGTGTGATCGAATTCACCAGTAGCTCTCCATTTCGAGTAAGCATGGTAAATGGTTAGTGCGTTTTCTTCAGGAGTTTCGGGTTTAGCTAATCGTTCGCCCATGTAATGCTCAAGTCTTTTCTGCTCAGGTTTATACTGTCGCGAGAAGAGCATGCCAAACACTAAAGCTAGCTCAAACTCATCCCTATTGCTAAGGGTTGTTTCATTCTCGTTTGTATAAGAACTAATCTCACTTAAAATATCGAGTACATTATTTTTTTTGCATATATAGCTATCAAGCAGTTTGCAGGTAAACCAGCTCCCTTTGGTAAAAGCGTTGAACTCTTTATGCGGAGGTTTGTGCTCAATTTTACTCGCAAAGGTATCAGTCCATTTAAAATCAAGCCGATAAGCATCGGAAAGCGAAAGGTGGGTCTTTGCTAGTAGCTGTTCAGTATCAAGGTTCGAATGCTGCAAATAACTCATAGCCAGTAAGCGTGACGCTAAAGCTAGGCTGTTTAAGTCGGTAAACTGTTCAAAAAGGTATTTTCGTGCAGCTACATTCGATGCAAAGTGGGGAATTAGCTCCCGCCGAATTTGCTCATTGCTATTTATGGTATGCAATATTTCATTGTTTGCAAAAGCATGTTTTAGCGTTGGTTCCGAGAGAGTGAAAAATGCTTTTAGCACTTCTGTTTGTCCTTTTTTGTATGCTAGGTTAAAGAGCACAGCAATTAGTTCACGGGTTATTTCAGTATTACTATACTGTTTTTCTACCTGTTTAAATAGGTCGAAGTCGATACTTCCGTTTTCGGAAATTAGCTTTTGTGCTGCTAGTATGTAAAATATTGGTTTATGAGTTATTGTAATTTTTTTGGTGTATAGCCCAAAGTCGTTCTCGGTTAGCTCCTCGTTAGCTATGCCAAACGAAACTAGCTGGTTGTAGGCTGTAAAGTAGTTTCCCGATAGCTTGAGGTGAATTGGGTAAAGCTGTTTCAAATCATTTTTCTTAATAGTCCCGTTGGTGCTGCTTTTTTGCGAGATTGATACTATGGCATTGAGAATGTCAACCTTTTCATCGGAAAATTGTGCTTGGTAAATTTTTTTCTTAATGAATTCAATGTTTAGGTCTACCCAATCGGCAATTGTATTCTGGCTTGGCTCAGTGCACGAATTAACAAAAAGCCCTAAGCTATATGGAAATTTTAGCTCTTGTTGAAGCCTATACGATAGCTGCTCGATAACTATGCGAGGCTGAGATTTTACATTTACACTTGCATCTAATACTTGCTGAATCTCTAAATGCGATAGTTTTGGGATATTCGCTCCGTAGCGATCAAAATTGGAACTTTCTTTAGTGCACCAGTTGACGAGCGATGGAGCAACTTTTGTAAACTGCAACCAAGCATGATACCTTGATGTTAAAATAATTTTAAGGCTATTTTCAGGGAATGTAGCAATAAACTCATTTATTGAGCTAAGTATTTTGTCGTACTTGCTGCTATTTGCAATTAGCTTATTAAGGCCATTAACTACAAGGATAAATTTGCCTGGCAATGCATCGGGCTTTTCCTTTATTCTGTTAAAAAGATTGGAATTTGGAACATTGAGAAGGTTGAGCAGCCAATTCTCAAGAAAAAGCTCTTTCCCCACCCAGTTCTCAAGATGCGTTGCAGAGATTAGCAAAACAATATCGTTGCGTTGTTTTTGGTGCTGATGGTATGCATTGTACCAATTTAAAAGCAATGCGGTTTTACCGTGTCCGCCTGGAGCAACTATGGGGAGAATATTCTCTTTTGATGAGTAAAGGTTGTTAAATCGAACGTCAAAAAACGATCTGTTAATACTTGCCAATTGCTTTGTTAGGGTATTTTTCTCAAGCTGTACAATGTTTTTTTTGCTAATATCGTTGGCTTTAAGCCTAGCGGTTTCCCATGTTTTTGCAATCGATTCGGAATAATCAGTCGGTTCAAAGCAGTTTAGTTTGAATTCGTCCCAGCAGCTATACCCACAATATGCCGATAGAATATCAAGTGTGACACGCGATGGATTAGAATTCGTTGCAAGGAAACCAAAGAACCGTCTAAGTGTGGAAGCGCTAATTAGCTGCGATGTTTCCTTTAAAATACACTCCGATAAGTCTTTACAGTCTTTTTGGTAGGTAATTTTCCTTCCAAATTTTAGCTCAACACTATCCTTAAGTTGCTGAATCATTCTAGTGACACATTTTTATTGAGTATTTGCTAAAAGGCTAGCAAACACAGGTTCTTTAGTTGATTTGTTTAGTTAAAATGCTAGCAAAAGCCTAGCAGTAATAAATTGGCTATTTTGACAATTCCTCAAGTAATGCTAGCAATTTACATTTGCAATGAATAAAATGGTTAAAAGCCAATGATGGTATAAAGTTAATCATTTGAACTAAAAGCAAATCATTTTTCCTTTTTACGAGTAGGGTATAAACGCTACAAATTAAAGTTGAACCGTAAACACAGAGCCATGAAAAGACTTGGAGCCTTTTTAAAACAGAATTTAGTCGATAAGGTAACAATCGATCTTGGTGTTTTCATCGTATTCTTCCTGGTAACAATCGTTTTTGTTTTTACCATTTTGCGCTCTTTTTAGCCTTTTTAAACCAACACACCAATTAACTTTTTTAATTCTCTTTTTATGTATAGCAGTCTTTGGAAGTCTTGTCACGCATCGGTTTGCCAAATTAAGTTTTTAAACGAGAGGGGAATAACGGTTGACTCACTAACAGGATTCAAGGTAAACAATTACCTAATTACTAGTCAGCATGCATTTTGCATTGAAAAAGCTTTTAAGGTAGACATTACCTTTGTTGATTCCGACGCTAACACCATTACGGCTTCAATGCGTATACCCTACGCCGAGTTTATTAAGGAGATGCGTATTGGCGTTGTAAATAGCCTCGGGCACTATGCAGTTTTCAATATTAACCTCCCCGAGTTTAAGGCTATCCCTAGCTTGCGCTTAAGCCCACAACGAAATTTTACCATTGGGTCGTCGGTTGCAGCCCTATCGTTTAACCATGGATATTCAAACCTTTCTCTTAAAACCGGAACAATTTCTTCGGTTTTTGCCAATAACGAGAGTGTAAGGTTTATTCAGTACGATGGAATGGTAAATTACGGAAATAGCGGCTCGCCGCTAATCGATCCAAAAACCTTTGAGGTTATTGGAATTATTTCGCGTCGCAACACTCCATCGGCCAATGCTTATAATCAGCTTATGGAGATTATTTCAAGCAACCTTGTTGAGCTGAAAAAGGTTGAAGCATCGGTTCGCTTTGGCGATATCGACCCAATACAGGTTTTAATTGCAAATCAAAATCAGCTTAAGCAGCTGGCTAAAATAATATATAAGCATACCGCTAGTGGTATAGCCAATGCCGTTATGCTCGATAGTATATTATCATTCTTTAATAACGATACTCTTCCTGAAAATAATGAATACCGAACCGAAGAAGAGCTTGATTTATATCAGGGTTTAGGTTAGGTTTTGTTTGTGGTTTAGTTTTTGGGAAAAGGGGTGCTGCGCTTTATGCAGCACCCTTTGTTTTTTTCGGTATATTGAAAAGAAGAATTTAAATCATCAAAAATCATTCGTTAATACGCGTAATGTTCAATACCTTTGTGTACCAACAATTTTGTATTACGTTAAATGTAAACCAATGGATAATATTTCAATAACCGAATTCCTCAAAAAAATTGAACTTTTTAGAGGATTTTCCGATGATGAGTATAAGCTGTTAACTGCTAGCGTTGAACAGCGTACATACAAAGCAAACGATTATTTGTTTAAAGAGAACGGCCCTCGCGAGAGCATCTTTATAATTTTCGATGGCGAGGTTGAACTTTTTAAGAGTAACCCTTATGGTGTTGAGCTAAAGCTCACTCACTTTGGGCAAGGCGATTTTTTGGGTGAAGGCTCGTGGGCAACCGATTCGCCTCATTCTACTTCGGCTCGTGCCATGGCTAACACAACGGTGTTGGTTTTGCACAACGAAATTTTCTCGAAAAATGCTGCCACTACGCTGAAAATATTTTCAAATATTGCTAGGGTTATTTCAAGGCGGATGCGTCATGCCAACAATAGGATGATAAACCCTGCAGCGCAGTACGAATCGGGCCAAACGCGCGTTGAACACGATTTACTTGGCGATCGCAATGTACCTTTCGAGTATTATTATGGTGTGCAAACGCTAAGGGCACTTGAGAATTTTAACATAAGCGGAGTAACCCTAAACTTTTTCCCTGCGCTTATTGATGCTTTGGCAATTGTTAAAGAGGCAGCCGCAGAGGCTAACTTCGAGCTTGGGTTATTTTCCGAAGAGGTTAGGAATGCCATCGTAACTGCTTGTCAGGAAATTAAGAACGGAAAGTATCATAACCATTTTGTGGTTGACATGATACAGGGTGGCGCTGGTACATCAACAAATATGAATGCAAATGAGGTTATTGCAAACAGAGCATTAGAGCTAATGGGCTACGAAAAGGGCCAGTACGATTACTGTCACCCGAATAATCACGTAAATCTTTCGCAATCAACCAACGATGCTTATCCAACGGCAATAAAAATTGCGCTTATCCACTCAAACGA
>CAZGQZ010000045.1:12259-14771 GCA_964527985.1 uncultured Rikenellaceae bacterium | reverse complement strand
GGACGAGAAGACAGACAATCCCAAGTAATGGGAGGCAAAGCCCGTAAGCCATTAGATCAAATTATTAATGGAGTTGATAGCCGATTTTTCACCATACTACTCGATCATCAACCATACAACCTGAATGAGGCATTGGAGAATGGAATTGACTTGCAGCTATCGGGACATACACACCATGGGCAAATGTTTCCATTTAACCTTATAACCAAATCAATTTTTGAGGTTAGCAAAGGTCTTAAGAGGTTAGATAATACGTACGTTTTTGTTTCAACAGGTTTTGGTACCTGGGGACCACCTGTTAGGGTTGGCAACAGGCCTGAAATTGTGGTGTTAGAGGTGACAGGTAGAACTAATTGATTGGATGATCTGCATTACACAATTTAATTGATCTACTAAAGCAGACAGGATAATTAAGGCTACGTAGCAATTTTTTGACGTTTGAATAAGCTGTTAAATGTTTCAATCAGATAAAAAACTACCCCATTTTAACCACAAGCACCTTTTCGCAATCATTGTCAATACCAAACCTATTGTCAATTCGGTGTCCAACAACCCAAATAATATTGCCATCGGATTCAAGCACAAAAACAGAAGCCTTTTGATGCAATGGAATCTTTTGGTCGGTTAAAAAATCGCTTATTTTTTTACGCCCTTTCATGCCAAAGGGAATAAACCAATCGCCTTCGCGCCAAGGGCGAAGTACTAACGGAAATGTTAGCAAATCCAAATTAAAAACTCCAACGTTACTTGATTTGGGGATTTGAAACCCTTTGCGGTTAACTACTTCAAACTTTAAAGGAAAAGGATTATTGATGATTGTTGTTTCTTTATCAATTACTATTTCGGCTGGTTTGCTACTAAATTTTAAGGGAGATATAATTAACGAATCACGATCTCGAACAATCTGATAGTCTTTAGCAAAGAACATCTTCCCTGCTTGACTAAAAATTGATTTTTCAATATCTAAAACCATTGCTGGCGAAAAGCCAAAGGTTGTTAACTCCTCAACCAAAAAAATTTGGCGAAATGGGTATGCTTTCAGCCTTGAAATAGATAAGTGGACTTCGTCTCCAGCCTCACTCCTAACCTCATCTCTAAAAGTGCTATTCATCTTTTCAATGGCCTGCCACGAATTTGCTACAAAAAGCGATGTGCTGTAAATATTGTCAATTGCACCCTCGTTAATCTTTTCAAGTTCAGGTAGCACATTATGGCGAATTCTGTTTCGCGCATACTTGGTTTGGCTGTTCGATGAATCGTTGCGAAATGCTATACTATTAGCAATTGCGAATTCTTCAATTTCCATCCGTAAAGCAAAAAGTAATGGGCGTATTATTCCATTTGTATTTGGTTTAATTCCCGACAAACCCTTCAAACCAGTTCCTCGGGCTAAGTTGAACAGCAAGGTTTCTGAAATATCATTTTTATTATGCGCAACGGCTACTGCTGAAAAGTTGTGTTTTTCTCTAAGCTCACCAAACCAAGCATAGCGAAGCTCCAGAGCGGCCACCTGAATTGAAACGTTATTCTCCTCAGCATATGCATTTGTATCGAAATTTTTCACATACAAGCGTATAGCCTCCTGTTGGCATGTATTTCTAACTAGCTGCTCATCATCGTCAGACTCGTTACCCCTAAGCTGAAAATTGCAATGAGCTACCGCAAAATTATATCCGCACTTCTTAAAAAGGTGCAGCATTACCATTGAGTCAACCCCTCCGCTAACAGCAAGCAAAATTCTACTTCTTGGCGGAATTAAGCTATGCTCTTCAATAAAGTATTTAAACCTTTTAATCATTATCTATTTTGAAGTAAGCACCTGCTCAATGGCATTTGCCTTGAGCAGACATTCGTTATACTCATTTTCAGGATTCGATTGGCTAGTAATTGCTCCTCCTACAGTGAATGAAAGGTACCGCCTTTTCTTATTGTATAGCAGGCTACGAATTATCACGTTAAAATCGAAATTGCCTTGAGGATCAACGTAACCAACCGCTCCAGAAAAAATTCCTCGTTTTGTGCGTTCGTACTTTTCAATAAGTTTCATTGCGCTAACTTTCGGTGCTCCAGTCATCGATCCCATGGGGAAAGTAGCCCTAATAATATCAACAAAATTAACATCATTATTTACAGAGCACGAAATGGTTGACACCATTTGATTAACCTGCTTAAAAGGGTAAACGCCACAAAGCTCGTCAACATTAACGCTACCTTTAACTGCTATACGTGACAAATCATTGCGAACTAAGTCCACTATCATTACATTCTCCGATCGCTCCTTAGGATCGTTTTTCAGACCCTCAATTAGCTTAAGGTTCTCCCCCTCCGTTGATCCGCGCTTACACGTGCCTTTTATGGGTTGCGAGATCACCTTTTCAGCACTTCTTGTTATGTATCTTTCGGGGCTAGCGCAAAGCAAAAATTTATCGTAAAATTTGCCAAAAGCCGAAAATGGTGTTGGCGATATGGCATTGAGGCTATTATAGGTTTCGTAGGGATTAATCTTACAATT
>CAZGQZ010000045.1:0-12159 GCA_964527985.1 uncultured Rikenellaceae bacterium | reverse complement strand
TCGGAAACAGCAAATACCACTTGCGGCCGAAAGAAAAGTAAATTGGAAAAGTGTAAGCCATCAAA
This sequence comes from uncultured Rikenellaceae bacterium, assembly GCA_964527985.1. Classification (GTDB taxonomy): domain Bacteria; phylum Bacteroidota; class Bacteroidia; order Bacteroidales; family Tenuifilaceae; genus Perlabentimonas. The sequence goes on along the minus strand of CAZGQZ010000045.1, from coordinate 12,094 downwards.
ATTTGATGAGGTGAGATTTTCTAGCTCATTTTTCAGATCGTACCCCAAATATCCAAAAAGCCAATCGTGCCTATTTAGCTCAGGTTTTAGCTGATTTAAACTATCTTGCTCTGGACAAATAACCTCCTCAGCCCCAAAAGCCGCTAAAACATCATACTTTCGAAGACTATTCTGAAAACCGTTTTTATAATCATATCCATTGCTTTGAAGAACAATGGCATACCTTTCCTTTTTAGCCCAACGCGTGAGCTGAACCGCTAAACTATTGGAATTGGAAACGGGAATTTTAATTGTACCTCTCATTGGTGCAAATATAGGGAAATTCCGTATTCTCTTTTTTATACTTTGCGCTTTCGGTATTGCTTTAGCACGATGATTTTTACTATACTTGCATAAAAATTATGCTTCCTTTCGATAAGTCATTCGCCTATACCCTAACCCGAGCAGCATCGCGCTTCAGAACTGAGCTTGCTCAAAATTTTGCATCCAACGGGTTTGTTGATGTTACACCCGACTACTGGATTATACTAGAATGGCTAAGTGACGAAGACAATATCACATTAGGTCAGCTAGCAAAGCGAGCAAGCAAAGATAACGCATCAATTACGCGAATAGTGGGCGGAATGGAGCGAAACGATCTTGTAGTTCGAACGCCCAGCGCTAACGATAAGCGTTCGTTTCAGATATCCATGTCGAAATACGCCAAAAGCATTTACGAAAAGCTTAAGCAAATTGAGGAGGACACCCTAAAGAACGCTACCAATGGGCTTAGCCCAATTGAAGTTAAAGAGCTTACACGGATGCTTAATCACTTGTACGAAAAACTCAGCTAGTTTTCAACTTCCAACGACTGCTTCACCTTTCCTATTCGTCGCGAGTAAAGCCCTGCAGCAACCAAGCATACTACGCTAGAGGCAAACAGGGTTATTTGTACGCCTATTGCACCAGCTATTGAGCCGAGCAAAAGGCTACCAACAGGGGTTACGCCCAAAAACGACATTCCGTATAGCGCCATTACCCTACCTCGTTTCGAATCGTCAACAATTGTTTGTATTAGCGTATTTGTTGATGCGTACTGAATAATCATTCCTAAACCAGTTAGGTATAGCAAGCCTAGCGATAGCATCACGCTTGTTGAAAGCGACAGCGACATTAAACCAAGTGCAAAAACTATTGCTGTAAAAAATATCATGCTTGGCAGCTGTTTTAAGTTTTTGCGAGATGCTAAATATACCGCACCAGTTAACGCTCCAGCACCTAATGCTCCTGTTAAAAAACCAAGAAGCTGTGAGTCGCCTCCCAAGATATCTCTGGCAAAAACGGGTAAAAACACCTGAAAAGGTAAGCCAAAAAACCCCGTTGTAACAACTAGGAGCAGTAAATAGCGGATTGGCTTAAACGAAAAGGTATATTTAGCGCCTTCAACCAAATCGGATAAAACAGACTTGTGAGCTGCATCGGCATTCGACGGTTTAACGCGCATTGCCAGCAGTGAGAAAACCACGGCCAAAAAGCTAACCCCGTTAATAAGAAAGCAGTACCCCTCGCCAACTAGAGCAATTAAAAAACCACCAATCATAGGCCCAATAAACCTTGCCGAGTTAAAAAGCGTAGAATTTAGCGCAATGGCATTTTGCAGAAGTACTTTTTCGCCTATCATCTCAAGCAAAAAGGCATGCCTAAACGGATTGTCAAAAGCAATTACTACACCGTTAAGCAGCGCGATTAGGGCTATATGCCAAACCTCAACATTATTGGTTAAAATTAGCGTAGCCATGGTAAAAGCTAACACCATTGGAATTACCTGAGTGGCAATAAGCACTTTCCGACGATTAAGCCTGTCGGCAAAAACACCAGCAAAGGGAGTTAGAAAAAGCGCAGGTATTTGACCCGCAAAACCAATAACTCCTAGCCAAACCGCCGAATCGGTAACACGATAAACCAGCCATCCTAAAGCAATGTTCTGAATCCAAGTCCCCATTAACGATACTAGCTGACCTAAAAAGAACAGCCTAAAGTTCTTATTACTTAAGGACCTGAATGCAAAACCTACCTTCTGAAAATACGACCTTATATCGAGCAGCCTATTCATTTAGCGTTTTGTATTGTTTCTTTCAACGAAAAAAGCGGAGCCTATAAAACCCCGCTTTAATATAACAGCAAATTGACTACCTATTCTTTTCAGAGAATTCGCGTCCTGCCCTAAGGGCTTTAAGGTTAACCTCAACTACATCTTCGCCCTTACGACCAAATAGCTGTCGAATTCCATCCTCTAGCTTGCTAAATTCAATATCAATAAATGGCGATGCTGCACCAAGCATTACAATGTTAGACGATCGGGACGATCCTGCCTCCTTTGCAATTGAATCTGCATCGAGGGCAATATGATTAGGAATTTTCTTAATCTCCTTCATAATATCATCAACCTCCGGATAATCGGGAATATTATTGTAGGGAGTAATATTGGTAACTAGCCACCCTTTCTTGCTTAAAAAGGGCAAATACCTTAACGATTCCATTGGCTCAACCGATAAAATTAAGTGAGCCTTACCTTGTGGAATTAGGTCGGATGCAATTGGCTTATCGGAAATTCGCAGGTGCGATTGTACATCACCACCTCGTTGGCTCATTCCGTGAACCTCTGCCTGCTTAATGTAAAGATTGCTATTAACTGCTGCTAACCCAATGCCAGCCGCTATTGATAGTATACCTTGTCCGCCAACTCCAGCAAGAATTATATCTGTTTTCATCTGATTATTATTTTTATGTTATTCGAAAATCAAGAAAAATAACAATTCTTCATTTTCAGAAACTAGTAACGAAATTGTTCATATTTGGGCTAATTATATAAATGAAGAAATGCTTGATTCCCATATATTCACCCATTTTTAAATCTATTCGCCTTTTGCTGATGCTTTCTTTTCAGCCTTCTTTCTCCGAGCAAAAGTTTGTATACATTCACGTTGAGGTATTAAAACAGAAACGCCTTGATATGCCAATTCCTTTTTCATAATAGCAACGTTCTCCTCATGGTTCTTTTTTAGCGGATTCATAACATGAATATGCTCAGGATCAACACCAATACCTTTACAAATTTCAACTATGCGGCCAAATGCCGATGAGGTTTGTCCTCCGGTCATACCCGTTGTTGAGTTATCGGAAATGATAACAGTAATTGGAGAATTTTCGTTAACCGCATCGAGTAAGCCTGTCATTCCGCTATGCGTAAAGGTTGAATCGCCAATAACGGCAACTGCAGGAACAAGACCAGCATCAGCCGCTCCTTTAGCCATGGTTATAGAAGCACCCATATCAACACACGAGTTAATGGCATTAAACGGTGGAAGTGCTCCAAGGGTGTAACATCCAATATCGGCAAAAACCCTACCTGTTCCATACTCTTTGAGGGCTTCGTTAAGGTCAGCATAAACATCGCGGTGACCACATCCCATACAAAGTGATGGTGGACGCTTACGAACAAGCTCAGGAACAGGAGTTCCTTCGTATGTATCCACACCTAATGCCTTGGCAACAATTGCAGGGTTAAGCTCACCATCGCGAGGCAGTGTGCCATCGAGTCTGCCGTGAATTGGTTTACCTAAATTCAAGAACCCTTTAATCATTTCTTCAACAATAGGGTAACCATCCTCGAGTACGAGCAGTGCGTCGCAGGTATTGTATATTTCGCTAACCTGTTTTGGAGGCAATGGGTAGTGCGATAGTTTAAGAATATGATAAGGGCTTTGGCTATCTCCAATATTCTCAATTAGATAGTTATATGCAATGCCCGAAGCAATGATCCCCAATTTACTATCCGTGCCTTTTGTATAAACGTTAAACTCTGATTCTTCGGCTAAACTATCCATTAGCGGAAGCGTATTAAGCAACTTTTTATAGTTAACCCTTGCTATTGCTGGAAGAAGTACAAATTGTCGAGGATCGGAAGGTAACCGCATCTGATTTTGCTGTTTTAGCGGCTTTTTCTCAACACCCGAGCGCGAGTGGGCTAAACGGGTTGTAATGCGGATCATTACGGGTACGTTTAATCTTTCCGATAGTTCGAAGGCGCTGTAAGCCATATTGTATGCTTCCTGCTGGTTTGATGGTTCAAGAACAGGAATCATTGCAAACTTTGCGTAGAACCTCGAATCTTGCTCGTTCTGTGAGGAGTGCATCGAAGGATCGTCGGCACTAAGCACAACCAAACCGCCATTAACTCCAGTAATGGAAGCGTTTATAAATGCATCGGCAGCAACGTTGAGCCCAACATGCTTAAAGCATACAAGCGCTCGCTTGCCAGCGTACGACATGCCAATGGCAGCCTCCATGGCTGTTTTTTCGTTAGCCGACCACTGACGGTGTATTCCAAGCTCAGCAGCCTGCTTTGAGGCTTGGACGTATTCCATAATCTCGGTTGAAGGAGTACCCGGATAAGCATATACACCCGACAAACCAGCATCTATAGCTCCCTGTGCAATGGCTTCGTCTCCTAGCAAAAGTAGTTTATTCATATTTCAAAAAGTTATAATTTATAATTTTTCAGGTATTTGCCTTAATCGTAAAAATAATGAAAGCAAAAATAAGACTATTATAAATTAATTGCAACCAAAAACCTACATTTAGTTTGTTTTTGAAACCTATGTATAAATAGTTGCAATTACGCTTCGCGATCCGCCTTGGTTCCTAAACTCACACAGGTATATTCCTTGCCATGTTCCTAAACATAACATACCATTGCAAATTGGAATTTGAAGCGAAAAACCAATTATCGATGATTTAATGTGCGCAGGCATATCGTCTGCTCCTTCCATTGTGTGCGTGAACCATGACTGATTTTCTGGAACAATTCTGTTAAAAAACTCATCTAAATCAACACGTACCGACGGATCGGCATTTTCGTTAATAGTTAACGCTGCCGATGTATGCTGAATAAAAAGGTTTAGCAAGCCTTTTTCGGGTAAAGGCGGAAGCTTATCAATCACAACATCTGTAATTAGATGCATCCCCCTAGTAAATTTAGGTAACGCTATACGAACCTGATGAATCATATGTTTAAATCAGAGGTTTAATCTTCTGGTGAATAAAATCGAAGCAAAAATTTTCGAGCTCATCGCGAAGTTCAGCGTAGGCTTTCTTTTTCTCATCATCGTTAAGTTCAGGTTGGCTAACATCAGGAAATGGGTATTCATAAACCCTTGGTGTTCCTTTAAATGCAGGAAGAACATGTTCAGTTTCTGCGGACAAAACAATCACATAATCAAACTCCTGATCGATAATCTGAGCAATTCCTTTCGATTTGTATCCTGAAATATCTATAACTGCATCGGTCATTGCGTTAGCAGCGTACAAATCGAGTTCAGTTGGAATAATACCTGCGCTTGTTACTTCTGCTGCACCTTTCCCATAATACCTTAACCAACCCTCCGCCATTTGCGAACGACAAGAGTTTCGCTGCGAAACTACTAGTATTTTCTTCATTGCTTAAATTCTAATGTTTTACAATTTTTATAAGTTATGGTTAAGTAGTCGTAATTCCCTCTTTTACTACTAATTATATATATGTTTTAACCATTTGCTCTTCGTGCCTTAAATGTAAATAAAAATTATTTACAACTCCACTAAATACAGAAAAATGAAAGGTAAGAGATTGAAGATCCTATTCAAAATACTTTTAATAAAGCACTACTCACCAACAAATGCACAACTTTTCATACCTTTGCTACATATTTTCAAGTCGATATGCGAATAGATATCATTACCGTTCTGCCCGAAATACTTGCGAGTCCACTTGGCCACTCCATTATAAAACGTGCTCAAACCAAAGGTTTGGCTGAAATTCATCTTCACTCGCTACGCGATTACACTACCGATAAACACCGCACGGTTGACGACTACGCCTTTGGTCCCGATGCTGGTATGGTAATGAAGATTGAACCCATTTTCAAGGTTATTAGCAAATTAAAAAATGAGCGAAATTACGACGAGATAATTTATACCTCGCCCGATGGCGAAAGGTTAACGCAGGCGGTTGCTAACGAGTTGAGCTTAAACGCAAACATAATTATTCTTTGCGGGCATTACAAAGGCATAGATCATCGTGTAAGGGAACACCTTATAACCCGTGAAATTTCTGTTGGCGATTACGTGCTCTCAGGTGGCGAGTTGGCTGCTGCCATTATTGTTGATAGCGTAGTTAGGCTAGTACCAGGCGTACTTTCCGACGAAACATCGGCGCTAACCGATTCGTTTCAGGATAACCTGCTAGCCCCACCTGTGTACACACGTCCGGCTGAGTTTAACGGATGGAAAGTACCTGAAGTGCTTACTTCGGGAAATTTTAAAGCCATTGAGAAATGGCAAATGGAACAAGCCATTGAACGAACAAAGCGTTACAGGCCCGAGCTACTTGAGGGATTGGAAGAATAAAAGACGTTGCCTAACTCCAAAACCTTTAGGTTGACGACTGATATCTGATAAATCATAATTTCACTGTAAACCTTAAACCTTGAACCTTAAACCTTGAACTTTAAACCTTGAACTTTAAACTTTCAGACTTTAGACATAAAAAAAATGACAAAATCGATGACAGGCTTCGGCAAAGCTGAAGTAATGGTAAACGGAAAGAAAATTGTGATTGAGGTAAAATCGCTTAACAGCAAGCAGCTTGATATTTCAGCACTAAAGATGCCTCACATTTACAAAGAAAAAGAGCTAGAAATCCGCAATAGGCTATCGCAAAGCATAATCCGCGGGAAGGTTGATTTCTACGTATCAGTCGAGAAGGATGCCAGTAACTCTGCCCCCACAATTAATCGCGATGTGTTTAAATCGTACCTTAAGCAAATTAATAGCATTACCAGCGATTTAAACATGCCCATGCAGAACGAACCATTAGTTCAAACTATTCTTAAACTTCCAGAGATTTTTAATGCCCAAGCCGATGAGATTAGCGACGATGAATGGGATTCGCTACTTAATTGTGTCGATATGGCTATAGCCAATCTAAATACTTTCCGCATTCAGGAGGGTAAAATAACTGAGCAGGATTTGGTGAGTAAAGTCAACACAATTGGTGAACTTCTAAAACAGGTTGCTCCTTACGAAGGTGAGCGAATTGAAACCATTAAAAATCGCATAACCGAAAACCTTGAAAAGATTGGCAACGATGCCTCTGTTGATAAAAATCGATTTGAGCAGGAGCTGATCTACTACATGGAGAAATTTGATATTAACGAGGAGAAGGTTCGCCTTACCAACCATTGCAAATATTTTATTGACACCCTTAACGACGATGAACCTGCTGGACGCAAGCTTGGCTTTATTGCTCAGGAAATGGGCCGCGAGATTAACACCCTTGGTTCAAAGGCCAACCACGCCGAAATCCAAAAAATTGTGGTGCGGATGAAGGATGAGCTGGAAAAAATTAAGGAGCAGCTACTGAATGTATTGTAAGATTTTATTTTTACTCGTCGTGGCGATGAAGTTTCAACAAAGCCATCTTAATTATTGAGAGATTGAATAATTGAATAAATGCCTGCCTCTAGCAGAATTGAATGATACTAATTGCAATATGAAAGGGAAACTACTAATATTCTCCGCTCCATCGGGTTCAGGTAAAACAACCATTGTGCGTAGCCTTTTAGGTAAGATGCCTAACCTTGAATTCTCCGTATCGGCCTGTAGCCGAGCCAAACGCGAGGGCGAAATACACGGTAACGATTACTATTTTCTCACACCCGATGAGTTTAGGACAAAAATTGACAACAACGAGTTTGTTGAGTGGGAAGAGGTATACCCCGGCTCATACTACGGAACACTAAAATCGGAAATTGAGCGAATCTGGGCCAAGGGAAACCACGTGGTTTTTGATGTAGATGTTGTGGGAGGACTAAACCTAAAAAAGCAGTTTGCCGATAGAGCATTGGCTATCTTCGTAATGCCACCTTCGGTTGAGGCTTTACGCCTTCGACTTGAGCTGCGTGGTACAGAAACACCCGAAAGTCTAACAAAAAGAGTTGGCAAAGCCATGGAGGAAATGTCATACGCAAACGATTTTGATAAAATAGTTGTAAACGATAATCTTGAAGAGGCCATTGCTGAGGCTGAGAGGTTGGTTGGTGAGTTTATTTCTTGAGTTGGCAGTTAGCAAATGGGCAGTTGGCAAGAAGAGATTACAAAAGGTATTAAAAATTTAATTGTAAATTAAACCATTTTTTAGGGTTGATTTGATAGGAAACCTTTAAAAACAATTGACTAGATGGGAGGTAGTTTCAGGGATTTAACTGTATTCAAAAAAGCATTTGCTTGTAAATACATATCGGACGATGTATACAACGATTTAATTTCAAAGTCTGTAGAGATTGGTCGAATGCTGAACCATATGGTAGAAAACCCAGAAAAATATATGCCTCGCTCCTAACGTTGCCAATTGCCAAGTTGCCAACTGCCAATTATTGTATGCATTCAAATTAATAATGAGTCCAATCCATGAAAACAGGTCTCTTCTTCGGTTCCTTCAATCCAATTCACAACGGTCACATTGCCATTGCTGGATATATGCTCGAGTTTACCATTTTGGAGGAGGTATGGTTTGTTGTTAGCCCACACAACCCGCTAAAGGAGCAGGCAGAACTAGCCCCCGATAATTACCGACTAGAAATGGTTCGTCTTGCTATAGAAGAATTCCAACCCAAATTATCGCTCTGCGATATTGAGATGAGCATGCCCCGCCCCTCCTACACTATTGATACGCTTAATCTACTTAATGCAAAACATCCCGAAAGAGAGTTTACTGTGCTTATGGGAGCCGACTCAATGGACAGCATCGAGAGGTGGAAAGATTACCAAAAGTTGCTTGCAAACAATCGAATTATGGTGTACCCTCGATTAGGTTCGAATACCAATGAGCTAAAAGCAAAATATAATGTTGATATAGTAAATGCTCCAATTATAGAGGTTAGCTCAACATTCCTGCGCAAAGCCATATCGAAGGGCAAGAGAGTTGACTATTTTATGCCTCCAAAGGCATACCAGTACCTAATCGACAACAAGATATACTAATACAATGAGTAAAGATTTTGATTTGGGTTTGCAAGCCCTTTACGCTGGAAATTTAGATAAGGCCGAAGATCTTCTTTCCAAAGCAATAGAGGATGATCCGTTAAACGCAGAGGCCTACTTCCAAAGGGGGAAAGTATATCGCCAATTGGGAAACAATTTGGCCGCCATGAACGATTTCTACAAAACCCTCGATATTGATCCAATGCATAATCAGGCAAAGGTTTCACTTGAAATGGTAAAGCAGATTATGGCTTTTCGAAACCCCGATTTATATAATCCTTAGGTAAGAATTGGGTTATTGATAGTATACCTACCTACGGCAGTTAGGTTAAACGAATTACGGATTACCAGAATTCAATAACCTAGCGCAACAAACAACAAGAAAGGCAGCTGCAAATCAATAATCAGATTGCAAACTGCCTTTTGTTTTATTGCCAGCTAATTTACCCTAAGCAATTTCTTTTTTGCATGTAAGGATACTTAAAATCGGTTGGTGGCACAAGTGTCTCCTTTACCGTACGTGGACTTGTCCATCGAAGCAAGTTATATGGTCCTCCGGCCTTATCGTTCGTTCCACTTCCGCGCGCTCCACCAAATGGTTGCTGCCCAACCACTGCACCTGTAGGTTTATCGTTAAAGTAGAAGTTGCCCGCAGCGTACCGCAGCACAGAGCAAGCCTGATTCAAGGCTTTTCGGTCGGTCGATATTACCGCACCGGTAAGCCCGTAGGGTGATGTCTCATCAACTAACTTCAGGGTTTCATCCCACTTCTCATCATCGTATACGTAAACCGAAAAAACAGGTCCAAAAATCTCCTCCTCCATGGTTACAAAGTGTGGATCCTTAGCAACAATAACGGTTGGCTCAATAAACCACCCCACGCTGCTGTCGCCATTGCCCCCAAACATTATTTCGGCATCGGCCGACTGCTTAGCCATATTTATGTAACCCATAATATTATTGTAGGCAGCTTCATCAATCACGGCATTCATAAAGTTACCAAAATCAGCAACATCGCCTTGTTTTATCTCGTTGAGCATCTCGAGCATACGTTTTTTAAGCGGTTCCCACAACGATTTGGGCACATACCCACGCGATGCAGCAGAGCATTTCTGTCCCTGATACTCAAAAGCACCACGTATCATTGCCGTTGCGGCAACATCTACATCGGCCGAAGGGTGAACCACCACAAAGTCCTTACCTCCTGTTTCGCCCACAATTTTGGGGTACGACTTGTACTTTTCTAAATTCTGCCCCACCTGTTTCCAAAGCTGGTTAAAGGTTGTGGTTGAACCAGTGAAATGAATACCTGCAAGCATTGGGTGAGGTATTGCAGTGCTTCCAATTACCGAACCTTTACCCGGCACAAAGTTGATAACGCCATCGGGGAGTCCGGCCTCTTTGTAAATCTGCATTAGCAAGTAGTTCGACAGCAAGGCAGTGGTAGCAGGTTTCCATACCACAGTATTACCCATTAGCACAGGCGACATGTTAAGGTTTGAACCGATAGCCGTGAAATTAAATGGCGTGATGGCCAGAATAAACCCTTCCAGTGGCCTATACTCTGTTCGGTTAACAACTCCTGTCTCGGAGTGTGGTTGCTGGTTGTAAATCTCCGAAACGAAGAAAGAGTTAAACCTCAAAAAGTCGATGGTTTCGCATGCAGCATCAATTTCGGCCTGGTAAACGCTTTTACCCTGCCCTACCATAGTTGCTGCATTAATTCTATGGCGATACTTTTTGGAGATGAGCTCCGCTATCTTTTGGTTTACGCTGGCACGCTCTACCCACGACACGGTTGACCAATACTTATGCGCCTCAAGCGCAGCATCAATGGCCATTTTTACCTCCTCAGGTCCTGCCATATGGTATCGGGCAATTACCTTCTTGTTATTATGGGGCATCGTAATTTCGCCCATTTTGCCCGTTTTAACTTCTTTACCTCCAATAATTAGAGGTATTTCGGTAACTGAGTTGCTTAAACGCTGAACCTCGCTAAGCAGTTCAGCACGTTCAGTTGAACAATCCTCGTACATTTTTACTGGTTCGTTCTCGGGACGTTGAAAATTATAAATTGCGTTATTCATAGTATAAAAGTTAGTTTTCAATACACCAATATTCAGATGCGACATGTTCCTATCAATGGATTTTATTACGCATGATATTCACCAAACACCTATCGCATCATTTTGTTTAGTGAGATTATCATCGTTTAGTTTTAAACAGATACAGCGCAGAGTAAACAGCCTAGCGCTAAAAAAATTAAAAAGGATATGAAATAACGCTAGAATAAATATTTTTAATATGTCTTCAACTCCAAATCGCAATAATAAAACTGTGCGTGATTAATTTGAACGCTTATTACCTATCTTGAAGCGAATTTAACCCCAACCATAGCGAATGTCAATTAGACCCGTTTCTGAAGTTGCTGTAGAGTAATTTTATAAAAGAAATTCACTGAACAGTAACCAAAATCAATTCGTTATGAAAAAAACTATCTTCACATTAACACTATGCTTGTTGCTAGCATGCAGCCAAGCATTTGCCCAGTATTGGCAAACATTTCAAACAAAATCCAAGTTTAATAACAATGCTTTTGAAGACTCTCAAGGCAAAATATGGTTTTTCTCTAACTATAATTTTGAGTTAGGAAATCTTGCCATGTTCGATGGATCTAAGGCGGTTAGCTACTCGAAATTCCAAAACCATAAGGCTAAGTTTGTTCCAATGATTGCCGAAGCATATGGCAATTTCTACATGGCGCTACAAACAGGCTTGCTGGAATACTCCAATGGGCAATGGAATACATACGATAAAAACTCGGGGTTACCATCATCGCTCATCTTAAATCTTTACACCGATAATAGCGGAACGCTATGGGTTTGTCCGGCAAAATTTGTAACCGGCGAAATTGGAACATGGAAAAATGGCAAGTATAACCCTATAAACATGCAAGGGCATTCAGGCAAGGCCATTACATCGATAATACAAGATAATGATGGGAATATTTGGACAGGTATGCACTTAGGTAAGG
>CAZGQZ010000044.1:0-14983 GCA_964527985.1 uncultured Rikenellaceae bacterium | reverse complement strand
CAACCAACGATGCTTATCCAACGGCAATAAAAATTGCGCTTATCCACTCAAACGAAAAGTTAGTGGCTGTTTTACAAACGCTGGTTGAATCTTTCCAGAAAAAGGCGCAAGAGTTTGCTCATATTATAAAAATGGGGCGCACCCAGCTGCAGGATGCCGTGCCTATGACCCTTGGCCAATCGTTCGAAGCCTACGCAGTTACACTTAGTGAGGAGATTGTAAGGCTTAACCAGAATGCACAGCTTTTTTTAGAGGTAAATATGGGGGCTACAGCTATTGGTACAGGTATTAACTCCGAACCCGAGTACGCAAGTAAGGTTATGGATCATCTTAGGCGAATATCGGGGTTAGAAGTTGTACTTGCTGGAAATTTGGTTGAGGCAACTCAGGATACTGGTGCTTTTGTAATGTACTCTTCGGCTGTTAAACGGTTGGCAGTTAAGCTTTCGAAAATTTGTAACGATTTACGCTTGCTATCGTCAGGCCCTCGTACCGGAATTAACGAAATTAACTTACCTCCAATGCAACCCGGTTCGTCAATTATGCCCGGAAAGGTAAACCCGGTTATTCCCGAGGTTGTGAACCAAATAGCCTTTAAGGTAATTGGTAACGACCTAACGGTTACCATGGCTGCTGAGGGTGGCCAGCTTGAGCTTAACGTATTTGAGCCAGTTATTGTGCAAAGCCTCTTCGAGTCGATTGAAATGCTTAAGAATGGAATGAATACGCTCAAGTACAGGTGTGTTGATGGAATTAAAGCCAACGAGGAGCATTGCCGTAGCCAGGTGCATAATAGCATTGGGTTGGTTACTGCACTTAACCCGATAATTGGTTACGAAAAATCAACTCGAATTGCTAAGGAGGCTCTCGAAACAGGACGTAGCGTTTACGACTTGGTGCTTGAGCACAAAATGCTATCGAAAGAGCAACTCGATAGGATATTAGCGCCAGAAAATATGATTAAGCCAGGTAAGTTTTCGCTATAGCTATTTTTTAGGATAGATGGAGCTGTTATATAAATTATAGCAGCTCCTTTTTTCTACTCCTCATCAAAGTCTTTCAGAATACGCTCAACCTCTTCTTCGGTTGCTCTAAGTTTTGCTTTGCAAAATTTTATTAGCTCGGCCACTCTTTTAACATTCTGGGCCAAATTATCAATGTCAAGTTCGTCACCTTCAATCTTCTCAACTATTTCTTCAATCTCAGCTATTGCCTCAGCGTATGTTATGCTCTTCTTTGCCATTTATCTATGCATTTTAAATTACAATCATGGAAGCGTAATGTTGAAAGTTGTTCCCATGCCTTTCGCACTATGTACTTCAATTTTTCCACCGTTCATTTCAACAAATTCTTTGCAGATGATTAAGCCTAAGCCCGTTCCGGCTTCTTGATTTGTGCCCCGTTTCGAGAAACTTTTTTCAAAGCTGAAAAGCCTTTGGGTTTCTTCAGTGCTCATTCCAACGCCTGTGTCGGTTATCGAAATGGTTGTTTTACCTGCACTCTTATCAGCACTTACTGTTATCGATCCCTTTTCGGGTGTAAATTTTATTGCGTTCGATAGCAGATTCCGAATAACCGTTGCAATTGTATCGTAATCGGCTGTAAGGGTTTGGTCTTTATCGATATTAACATCGATACTGATGCTTTTTGCGTTAGCCTGCATTTGCTGAACCGATACAATTTCGCTTACTAGCTGTGCTAGCGTAAATCCTTTTGGTTCGAGTTTAATCTTTCCGGTTTGGCTCCGCGACCATTGCAGTAGGTTTTCGATAAGCGTTAACAACTTTTGCGATGATTGGTGTAGGTGTTGCCCAAACTCCGAAACTTCAGCCGGATTAAGCTCCTGCTTGGCTAGCACCTCGGTAAGGCCAAGGAGAGCGGTAAATGGGCTTCGAAGATCGTGGGCAATTATTGAGAATAATCGGTCCTTAGTTTGGACTAGCGATTTTAGCTCTTTTTCCGAGAGCGATAGCTTTTCGTTTGCTTCACCCAAGTGCTTATTTTTTTTGCGAATAATGAAATACCCGTAAATGCTACCGCCAGCAATTACTGCTACAAATAGCAGTATTAAGCTAATAAATTTGCGGTAAAGCTTTTGCTGCTCAAGCTGAACTGTTTTTAGCTGGGCTTCGGTGCGTAACGACTCAACTTCGGTTTCTATTTGCTTTATCTGCTCAACCTTTTTGTTTAGTTCAAGGTCGAGGCTTGCCTGCCAAATGGCCTCCTGTTTGTTAATGCTGTTAAGGCTGTCGCGCAGGCTAATATGCTCTGTGTAAAAGGTAAGCGCATCTTTATATTCTCCTTTTTTTTGGTGATACTCGTACAGCGCAAGTAGGGTAAGCTCTTTCAACTTAAGGTTGTTGGTTTTGTTGGCTAAGCTGAGCGCTAGCTCAAGGTGAATAAATGCATTTTGGTACTGACCAAGTGCTGTTTGCGCTTCGCCAATTTTGCGGATGCATAGCGCCCTTTTCTCCAAATCGAAATGTTTTGCGTAAAGGGTTGATGCTAGCTGAAAGAATTCGACGGCTTCTTCGTAATCACCAATTTGAAAACTAAGGTTTCCGAGCTCATTGTAAATATCGGCAGTTCTAGCTTCGTCGCCAACCTCTTTGGATATATTAAGGGCGTTGTAGAGGAGTTCTTGCGCTTTGTCAAACTGTTTTATGTCGCCATAAGCGTATGCCAGGCTTTTGTTGGCTTGGGCAATGGCTTGTTTATTTCCGGTAAGTTTTCTGAGTTTGAGAGCGGCTTGGTAACTTTCAATGGCATCCTCTGAACGGCCCAGATCGCGGAGCGTATTGCCATGGTTTATATAAATATAAGCTTGGCTTAGTGGGTCGTTGCTTGTGCCAATTAGCTCAATTGCCTGTTCTAGGTACTTTAAGGCATTTGAGTATGAGCCAATTTTTCGGTAGGTCAGTCCAATGTTTGTTAGCGATCGGGCAATGTCTTCTGTAAGGTTTTCTTCCTGCCTAATTTTTAGAGATGTGAGATAGTTCATTAGCGCATCGGCATAGCTTTGCTTTTGAGCGTATAGGTTTCCGAGCTCATTGTATGCTGATGCTAGGTTTTTTTTGTCGTTGAGCTGTTGCCTAATTTCAATTACCCTAAGTAGGTTGTTCAACGCCTTATCAAATTCATCTAAATCGCGCTGTACTCGTGCTACATTTTCGAGTGTTGATGCTGTACTTGATAGCAGTTCCAAATCTTCACGGAGAATTAGGCTTTGCTCGTAGTATTCGAGCGCCTCGGTTGGTTTTCCCGATCGGAGTTTGAGGCTGCCCAGTAGATTGTATATATCGGCAAGTTCCTCAGGACTATCATAAGCAATTGCTAAACTTTGGGCTTGAAGTAAGCCTGAGTTTGCATCATCAAACTGGCTTAAACCTCTGTTTGCAAGGCTAATGTTTTTTAGTATTGATATTTGGTTTAGGGTATCGTTAAGTTCAGTGTAACCGTTTAGGGCTTTGTTGTACCAGTCGATTGCATTGGTAAACATTCCTGTTTTAAAGTAATGGTTCCCAATGCTTCGGTAAAAAAGAACGTTAATGCTTGTAGCGTTGTGTTTTTCGTACTCAGATAATTCGTTCTTAAGAAGCATTAGCGCTTTCTGATATTCTTTTTGCTGTTCGTAAACCTCGGCTTTGAGAATAGCAATTTTTGCGTTTAACGATATATCCTCTGAATTTAAGTAATCTTTCTCCTGTTTATTAAGGTCATCAATTGCTTTGCTAAAGCTATTTAGGCTAACAAGATGGCTTACCTTAAACTTAACAATTTCAAAATGTGTATTTTTTGAGAGCTGCACGTTATCAAGAAAAACGGAATCAATTGCGAGTAAGGCTGAGTCGGGTTTTCCTAGTGTTAGAAAGGCATTTGCTTTTAGCGTTGCAATGAGCCCAAGCGTATCGATATTAGTGGTTGCGGGAGTGCTGTTGGCTAAATTTATTGCTTTGCGCGGGTTTTCGTGTATATACATCTTAATGCTAGCAATAGCATCTTTTCGTTTTGCCGTTGGTTGATTGCTGGCAATTGAAGTAAAACCTGAATTTGTGATTGTTAAAAGAGCGGCTATAATTATGAAGCGTAAACCAATTTTCAACATTTTACACAGGGTTAGTTAGGGTTTAGGTTATCCGTTTACAGGTCGTTTGCTTGTAGGTAGGGTGAAGGTAAAAGTACTTCCAGTATCTTTTTGGCTGCTCACGTATATCGTTCCGCCATTCATTTCTACAAACTCTTTACAAACAATTAGTCCAAGTCCAGTTCCTTCTTCGTCGGCAGTTCCTTTTGATGAGAATGACTCATCGAGGCGGAAAAGCTTGTCAACCTCATTTTGGCTCATACCAATGCCCGAGTCGTTAACTTTAACCTTTACCATATTGTCTTGTTCTGCTGCAGCAATAGTAATTTTACCTTGAGGATTACAGAACTTAATGGCATTGCTTAGCAAGTTTCGAATAATAATTGAAACAAGGTTAATGTCAGCATAAACAACTATTGATTCTTCAACTCGGTTAATAATTTTAAGCCCTTTCTTTTCCGAGAGGGTTGTAAGTAACTCAATTTCTTGCTTTACTACTTTGTGTAATGGTAGTAGCTCGGGTGTGTAGGTTATTCGTCCTGTTTGCGCTCTCGACCACTGCAAGAGGTTTTCGAGGAGTTTATAAAGATTTTGCGATGTTTCGTGTATGGTTTCAACTATCTCCTTGCTTTGATCTTTTGTGTATTTATCGAAGTTTTTGTTAAGCAATTCGCTAAAGCCAAGGAGTGCGTTAAACGGGTTTTTTAAGTCGTGAGCAATAATTGTGAAAAATCTATCCTTTGTAGCGTTCAGTTCGGTAAGGTGCTCTTCCGACTCGATAAGCTTTTTGTTGGCAATTTCAAGCTGTTGGTTTTTTTCGTGTAGTAGCTTATTGCTATTCTTTTTTTGCTGTAGGTTAAAGTACCCTAAAATTCCTATTCCAACGAAGAGGAGCAGCAGGCCAATCCACAAAAAGTTTGCATTTTTTTGTTTCTGTAGCTCAAGGTTCTTAATCTCATCGTTCTTTTTAAGAAGCTCAATTTCTTTCTCCTTGCGTTCTGTTTCAAACCTAACCTGCATTTCAACAAACTGCTCATTGGCTTTCATGTTAAAAAGGCTATCGTTAATTCGCTTATTTTCCAACTGATGATAATAGGCTTTTTGGTAGTCTTTTTCTGTTGAATAAATTTTGCTGAGAATCTCGTGACTTTCGGCAAGAAAGAATAGGTCGGGTTCTGACGGTGTATATAAAAGGGCTGTGCTTACGTATTTTTTAGCGGCGTTGTACTGCCCCATTTTAAGGTATGTTGAGGCAATGTTATTATTCGTATTCATTATGCTTAGCGAGTCGTTGTTGCTTTGGCTCAAGGCAAGCGATTTATTGTATGCATCTAGCGCCTTATCGTACTGCTTGGTTTTTGAGTACAGAAAACCAATGTTGTTATAGGCCGTTCCCTGCGAACTAGCGTTGTTACTTTCGATGGCCATTTGCAGAAACATTTGATAGTATTGTAGTGCTTTATCATTTTGCCCCAACTCATCGTGTACAATACCCAAATTGTTTGTAGTAGTTGCTATACCATAGCTATTGTTAAGCTCAATGTAAAGCTGGTTTGCTTTTTTGTAGTATTCGAGTGCTAATGTATTGTTGTTTAAATCCTTGTGCAAATGCCCAATTAGGTTGAACGCAACTGCCAATCCAAATTTATTATCAATGTGAATAAAAAGGCTTGCGGCTTTTATGGCATATTCGA
Organism: uncultured Rikenellaceae bacterium; assembly: GCA_964527985.1. Classification (GTDB taxonomy): domain Bacteria; phylum Bacteroidota; class Bacteroidia; order Bacteroidales; family Tenuifilaceae; genus Perlabentimonas. The sequence continues at coordinate 9,205 of CAZGQZ010000044.1, read as the reverse complement.
GCGCATTTGTTTTATTATTTATAATATTATAGGTTTCGGCTATGCCAATAAGCATTAAAGCTTCATCATCGTACTTGTTTAGCTCGTTGCATAAGCTGGCTGCCTCTTTATAGGCATTTATTGCCTCAGAGTATTTATTCTGTTCGTTATAGATTAAGGCTATGTTATTTAGCGAGTAGGCAACTTTTAGCTTATCTCCTCCTTCTTGACGATGCTGAAGCGATTGCTCATAGTTTTCAAGGGCTTTATCCCTATTTCCCAATGCAGAGTATGCGTTACCTAAGCTGTTATATGCATCGCCAATGCTTAGTTTGTCTCCAGTTTTTTGAGCGAACTCATAGGCAAGCTTGGCATAATGTAGGCTTGAGTCGGGGTTAACTCCCCAGTATAAACGTGAAAGGGAATCGTAAAGTAGAACTTTATCCTTTGTCTCTACGGTATTAATCTGCGCTAGTAGGCTGTCTTTTTGCTGATTTACGGTTTGAGCAAAGCCCAAAAATTGGGCGAGCAAAAAAAGTATGCAAACTAAAAATGATTTATACGTCACAATTTATTTTTTTTGAAATATATGTATTAATTGCTTACTATTCAAGTTTTAACTGTTTTGTTTTTTCTCAACTTTGCTCTTAATACTTCCCTTAGCAAATGTTGTTTCAATGCTTGATCCAACTTTAATTTGAGATGCATTTTGCACAATTGCACCATTTTGCCGTGTAATTGAAAATCCTTTTTTGAGGATATTAGCTGGATCGTTTGCGCTGGTGTTTCTTTCATGCTGCGATAACATATGTTTACTACGTTTTAGCAGTTCAATAGGTTTGTTTTGTAGGTCTTTTATTTGCGCACTCAGCCAATTTATCTCATTTTTATGAGTTATTTTGAGCGATTGCCTTATTCTCTGTTTGCATTCTGTGAGTTTGAATGATGCTTTTGAGATATGCAAAGCGGTTTTACCGTCACATGTTATCATTAGCTTGTGCAGTTCACTTTTCTTGTTACCTATTTGTTTTAGTAGCATTGGGGTAACGCCAAGCTGAAATTTCTGGATAAGCTGCATGTTTGCGTTTACAAGTTTGAATACAGCATCTCCAAAATCTTCCTTTACCTCAATCATCCAATTTTCGGCATTGCTAAATCTGTTTATAAGGAATTCGGCAACAGCAGTGGGCGTTTTGAGCCTAGTATGGGCAACCATATCGGCAATCGAATAGTCTTTCTCATGGCCAATTCCAGTAATAACTGGTATGGGAAACTGTGCAATATTGTTGGCAAGTAGGTAGCTGTCGAAGCAACCCAAATCTACCTGCGATCCGCCACCACGAATAATTGCAACTATGTCGTACTTACCTATGTTAGCGTGTACACGGTCTAAGGCCTGAATAATGGATTGTTCTGCCTTATCGCCTTGCATAGTAGCGTTATAGAGTTTTACCTCGAACACATAACCAAACGGATTGTTACTAAGCTGATGCACAAAATCCTGGTATCCTGCTGCTGTTGATGATGATATTATCGCAACTTTTTTGGGTACCCACGGAAAATCTACCTCCTTGTTCATTTCAAACACACCGTCAGCAATAAGCCGATTAATGGTTTCTTGTCGTCTGTGCTCAATATCACCAATGGTGTAGGTGGGGTCAATGTCAATAATATTCAACGAAAGGCCATAAACTGGGTGGTAGTTCACATTACACTGAACAAGCACTCTAATTCCCGAACTAAGTGCTGTACCTGTTGATGTTTCGAAAAATGGTTTGAGCATCCGGTAGCTACGCGACCAAATGGTTGCTCGTGCTTTTGCCTTTGGCTGATCGGTATTCTCTTGCTTCTCAACTAGCTCCATGTAACAATGTCCCGATCGGTTTTCTTTTAAATCGCTAATTTCACCCGTAACCCAAACAATTGTTGGGAGGTTTGCTTCAAGGGCTTCTTGAATTTTTGTGCTTAGCTCGAATAGCGATAGGGTTCCGTTCTTCATGGTAGGCTATCAATCTTAATAATTTTTCCTAAGTAGTTTTTGCTGCCTACCATTAGGTTAACAATGTATAGCCCACTCGATTCGGTGCTTGGAATTGAAAAGGAGTAAATATTTGAATTTGTTTCGAAAGTCTCTCTCATAACTTCAGCCCCATGGCTAGAGGTAACAAGTATACTGTAGGTAGATATTTTATTTTGAGGGAGCCAAACAGAGAATCTTCCATTATTTGGATTCGGGAATATTGATAGCTTATTCTCATCGAATAGCTTATCGATGCTATTGATGGCTGAAGCAAAGTTGGGCAACCCATAACCAAGCTCGAAATTGGGTGTTGTGTAATTGCTCGACGATAAAAGAATTAGATCGTAAATATCTCTTGCCCCTTCATTTGGTTTTGCTTGCCAAAGGCATGCAGCCAACCCCGATATAATTGGCGCTGATAGCGAAGTGCCATTTGCTGTCCCAATTTGGCCTGTAGCCGATTGAACAGCAGTGCCGTATCCCAGGGCAACAACATCGGGTTTAATTCGGCCATCGGCCGAAGGGCCTAATGAGCTAAAAAAGGCAACATCGCCATTGCTATCAACTGCACCTACGGCCAATACATTTGGTGAGTCGGATGGTGTAATAAGTTTTTCCCAGCTGCTTTGGCCTTCGTTGCCAACGCTGTTTACAATCAGCATGCCTTTGCTAGCGGCATGGTTTGCCCCAATGGCAATAGGTGTAGTAGCCCCGTCCATATTGGCATAGGTGTGGTTCTGATTATCATCATCAAATTCGTAGTATCCTAGCGATGAGTTTATCACATCTGTACCAATGCTATCGGCAATTTGCGCAGCATAAACCCAATTGTATTCTTCAATAAGCTGCTCCGAGTTGGCGTCTTCGCAACGAATTAACGCATAGCTCGCCTCGGGGGCAGTACCAATTAGCTCGCCAGGCAAATAGCTGGCCATAACGGTAAGCACTGTTGTCCCATGTGAGTGCTCTTCGTAAATGTTCGATTGGGGATTTACGATATCCCTTGTAAGCACAACTCGTTCGTTGGTCCATAAGTGGCTAAGCGACGATATGCTATTTGCATTACTGAATCCAGCATCGAGAACTGCGACTAGCATGCCTTGGCCTCTATAGCCATTGTTATGCAATATGTTTCCGTTCAGCATTTCAATTTGATGCGCTGACGCTCCGTATTGGTAGTAGCTTTCGCCTTTTTGTTTTTTCGGTGCAGATAACAGGATATCAAAATCGGGAAGTGAACTTTTCGAGGCGGTAGAATTGTATATTTCAATGGTTTGGCTAACAAAAGGTAGACTGGCCACAGTGCTTAAAATGCTTTGATTATCAATTTCAACAACAGCACCGTTAAGCCAGTTAATTGTGTACAGAATTTTGGCTCCATTGGTGTTGAGGGTTTCAATGAATGCTGGATTCACGGGTAAGTCATCGTAGGTAATGGCAATGTTTTGCTTTACACGTCGTTCAATCGATCGGGCCGAAAGAAACTCATGCGGGTTATCAATGCTAAAAGGGGTTCCATCTTTATTGGTAAATTCAATAAAATACTTGTTTTGCGCATTGGCGCAAAAGCACTGGAGAACAATTAGTATTGATAAACAATATTTCATTATAGCTGCTTAGCTTTAACCATTATTTCAATACCATTGCAGTTAACAATATCTCCATCTCTGAGCTTTGCTCTTTTTCGGTTTTCGGGTTTTCCGTTAAGCGTTACAAGGCCTTGCTCAACTAGCATTTGTGCTTCGCCTCCGCTACTGGCAATTCGTACAGCTTTTAAAAGTGCTATTAGTGGGATGAATTCCGTTTCCAAATAAAAAGTATTCATAGGTTTATGCTTAAAAATTTAACCCTGCAAGTTACCACTTTTTAAGGATTAATATCCAACTCAGGCTATTTCATTCCTCTTTAAAAACCCTATATTTGTTCTACTATTAAAGCTTAACCATGAAAGTTTTTACATCAGCGCAAATAAGGCAAATTGATAGTTTAACTATTGAGCAGGAGCCCATAAAATCAATCGATTTAATGGAGCGTGCATCTGTTGCAATAATGCGCGCTTTTGTGGATTTGTTTAGTGCTCGTAAACCAGTTTTTATTTTTGCTGGTCCGGGGAACAATGGTGGCGATGGTATAGCTCTGGCTCGTCATCTGGTTTTGCTTGGTTATCACGTAAAGGTTTTTATCCTAAAATCAGATCGCTACTCAAGCGATAATGCTGTTAACATAAAACGTCTTGAGCACCAAGGTATTGTTCGTCCGGAAGTTATTGCTAATGCATCCGATTTTCCATCCATCCCAATAAATGGGGTAGTGGTCGATAGCTTATTTGGCTCTGGGCTTACCCGTCCGCTTGATGGTATTGCTAAGGAGCTAGTTAGCCATTTGAATAAATTTTCAGGATGCCGACTTGCTATTGATGTTCCCTCTGGTTTGTATGGCGAATTTAACCCAAATCCAAATAACAATACTGTGTTTAGGGCATCGCATACAATTACGTTGCAGTTTCCAAAATTAAGCTTCTTTTTTCCCGAGAACGATAAGTATATAGCTAAATGGCAAATAGTAGATATTGGCTTGCATCCAAATGCCATTGAGCAAACTTTTTCGCCTTATTTTTATGTTGATGAGGCTACTGCGTTTACTCTGCTACCTTGGCGAAATAGGTTCGATCACAAAGGGGTTAGAGGTCATTGCTTGGCAATTGCAGGCAGCAAAGGAATGTACGGAGCAGCAATAATTGCAGCCAAATCGTGTTTAAAGGCAGGGGCAGGTTTGGTTACGCTTCATGTGCCTAGCAATGCTTTCCCCATAATTCAGCAAGCCCTACCCGAAGCCATTGTTAGCCTCGATAGCGATCCCGAAAAGTTTTCTCAGGTAGTTTTAAACGATAAGTATTCTGCTATAGCAATAGGCCCTGGGCTTGGGAAAGATGCCGTTTCAGTTGAAGGCTTTAAGCATCTTTTAAAGCAAGCCAAAAAGCCATTGGTAGTTGATGCCGATGCGTTAAATATTCTGGCTGATAACATCGGAATGTTGAGCATGCTCCCCAAAGGCTCAGTTATTACACCACATTTGGGTGAGTTTAGCCGCTTATTCGGTAATTATAGTTCAGGCTACGAAAGGGTTGAGGCAGCAATACGGGTATCCAAAGAGTTTGATATTGTGATTGTCATTAAGGGTGCATACACACAGGTTGTTAGTCCCGATGGGATGGTGTTTTTTAACTCAACGGGTAATCCGGCAATGGCAACTGGGGGAAGCGGCGATTCGTTAACTGGAATAATCTTATCGCTGTTTGGGCAAGGTTTAAGTTCTTTAAATGCGGCTATATTGGGAGTTTTTTTGCATGGCAAAGCTGCAGATATAGCACTCAAGCTAAAAGGAGGAGGTACAATTTTGGCTAGCGATATCGTAACTGGATTAAGCCCTGCTTTAGCCGATTTAAATGGAAAACAAGATTGAACAAATAAATAATTTGTAATGAGACTCGATAAAATTTTTCTATTAGTACTAGCGGGAGCCATATTTTGCTCATGTAGCAAAAAAACTACAACAGTTTCTCCCGCTGATCAGGTTCAAGGGCTTTCATCAAAAGGGCTTATTTATGCGCTACCTGCAACTATGCTCAATATTGAGGTTACTGCCGAGCGGCATGCGTATTTTCCCGGGCCATATGCAAAATTTGCAAAAAAGTATTTGGGAATTGATAATGTTGTAACTCAGGAGCACGTAAAGTGGAGTATTGTTTCAGTAAGTATTCAGGAAAGCCAAGTTCCCGATTTAAATTCACTATTTGTAGTTGAGTCGGAGAGTAAAGGTAAATTTTTAAATATAGACCTTACTGAAAAAGGGCTAATCATTCCAATGCATAATGTTGCTTTTAGCCATGTTTCAACGGAGTCAAATCTTTCTGATTATGAAACCCATGCAGAATTCTCAGATCTCTCGCACATACCTTTTATCGCATCTGAACGGACTACTCATTACTCTAGGGTATTTCAGGATAGTACATTTGTGCGGGTACCTGTTCATAAGGACGTTATTGTTGAGAAATCGCTAGAGGAGAAAGCCAAAGAGGCTGCGAACTTCATCTTCTCTTTACGGAAACGTAGGTTTGAGCTAATTTCTGGCGATGCTGATTTCATCTGTGAAGGATCGGCTGTTCAAGAAGTTTTTGATGAGATTTCTAGGCTCGAACAGGAGTATTTGTCACTATTTGTTGGAAAGCATTTTATAAATCAGAAAAAGCATGAGTTTAGCTATTTGCCAGCTAAAGCAGAGAACGGGGGATCAATACTTTTTCGATTCTCCGAATCGAAGGGTGTATTAGCCGATTCCGATTTAAGTGGAAGTCCAGTACTTATTGAGGTTTCTTCAGCTAATACGTGGAAAAGTATGGGTCTACTTGATAATCTTGCACTTGAAATTGATGAGCAAAAGCGCGATGCTTTTTACTATCGCATACCTGTTCCTGTAAATGTAAGAATTTCTGGCTCAAGTGGCGAACTATTTAATAGTACTTTAACTGTAAATCAGTACGGACCATTGGTTAGGGTTCCTGCCGATTACAGCTTCGGCAAATAGTTTTATTTACTAAGTAGTACTTATATAAAACGCAGAAAAGGCTATCGTTAGGTAGCCTTTTCTGCATTGAAAATATTCACCTTTTATATCTCTTGAATTTAGTGATCAAGTATTTCTTAGCGAAATAAACTAATTAACCAACCAGCCTTATTCCACTACTTTGCCAATAAACGTTTTTTGAAAGTCTTCCCAGTTTGTAGTTTTGTAATGATCTTCACCGAAAAAAACAAGAATGGGCTCAATTTGCGCTGGAGTAACATACCCCGGCACAGAGGTTAATAGCTGGTTGTTCTCATCTAAGTAGGCAACCGATGGGTACGACATTTTGCCTTGTAACAGTGCAGCCGCAAGTTCGTGAGGGCTTCTTCGACCTTCCCCCTTGTTGTTAAAAACCATTCCCCTAAAGGTTATAGGTTCGCGCGATTCTGCGTTAAATTTCACTGGATAGTAGTTCTCGTTAAGGTAATCTGCTATTTCGGGATGGCTAAAGGTTTTTTGATCCATAACTTTACACCAGCTACACCAGTCAGTGTAAACATCAATAAAAATTTTCTTAGGGTTTTTACTGTTTAGCTCAACAGCTTCTTCAAAAGTGTACCATTTAACAGTTCCTTCTCCCTCTTTTTGCGACTTAGCAGTGCAACCCAAAAGTATAACACTGAAAATTAGCAATGTAATTTTTTTCATAAAGTAAAATATTGTAATTAATATGCAAATATATAAATAAATAGATTCAACTCTATTGAGTCCTTTTTTAAACAAAGCTAAAATCAAATTGTTTGAACATGGAGCTATAAAACATCATATTCTTGTAATCCCCACATAAACAGCAAGGTATAATCGCTTACGCATTAGCACGAAAGCCCATGCCTTATAGTTTTCAAACGGAAACATAAAGTTCTTACAAAAAAACGAGTACCTTTAACAGCATTAAAATTTAAACAATAAAAACTTTTACTATGAGCAACTCAATTACAAATCTTGAGCCTAAAATAGTATGGAAGCATTTCCATAGTTTGACTCAAATTCCACGACCTTCTAAGCACGAGCAAGCTGCAGTTGATTTTGTGATGAAATTTGGTAAAGATCTCGGACTCGAAACTATTGTTGATGAGGTGGGTAACGTAATTATCCGTAAGCCTGCAACCGCTGGAATGGAGAATCGAAAGGGAATTATCCTGCAAGGTCACCTCGATATGGTTCCACAAAAGAACAGCGACAAAACCCACGATTTTACTAAAGATCCCATTGAGGCTTACGTTGATGGCGACTGGGTTACTGCTAACGGAACTACTCTGGGTGCCGATAATGGTATTGGAGTTGCTGCCGCAATGGCAGTATTAGAGGACAAATCTTTGGTTCATGGGCCAATCGAAGCGCTTTTCACCATCGATGAAGAAACTGGAATGACCGGCGCATTTAACCTCAAACCCGGCATTCTTAAAGGTGATATTCTTATTAATATGGACTCCGAAGATGAGGGCGAACTATACGTTGGTTGTGCAGGGGGAATGGATGCCAACATTAAGCTTAAATACAAAAACGAATCTGCTCCAGACAATTTCCAGTTCGCAAAACTATCAATGGTTGGACTTAAGGGTGGACACTCCGGAATGGATATTAGCTCAGGGAGAGCAAACTCAATTAAGCTTCTTTTCCGTTTCCTACGTTTTGCCGAAAAAGAATTTGGCATTAGAATTTCTAGTATTGATGGTGGAAGCCTAAGAAATGCCATTCCGCGTGAAGCATTCGTTGTGCTTGGTGTTGATAAGAAACATTTTGCAGCACTTGAGCAGGCTGTTAAAAATCATCTAAAGGTCTATAAAGAAGAGTTCTCCGCTGTTGAGCCCGATCTCGATTTTCAGCTTGTTAAGGCAGATGCGCCATCGTCAGTTATCGATTCTAAATCGCAATGGGGTATTATTCGTGCAGTATTTGGTTGTCCAAATGGCGTAATTCGCATGAGCGATTCAATGCCTGGTTTAGTTGAAACATCAACTAACTTGGCTAGAGTTTATTCTGAAAACGGCGTAATTTACGCTCAGTGCCTTTTACGGAGTTCCGTTGATACCTCCAAAGAAGCATTAGCCGAAAAAATTGCTTCAGTTTTCGAAATGGCCGGAGCCGAGGTTGAGTTTGATGGTGCATACCCAGGTTGGAAACCTAATATGAATTCAGCAATCCTGAAGGTTATGAGCGATGTATATGCTACCAACTGGGGGAAAACTCCCGAAATAAAGGCAATACATGCAGGTCTTGAGTGCGGAATACTTGGAGGTGTTTATCCCAATTTCGATATGATATCATTTGGACCTACCATTAGGTATCCTCATTCACCTGACGAGAAGGTTAAAATTGATACAGTAGATATGTTTTGGAAGTTTTTGGTGGAAGTGCTTAAAAATGCTCCCTCAAAATAGTATAAGCCCTATTTTTTTAAAGGCGAAGCTGCTGCTTCGCCTTTTTTATATATAAATATAGGTATCATCATTTTCTTAAGTTTTATGATTACACCTTACTTTAGGTTTTTTTATAGTCTATTTGTTTGATAATCAAACATTGTTCAATTTTCTTCAAAAAAACCCGTAAAAATATTTGGAAAAGTGTTGAGTGATGCGTTAT
>CAZGQZ010000043.1:6867-15161 GCA_964527985.1 uncultured Rikenellaceae bacterium | reverse complement strand
CGAATAGATTAATAGGGTAAAATTAGCGTTTTAAAGCGAAAAACAATCCCGAAAACCAAACTGTAGCAAGAAGGGGCGTTTGTGCCGTTAACGGCACCTTACGCCCCTTTAAATCCGTTTTTCTTGGTTGTTGGCTAATGCTATTCCTCGCGTATAGGTTTAAACCCGTTACCCAAAATCTCGTTAGCATCAATTACGGTAATAAAGGCTCTGGGGTCAATTTGCTCAATAAAATCCCTTAAAATATAAACCTCTCTTCGACTTACGTTGGTGAAAATAATTTTTTTTTCTTGCCCTTTATACATGCCAATACCATTGATTAGCGTACCGCCTCTATCTAAATCAACAATTAGCTTTTCTCTAATCTCCTCGTATTTCTCCGAAATAATAAAGAGCGTTTTATCGTAGCTAACCCCTTGAATGGTCATGTCAATTACCTTACCGGTAATGTATATTACAATCCACGAGTAAAGCGGGATTTTCCAGTCCTTAAATGCCGCTAAGGCAATTAAAACAATGGCCGAGTCGACGTAAATCATTAGCTGCCCTAATGGAAGTCGAGTGTATTTTGCAATAATCATTGCAATAATATCGGAACCTCCGCTAGTAGCCTTCGATTTAAAAATTAGGCCGAGCCCAAACCCAACCAGTACTCCGCCAAATACTGACGAAAGCAACGCATCATCAACCAGCGGATCATATCCAAAGAGGTAGTGTTGCGCATCGATAAAAATTGAGGTGAGGATAAAGCCAATAACTGTTTTTACGCCAAAACGCGGCCCGAGCAGCTTTATACCAATAATGGTTAAAGGGATGTTGAGTATTAACCCAACGGTACCAATTGGAAACCCTTCGGGTGCCCAGCTAAACATTCCTTTTGTAAGGTAGTGTACAATAATTCCAATACCATAAACGCCGCCAGGGGCAATTTTATGGGGATCAATAAAAAAAACAAATCCTGAGGCTAGAATAAATGCCCCAACTGTAATTAGGCTCCATACTTTAAACCACTCTTTTGTGAATAGCCTCTCCTTTGTAATGTAGTTCATGGCTCTGTTTGTTTGTTCTGCTAATATTGATTTATTTACCGATGATGCTTCATTTATTTTTGTACTGAACTTTGCTAGCTATTTCTGTTCATTATTTTTTTGGCAATGCAAGTTAAAACATCCTTACGTTCGGGTTTTACGGATAGCTTATCGAGGGCATTCATTGCCAATTGGTAGTACTCATCAATTTTTTCTTGTGCTATTTCTTTAATCCCAACCTCGTTGTAAATTTTTAGTACGCCTTCAATTTTTTTCTGTGGATCAATGTTCTCTGCTTTAAAGTAGCTATTTAGTAGCTCAAGCGATTGTCCTTTAGCAAGGCTATATGCTTTAATGGTGAGGAATGTTTTTTTGTTGGCAATAATATCACCCCCAATTTTTTTCCCGAAAGCATTAACATCCCCGTATGAGTCGAGTAAGTCGTCTTGTAGCTGGAATGCTAGCCCAATGTTTTTCCCGAATTCGCCAATTTGTATTATGTCCGATTGCTTTGCTCCTCCCACAATTGCGCCAATTTGCAGCGCTCCTTTAAGAAGAATTGAGGTTTTAAGCTCAATCATGGTGAGGTACTCATCTTGCGTAACGTAATGGGTCGATTCGAAATCCATATCCAATTGCTGGCCATCGCAAACGCCAAGGGCAATGGTGTTAAAAACATTCAAAACGGGGGTTAAATGCTCCTTGTCGGTTTTTGAAAGTAGCTGATAGGCCAGAATGTTTAGCGCATCGCCTGAGAGTATGGCTATGTCGGATCCCCATTTGGCAAAAACGGTTGGGTTATTTCGCCTTAGGGGCGCATTATCCATAATATCATCGTGAATAAGGGTGAAATTATGGAAAAGCTCAATGGCGAGTGCGGGGTTAATGGCCTTATCAATAGATTCCGAGAAAGCATTACATGCAGCCAAAACGAGCACAGGCCGAATTCGTTTTCCTCCTGACGCCAAGGTATATTTAATGGGTTCGTAAAGCTGTTTGGGTTCGTCGGGTATTGAGAGGTTCAAAATCCCTTTATCAATAATTTCGCTTAGGGTTTCAATGCTATACATTGCTTAGGGTTTAGGTTGACGTTATTGTAAATTTATGCGTATTCGAGTAAATATGCAATTTTACGTATCAATACATTCCGATTCGTTTGCATTGCCCCTGCCAATTTTTAGGAGTATTGATGGCAGTAAAATTAGGTTGTTGAAAAGCGCAACTAAAAGTGTTAACGAAACTAGCAATCCCAGTGAAACGGTACCGCCAAATTTTGAAGCCATAAAAATACCGAAACCGAAGAATAGTACAACTGAAGTGTATATCATGCTAACGCCAGTTTCTCTGATTGCGCATATAACCGATGCTTTTGAGTTGTTGTTTGTTCGAATAAGCTCTTGTCTGTATTTGGCAAGAAAGTGTATGGAGTTATCTACCGATATCCCGAAGGCTATGCTAAATACAATAACGGTGCTGGGCTTTAACGATATACCCCAGTAACCCATTGCTGCTGCAGTAAGCAACAACGGAATAAGGTTTGGTAGTATGGAAAGAAACACCATGCGGGGCTTTTTAAACATTCCGGCCATGAACAGTGATATAATTCCAATGGCAGCCAAAAGACTTATGAATAGGCTGCGTACTAGGTAGTCGTTCCCCTTTGCCGAAATTATACTTCCTCCTGCAATGGTAACAAGGTTTGATTGGTTCCCAAAAATTGAATCAACCTCGGTTCTTATGCTTTGCTTTATCTCGCTAATTCTGATTGAACCCACATCGGCAACGTTGTATATTATTCGTGTTACACTAGCAGTAGTATCAACAAAACGGCCAAGTAGCTCATTATTCCCCATCTGCTTGGGTAGGTATGCCATAACAAAACCCCTTTCGAAACCCGAAGGTAACTTGTATTGGCTGGGATTGCCATTGTAATAACCCTGCCGCGCAAACTTGGCTGCTTCGGCTATGGATAATGGGCGCGAGAGTTCATGGTATTCCGTAAGCTTATTCTGAAGTCTATTAATTCTGTTTAGTGTGGCCTCTTGCATAACGCCCTTGGGCTTTTCGGTGTTAATAACAATTTCGAGAGGCATAACTCCCGAGAAGTTTTTTTCAAAGAATTTTAGGTCGATGTATGCCGGGTGATTTTTTGGAATATCATCAACCATATACCCTTTACTTTCAACCTTAAGTAAACCAAAAATGCCAAATACTACGAGAGCAATTGTAATAATAAAAACCATTCTCCTACGGTAAAGCGTGGTGGTAATAACCCTTGTGATAACATTCTTTAGCCGAAGGCTCTCCAGATGCTGAAGGTGGCGAGGTTCGGGCGGAGGTAAAAAGCTGAATATTGTAGGGATTAGCAGGATTGAGATTAGGAAAACACCCATAATATCAATGGCTGCAATTAATCCAAATTCTTTAAGAATACCTATTCCGGTGAACATGAAGGTTCCAAATCCAGCCGCGGTTGTTAGGTTAGTTAGAAAAGTTGCACTACCAATTTTTTGGATAACCCGTTGCAACGCCTTAACCTTATTGCCGTGTATACTGTACTCATGATGATATTTGTTGATTAGGTAAACGCAGTTGGGCACTCCAATTACAATTATTAGCGGCGGAATTACCGCTGTAAGTAGCGTAATTTGATAACCCATAAGTGCCATTATGCCTAAACCCCAAACAACCGAAGTGGCAACTACCAGCATTGAGAAGAGAACTATCCTGAACGAACGGAAAAGTAGAAATATGAGGATTGCTGTAATGGCTATGGCTAAAGCGATAAACATGTACATCTCGCTTTCAATCAGCTCTCCAACGGTTGTGCGAATGTAAGGAAGTCCCGAATATCTCAACTCGTTGCCTGTAGCTTTTTTGTAAGCATCTGTTTTATCCACCAAGTTGTCCATGAATTCAACACGGCCCTTGCTGCTTATCACCTCGTACTTAATGGAAATCATCATCAAGTAGACGTTTTCGTCCTTATTGTAGAGAAGCTGATTGTAAAACGGCAACGACAGGGCAATCGATTTTAGCGAATCGAGCTCGTTTTGTGTTGTCCACTCCCTTTTGAAAACCTTATCGAAGGTGAAAACTCTATTTTCAGTATCCTTTCCTAAAGTAAAAATATCCGAAACCGAGAATACGTGCTCAACTCCGTTGATAGCCCTAATGCTATCCTCAAGTGCCAGCCACTGCTCAAATTTTTGGCGCTCAAAAAAAGTGCTGTCTTTTACGCCAATAATCATTAAGTTTTCGCCTTTGCCAAAAATTTTATTGAACGCCCTTTGCTGCTGTAAAAGGCTGTCGTTTTTGGGGAGTAACGGAGTGGGCTCAAAGTAAAACTTCAATGAAGAGATATTGTAGCCCATAAATAGGGTAACCAACCCTACTGCAATAATTATTAAAAGCCTGTTTCTGAGAATTAATCTTGCTATATGCTGAAAAATCATAGTTGCTTTTCTGTAATAATTTCGCAAAGGTAGCAAATAAGATTTAAGAGCGATATATGCTTAAAATCATTCTTAAAAAATACCATTTAATCTATCTTTACTGTACATTTATTTTTTGTTTGCATTATTGATAAAAAATTAGCTTTAAAATAACATTAGTCTATTCTCTTGTAAACTAAATAGCCATATTTTTACGGCCATTTTTAACCTATTACAAACATGGAATATAGCGTACTGCAGTTTTTAACCCTAGTGGGTTCTTTGGGTCTCTTCCTTTTCGGAATGAAGATGTTAAGTGAGTCGTTGCAAAAGGTGGCAGGCGATAGGATGCGAACCATTCTGGCAGCCATGACATCGAACCGGTTTAAAGGTATATTAACCGGTTTAATTGTTACCACTGTAGTACAATCGAGCTCGGCCACAACGGTAATGTTAGTTAGCTTTGTTAATGCTGGCCTTATCTCCCTAACCCAATCTGTTGGAGTGGTAATGGGTGCAAACATAGGTACCACATTCACCGCATGGCTAATTTCACTACTTGGGTTTAAGTTTTCCATAAGCGCAATTTCCTTGCCCTTAATTGGTTTAGGGTTTCCGCTAGTTTTTAGTAAGAGCAATACCCGTAAATCGTGGGGAGAACTTTTGGTGGGGTTTGCGTTGTTATTCTTAGGGTTAGACTTTTTAAAAAATTCAGTACCTAATATAAGCGATAGTCCTGATATCCTTGCGTTTCTATCTAACTATACTGATCATGGTTTGGCCTCAATGCTTCTGTTTATTGCTATTGGTACAATACTTACCGTTGTTATACAATCATCAAGTGCCACAATGGCCCTTACGCTTGTTATGTGTAATAGCGGTTGGATATCGTTTGAGCTGGCTGCAGCCATGGTGTTAGGCGAAAATATAGGAACAACCATAACGGCTAATATTGCGGCGGCAATTGCCAACGTTTCGGCAAAGCGAACTGCTCGAGCCCACCTCATTTTCAACCTCTTTGGGGTTGTTTGGATGATGCTTGTTTTTAAAACCTTTATTGGCTATGTTGCCGATTTTGCTATTGACATGGGCGGGCAAGACCCGTTTGAAAATCCCGAAGGTGTTCCCGTAGCCTTATCTATTTTTCACTCAGCATTTAATATAATAAACACTTTGCTTTTGGTGTTTTTAACTCCATTCATTGTTAAAATAGTTACGAAGCTTGTGCCAGCCCGATCGTCTGAAGATGAAGAGTTTAGGCTTCAGCATATAGGTATTGGCTTGCTTTCCACGGCAGAGCTATCGCTGTTACAAGCAAAGAAAGAGATAGTAAATTACGCTAAGCGTACCTACAAAATGTATGGTTTCTTTAAGGAGCTCTTTGCAGAGACTAACGATAAAAAGTTTAAAACTACGTATGAGCGAATTGAGAAATATGAGGAAATAAGCGATAGGGTTGAGGTAGAAATTGCAACCTATCTGACTAAAATTTCAATACATGATTTAAGTGATGTTAGCTCAAAGCGTTTACAGGCTATGTTCAACATTATTAACGATATCGAGAGTATTTCGGATTGCAATTATAACCTTGCCCGTACTATGCGCCGTAAGCGTAAAGCCAATATATGGTTTAATCAAGAAGTACGCGATAACCTAAACCATATGTTTACGCTTGTTGAGGAGGCTTATCGGGTTATGCTCGAGAATTTGGAGGCTGGGTACTCAGACATCAACCTTGGACCTGCATACGAAGCTGAAGAAAAGATAAACCAGTTTAGGAACAAGCTTAAAAAGGAGCACATTAAGAATGTAGAGGAGGTTAAGTATAAGTATCAGGCAGGGGTGATTTATAACGATTTATACTCCGAAGCAGAAAAGCTGGGCGATTACATAATAAACGTTTCTGAAGATATAGCAGAAATAAACAAGCCTGTGAAAAAGGCCGTACTAAAGCACCAGTCTTAAAGGGTTTATCCCTTTAGGGCTTCGGCGCCCGATACAATTTCGAGTATTTCCTTGGTTATTGCAGCTTGACGGGCTTTGTTGTACTGTAACTTTAGCGCTTTGTTAAGCTCATTGGCATTTTCCGTGGCCTGATGCATTGCGGTCATCCTTGCACCGTGTTCTCCCACCGAATTCTCTAGTAAAGTTTCATGGAAGAGCGTTTTTAGAGCAGTTGGTATAACTACCTCCATAATGTATTCCTTGGAAGGCTCAAAAATTAGGTTTGGCTCAACCTGTTTAGGCTTTTCGCTTTTTGGGATGCTAAAGGGTAAAATACGTTTTAGCGTAGGGATTTGCAGAGCGGGGTTCTTAAACTCGTTGTAGGCAACATAAACAGCGTCGTACTTTTTCGATAGATAATCTTGCGTAAGATTGTCAATAAAGCTGCTTGAGTCGGCAAAGTTAGGGGTGTTAACAATTTCGGTGTTTACCTCAAGCACATTAAATCCCTGCTTGGTAAGGTAATCGCCTCCTTTTTTGCCAAGGCAAAAAATGTCCACACCGTCGCTCCATGCTTTGCCAAAGAGTGTAGGGGCTTCCTCAATAATTTTTTTGCCTAGGTTCAGGTTAAACCCGGCACACATGCTTGAGTTAGATGTTAGCACAATCAGTGCTATTTTGTTTAATTCGGTAGGCTCAACAAACCATTTGCTGAGTTGCGGATCGCTTTCGTTAACCGTGGGCGCTACCTGTAGCAGGATGTCAAATATTTTATTGGAGTATACGCTATAACGAAGCACAGTTTCTTGCGCTTTATGAAATTTTGCCGCAGATACCATCTTCATGGCGCTAGTAATTTTTTGCGTCGATGTGATGGAGGTTATCCTCGTGCGTATTTCTTTTAACCCTAACATGCCTATTTGCTAAGTTTTTTAGAAATTATCGCTGCTGCTTGTGTTATCGTATCCGCTATTTCATCGTTAAATACACCGTTGGCAATTTGCTTAAGCAACTCTTCGTTGCTACTTCTTAGCTCCTGCAAAAACTCAACCTCAAACGTTTTAATCTTTTCAAGCGGGATATCTTTTAGCAAACCAGTTGTTCCACAGAAAATAACTGCAATTTGCTCTTCAATAGGAAGAGGACTATTTTCGTTTTGCTTGAGCAGCTCAACATTTTTTGCACCTCTGTCAAGCACGTTTAGAGTTGCCGCATCGAGATCGGAACCGAATTTAGCAAAGGCCTCAAGTTCGCGATATTGGGCCTGATCGAGTTTTAGGGTTCCGGCAACCTTCTTCATCGATTTAATTTGCGCTTTCCCTCCAACTCGCGAAACGGAAATTCCCACATTAATCGCAGGGCGAACACCGCTATTGAAAAGGTTCGACTCTAGAAAAATTTGACCGTCGGTAATTGAAATAACATTGGTTGGGATATATGCCGAAACGTCGCCTGCTTGCGTTTCAATAATGGGTAACGCCGTAAGCGATCCGCCACCTTTTACCATTGGCTTAATTGAGTCGGGTAAATCGTTCATTTTTGATGCAATATCGTCAGACTCGATTATTTTGGCTGCTCGCTCAAGCAAACGGCTATGCAGGTAAAAAACATCGCCCGGATAGGCTTCCCTTCCTGGTGGGCGGCGAAGCAAAAGCGAAACCTCTCGATACGATACTGCTTGCTTCGATAGGTCATCGAAAATTACCAGTGCATGTCTGCCAGTATCTCTAAAGAACTCGCCAATGGCAGCACCTGCGAATGGTGCATAAAACTGTTGCGCAGCCGGATCGGATGCACTTGCCGATACGATAACCGTGTATGCGAGTGCCCCATGCGCAGCAAGGGTTTTAGCTATTCCCGCAACAGTTGACCCTTTTTGCCCAATGGC
>CAZGQZ010000043.1:0-6767 GCA_964527985.1 uncultured Rikenellaceae bacterium | reverse complement strand
ACGCCCGATTCAAACTCAACCAGCTCGTTTGAGCGAACATGTGTTAACCCAAACACTCTGGCAATGCCATCACCAACCTGAAGAACGGTTCCAATTTCTTCGAAACCTGTTTTAAGGTCGATACCTTCTAGCTCCTTTTTTATTATTTCGGATACTTCCGATGCCTTAATATCTGTCATAGCGGTAGTTAATTCTATTGCACAATTCCCATTAGTTTTTTGCGAAGTTTCTCAAGTTCGCCTTTAACGCTTTTGTCAAGCATGTTATCCTCAATTGTAAGAACAAACCCTCCAATAAGCGAGGGATTAAAAGAGAATTCCAGCTCAACTTCTTTTTTAAACGAATTTCCAATGAACTGTTTAATTCCATTTTTACTTGACGGGCTTAGCTCAGTAGGGCTTTCAACACGTGTACGAATAATGCCTTTTTGTTCTCGGTACAGTTTCTGAAAGCTAAGCATCATTCCAGTTAGCTGTTTCTCTCGGTTGTTTTTGTGAACCAACGAAACGAAACGAGCTAGTTTTGGCGTTGCCTTGCTTACAACGGCCTCAATTGTTTTAGCCCTTTTGCTGGCGTTAATCATAGGCGAGGTAAGCAGCTGAGCAAAATCGGGGTTGTTTAGAAGGTTTACAAAATATGCAGACTGTTCGTAAACCTCTTCTTCAACGCTGTTTTCGTTTGCCCATTGCAGTAGTGCCCGTGCGTAGCTAACCGTTACCCTACCTTGATCCATGCTAGTTTTGTGATGATATTTCTTCAATAATTGAGCTAATCTGCTTTTCGTAAGCGGCCTTATCCTTAAGCTCTTTCCTTAAAATTTGTTCGGCTGCTTGCATAACAATTTGCGAGGCATAGGCTTTTATTTCAAGCTGTGCACTTTCTTTTTCGTGTCGAATAATTTCTCGGGTTTGCTCGAGAATTTTATTGGCTTCGTGCTGTGCTGCTTGTTGAGCCTGTTCAATAATTTTTTCTTTCGTTTTGTTTGCCTGTGCAATTATTTCGGCTTTTTCGGCTTTTGATTTAGCTAAAAGTTCTGCATTCCGATCTTCTAGCTTTGCAAGCTCATTTCTGGCATGCTCTGCGTCACGAAGAGATTTTGCGATTAGCTCTTCGCGATTCTTAATACTCTGGAGTATGGTTTTCCAGGCAAACTTGCGCAGTATATATAGCAATATGCCAAAAGAAAGGGCCATCCAAAAGATTAAGCCATAATCGGGAGTAATTAAACCCATAGCTAAAGTATTTTAGTTGCAGTTAGTTCTTTTTTTAACCTTATAGCAGTATTGCTAGGGCACAAATAATAATCGCAAAGAAAGATACCCCTTCGATAAGTGCAGCGGATACAACCATGCTACTACGAATATCGCCAGCCGATTCGGGTTGACGAGCCATAGATTCGAGTGCAGATGCACCAATTTTTCCAATACCATAAGCTGCTCCAAGAACTACGATGGCAGAACCAAGAGCCGCTCCGATTTTTGCAAGGGCCGCTCCTGCAATTTCAAGGATAATAAAAAGTGTTGTCATTTTACAATAGATTTATGGTTAGTAATTAATGATGATCGGCTACAGCCATGCCAATGAAAAGAGAACTTAGCATGGTAAAAACAAAAGCCTGAATGAATGCGACAAGCAATTCAAGTACAGACATAAAAACAGTTAGTAGTATGCTGACTACAGATATTGTATATCCAAAATAGATATTTACAGCTCCAAAAATAAAAATCAAGCCAAACAGTACCATTGCGACTATGTGTCCTGCAAGGATGTTTGCGAAAAGACGAATCATTAGCACTGCTGGCTTAATAATCCAGCTAGCCATTTCAACAACGGGCATTATTGGAATTGGAAGTTTGAGAAAAACAGGTACCCCTGGTGCGTTAAAAATATCCTTCCAAAAGTGCTTGTTTCCATTAATTAATATTACAATAAGGGTGAACAAAGCCAATACTAGCGTAACAGCAATATTCCCTGTAATATTTGCACCTCCAGGAAAGATTGGAATTAAACCTAACATGTTATTAATCCATATAAAAAAGAAAATGGTAAGCAAAAAGGGCATAAACCGGTTATAGTGCTTTTCTCCAATAGATGGTTTAACAATTTCATCTCGTACGAATAGGATTATATTTTCCACCAAATTTTGTAATCCTTTTGGTGCTTTGTTTGGTCGTTTTTTATAGCCGTTGGCAACCGAAATAAAAATCCAGGCAATTAGGATTGAGTAGATAATAATGGCTGCACCGTTTTTTTTAAGCGATAAGTCAATAGGAAGCGATTCCGTTAGTATTTCGCCATGCTCATCTACCTCCGCAATTTTGCCCTTTAGCTCGCCCTCGGTAATTAGCTTAAAGCCCTTATAGGTTGAGTGTCCATGATGAAATTTTGACGAGAAGAAAGCATAAAACTTTCCTCTAGTTTTGCTATACAAAAAAATGGGCAATGGTACCGAAATGTGGTGATGCCCAATAGTTAAAATGTGCCAATCGTGCGCATCGCCAATATGATCGAAAATGAAATCGCCAGCGTTAAAGGATTTGTCGTGGGTGCTATGGGCGGTGTCTTGCTCCGATTTGGGCGCAGAAAGTGAACTTCCAATTGTTTTTGTTGGAGCAAGAGTTGATATGCCTATAGCCAAGAGAGTTATAAAGAAAAGCCCTTTCTTCATTTCTAGAATATTTTACGCCAAACCAAAAATAGATACTTTATTGCGTAAAACAATTTCTAGCGGGAGTTTTTTTCGGCAAGAAAAAACTGATACTCTCGAACTAGTTGAAAAAGAGAATGAAAGTAAAGGATGATAAAAATCACCAGGAAGGGGATAAGCGTTTCGCGAGCAAAAATTATGTAGAGAACAACAAAGACTAATGAACCGAAAAACTTTACCATGGAAAGTAGCATAAAATACTTTGAAAACCTTATTGTGGGCAGATTATGCGTTTTTACAAGGATAAAATAGGAGAAAAAATTAAGAAAATAAAAGTAGATGAAAACAACAGGGAGCAAAGGAAAATAGTGTTGCGGTGCAATATAACCAAACACCGCAGCACAAATAATTGCCAGTACAAGGTATTGAACTGTTAGGCCTTTTATGAATTTCAGAATGGTCTTAATTTCAACCACAAGTTCTTATTCTTTTTTATCCGCTTCTTTGTTAGGTGCAAACGGTTTTTGAGCCGATGAGCTGGTCGAATCAGCATTCATATCGCAGTATCCGGTAAACCTGCTTCCGGGCTCAATGGCTAAACGGTTTGTGCTCATATCGCCCATAACTTTTGCAGTTGATTTAAGAGAGAGTAATTCTGTAACTATAACCTTCCCGTCAATAGTGCCCGATATATCAGTGTTTTTGCAGGTAACTTCACCCTTAATTTTTCCGGTTTCACCAATTACAACTTTCCCTTTAGCTGTGATGTTTCCTACAAGCATTCCGTCAATTCTTAAATCTCCACCACAAATAATGTCGCCATGTATTTCAGTGCCAAAGCCAATTAGGTTGATGTTGTTCGATGTGTTTTCGTTCTCGTTATACTTTGCCATGTTTCCGTTTTTTTATGTTAGTGGTTGATTACAAAAGGCAAAAATAGAAAAATGATGTTAAGCAAAGGCACTTTTAGCTTTTTTTTTAATTAGTGTTTGCATTGGACGATGTATTTGACCAGTATAAATTATCGTCGGTTTTGTTTGTAGAAGGAGAATCATCGGTTACGTTGGAGTTTTCGGGTTCTTCGTCAAGTACCTCTTCTAGTTCCCACGAGTATACTTTGCGTTTAGGACCCTGATCGCGGTAGAGGATGGCGCAAGCCAAACCTGCAATTCCACCAAATAAATGCCCTTCCCACGAAATGGTTGGCCAAATGGGTAAAACGCCCCAGATTAACCCCCCGTATAAAAAAACAACAACAAGCGAAATGGCTGCTAACCGAGGATCGCGACGAATTGCACCGCTGAAAAACAGGAACGATGCTAGGCCATATACAATTCCGCTTGCTCCAATATGATAGCTGGGCCGACCACCAAGCCAGACGCATACGCCAGATATAATCCAAATAATTATGAAAACCCTATAGCTAAGCGAACGGTAAAAGTAGATAATTCCAGCACCCATTACCAGTAATGGAACGGAATTAGAGAAAAGATGCTGAAAATTTGAATGAATAAAAGGCATAAGCAGTATTCCTGGTAAACCCTTAATCGCTCTGGGGTAAACGCCTAAAAAGGAAAAGCTTATTCCTAAGGTATATTCCACAACGGCAATAAGCCATAGAACCGATACGAAAAGGAACGGAAGCAGAAGGCTATGCTTGAATATTTTATGATCTATGCTTTTCAATTTTACTGAATTTTTATTGGTTCAAATTAATGCTATCAACCACAAACAATCCCTCCATTGACGATACCCATACTCTTTCTTTCGAATCGCAAAACATGGCTATAACCCTATTTGCTGGAAAGTTGTGCGTTTTGCTTATTTTGTGCCATGATTTTCCATCGTAAATGGTAATGCCTTCACCCTTTCGCGATGGGAGCGACCCGCCAAACCAAATATTTCCATCTGCATCCTCGGTAATTGCATCAACGCAAGGTTTGGCAAGATGTTCTGGCGATGAGTATGCTTCCCATTTTTTCCCGTTAAACGCTGTTAGGCCTCCCCGGGTACGATGGTAGCAGCTACCCGCCCAAAGTTTTCCTTTTGAGTCTTGAAAAAAAATGCTTGTAGAATTATCCTCAAGCCCGTGACGACCAGAGAAGGTTTCCCATTCTTTGCCGTTATAAACGCTGATACCCTCCGAAGAAAATCTTGAACCGCACCACAAATATCCCTTATTATCTGTAAAAAAATGGGTAACGTTTGCTATTGCTCTACTTGTTTGCTCAACTATGTGAAATTGTTTGTCAACATAGTATGCAAGACCTAGTTCCGTACCTATCCACACTACTCCTCGGAAGTCTTGCTCAATGGCAGTTACAAAATTGTGGGGCAACCCATCGTAAGTTGTGTATGATGACCAGTTTCCGTACCTATTAACTAGTAAACCGTTTGCGGAACCAATCCAAATCTCACGGTTGTTTACAAGCGCTATGGTATTAACGAATGGGTTTGTAAGTGAAATAGGAACTTGAATAGTATCGATGCTAAAAGGGGTAACCCAAACCAGACAGGGTTTTCCGTTTGCAATAATATTGCCGCCAAACATCAGGCTGCCATCGGTAAGCTTAATGGATGTGTGGTAGGAGCCTGAGGGTAATCTCTTGTCACCACTTTTAATTACAAGCGTATCGTTTTTTACCATTGCAATGTCGCCCCCCGTATTTCCGTCGCTAAGTCCTACCCAAATATTTCCTTCACTGTCCTCCTGTAGGCTGAATGCATATTGCCCCTCTGGCAAATCAATACTTTTGATTTGGGAGAGAACGGAATTAAACCAAAAGAGGTAGAAGAGAGTAATAAGTATTTTTGAGTAAAGCCTCATATAAAGCTACACCTTAAGTCCCAAAACAAGAACGTCGTCAATTTGCTCGTTGTTGCCTTGCCAGCTTTTAAAAATTCTGTTAAGCTCAACCTTTTGACTAGCGCCAGTGCCAATGCTAACATCAGTAAGGGTTGAAAAAAACCGATTTCGCATGAACTTTTTGTTTTTTTCTCCACCAAACTGATCCATGTAACCATCGGTATATAGGTAAACCCAATCGCCTGGCTTTAGCTCTATTTGTTGCTGCTTGAAAGGTTTGGTAAATAAGCGAGTAGACATGCCAATTGAAGAGAAATTGGGTTTAAACTCTAAGATTTTTTTATTTCGAATTATGGTAAGGGGGATAAGAGCACCGCTATAGTCAATTATGTTGCTACCTAGCGAGTACTTAATTATTGCGATATCCATGCTATCTTTAAGAACAAGCTCATCGGTATCCTCCTTTCTCAGCTTATTTCTTAGTTCAATATTAAGAAATTCGAGAATTGCTGCTGGTTCTGTTATGTTCTGTTGGTTTACGGCTTGGCTAAGTAAATCGATGCCAATTATGCTCATAAAGGCTCCGGGCACCCCATGTCCTGTGCAATCGGCAACTGCAAGGAATAGGTTTTGGTTTTTTAGCGTAAACCAATAGAAGTCGCCACTTACAAAGTCTTTTGGCTTATAAAGGGAGAAAGCATCGGCAAAGTAGTTTGAAGCCATGCTAATTGGAGGAAGAATTGCCTTTTGTATTCTTTCGGCGTAGCGAATGCTATCGGTAATTTTGCCAATATAGCTCTCAATTACCTTGTATGCTTCTTCAAGGTATTTATTCTTTTGTTCTATGCTAATTTGGTGTTTTTGGATTTCTTGGTTTTGGTCTAGTATCTCATTTTGCTGCTGATTAAGCTTTTTATTGTTCTCTTCAATTTCGGCCTTTTGAAGCGTAAGCAAATGGTTTGCTCTGCGCTTAATGTTAAATGCGTAAAGCGTTATTGCTATTACAATTAGTGCAAAAGCAAAACCAGCCATGTAAAAGTTTCTAATAACAACTTGCCTAGCTAGCTCTTTCTGGTTAATTTCTTGGGCTTGTTTAAGAATTTGAATTTCCTGTTCTTTTTTATCAATATCGAACATTACCTCCATCATTGCAATTGCCCGCGAATTTTTTTCGTTAATTATACTATCCTTAAATATTGTGGATCTTTTATGGAAATAGAGCGCTTTGGAGGGTATGTTTCGCCTTTCGTATATTGTGCTAAGGGTTTCGTATGCCCATTGAGTGTGCGTAATTGAACCAATACTTTTTGCCAT
>CAZGQZ010000042.1:0-15408 GCA_964527985.1 uncultured Rikenellaceae bacterium | reverse complement strand
TGCTCGGGTTCAAACGATTGGTCCTCCTCTCTTTCGAAGGTTGAGTTGAAACCACCTGAATTGTACCCTTTTGCTATGGAGGCATAAATCATATTGTTGGTTGAGAATTCGTAGTTTAGTGTACCTTTTGGAAGTATGTTGCTAAAATTAAGGTGGTTTACAAAATCATCAACACGAGTAGTATTGTCAATAATTGTTCTGTCGTATATATAATCGAGAGTTGCTTTTTCAGCATCAACTCGCACTCCTAAACTTAAGTTTAAATGATCAATGAATAAATTATTTATGGTAGTTTGTTGAAAAATTGCTGCACCCATAATTCTGTGGTCATATTGTTTTGACATGGTAGTGCTTCCAGGAAGACCGAAGGCTAATATGCCATCCTCGCCATAGTTAACGTTAACCAGCTTATCGAAATTCTGAATAAAACCGAATGCTCCAATAAGCCAGTCAACCTTATTCTCTTGATCTTTTGATTTCAGAATGATTTCTTGAGAGAACATGTGTTGCAATTGATCTTGATCAACCACAAAA
The DNA here is from genome assembly GCA_964527985.1 of uncultured Rikenellaceae bacterium. Lineage (GTDB taxonomy): Bacteria > Bacteroidota > Bacteroidia > Bacteroidales > Tenuifilaceae > Perlabentimonas. The sequence goes on along the minus strand of CAZGQZ010000042.1, from coordinate 14,874 downwards.
AGTGAGCTTGAGGTAAAATCTTGATCAATTTCTTGCAGATCGTCAATAAGCTGGTAGCTTGAAATCGATGTGAGATCAAACTTATCTGCATCGATTTTTAAAAGTGCATTAGCCGAAACCATGTCGCGGTTGTAGTAGCTATAGCTATCGTAGCTTATTGGCGAAGCTTCCTGATCGGTGTCATTGTATATGGAATAGGGGTAGCCACCCTGCATACTTCTGTCGAAGCCAACCGAATACTCTGCCGTAATGCTTGAATTGATAGTGTGATTAAGTTTAAATCTGCCAGCATACGATTCAGTTTGATCAACTTTTGCATTGGTGAACTGATTGTAATAGAAGCCGTCAAGTGTATTAAATGATCCCGAAATGTTAGCCGAAAGTCCTTCGGTAATGGGTTGGTTATGTGAAATATTTGTTCGATAGCTATGATAATTCCCACCAGTAAATCGTATTCGAGTTTCTCTATTACTATGGGGTTTATTAGTGAAAATATTGATTACACCACCCATTGTGTTTCGTCCGTATAGTGTTCCCTGTGGCCCTCTCAAAACCTCAATCCTTGAAACATCAATAAGTTCGAAGTCGAATGCTGACTTTTCGAAGTAGGGGATATTATCAACATAAAGTGCAACCGCAGGGGAATTAATCCTCGATCCAATTCCCCGAACATAGATTGGCGAGGTAAGCTTCGATCCGTAATCGGGCATAAAGAAGTTTGGTATTCTAGAGGTTAACTCCTTAACGGAGTGTATCTCACGATTTACAATCTCTCTTGATGTTAATGCTGATACAGAAACTGGCTGATCGTTGAGCGATGTGATGTGTTTTACACCAATTATTTCAACCTCATCAATACTTTTATCAATAAAATATGTGCTATCGGATTTTGTTGCAAGCCTTTGAGCAATAGTATTAATATGTATTAGTACAAAACATACCGATATGATGATAGGTAATTTTATTTTCATCCCTGATTAATAATTAATTCAACAGATAATGGCTTTTATTCCCTTTCGTAAGCATCTCATAAGGGTTACTGAAATATCAGGTAACCACATATTAGTTAGCCAACAAAAAGTGGAGAATGGATACTGTTAAATTAAACTGGGAGGGGGAAGGTTGATAAATGAAGAGTGAATAACATTTAGACTAAGTGGAACAGGAAAGATTTTTTTAAGAAAGAGTGTTAATGGGATTTGAAAATTAAAAATATTTGGATTTCGGTAAACTATATCGGCTATTAAATAAAAATCTGCGTAGTCAAATGTTTTCTCATAGTCAATTGATGTCTTGTTTATTGGTGCTTCAATTATTTTTAAATCGACATCGCTTTCAGCTACTAAATTTTGAAGGGGTTTGTTGTTAACCGATAATGTAACCAAAAATACCAGATATCCTACAAGTAGGATAATATATGGAGTAAACGAGGAAAAAAGTCCAACAAAAAACATTACTGTTTGAGTTTAGATTTTTTCTTTGGGAACCAACCCTTTTTTACACGCTCCTCTTGCTCAATTATTTCATGTATTCCCCAAAGAAAGGTAAAAGCAAATATACTGATAATGGCCGAGATTATTACATTCGTAATTAGTAAAGATATCGCCAAACCTACTAATCCTAGTAGAAGGAAAAGATACCATAGCCTTTTTGTGAAATAGTATTCACCTTTAATGCACGCGTATCGGCCAAACCAAATAATGACAACAGTTGCAAAGCCAATTATTAATCCTGAGAAATTTAGATTTTCCATAGCCTATTCGTACTTTCTGTTCGGATTTCGTTTGCATTGTCCTTTCAACGCTCTTTTATGCTGCCACTGTATCTCAAGAGTACTCCAAAAAAATCCGGCACTTAGCACCCCAAATATTATTGATAGTATGTCATTAACAAATAATGATGCTAAAGCAAACAAAAGAGCAGGGAAAAGTAAGGCCCACCAAATTTTTCGGCCAAAATGGTATTCAAGTTTAATTACTAATGGATGGAATAACCCAATAACGAAAAATGCTCCTAATCCAATAAGAAAGCCCTCAATGCCAACCAAATAGCTATTTAGTAAATCCATTTATATTCAAAATTAGGTTTAGTAATTTGCGTAGCGTATTAAGTAGCAAAAAGGTGACCTACAATTGGGTCACCTTCTGCAAGCTGTTAAAGCTGCTTTAAGTATTTATCAATAAGAAGTGGAGTAGCTTCATCGGATGGGCGAGGGGCTGGGTACTCAATAATTTTACCCTCAGCATCAACTAAAACAAAAGTTGGGACACCAAAAATTTGGTATTGTTTGGCGACATCGGATAGCCATGCTCTATCGGCATGGAGTTGTACGCCACCAAGCTGCTCATCGTTAACCATCTTTTCCCAAGCATTTTTGTCATCGTCTAGCGAAATAGCAATGAATACAATAGGTTTGCCTTTATATGTATCCTTCATTTTTTTTAGGTGAGGTATTTGTGCGCGGCAGGGACTACACCATGTTGCCCAAAAATCGATGTAAACGAGTTTGCCTTTAAAATCTCTGAGCGAATGGCTTTCACCATTAATATCATTAAGGGTAAATTCCGGAGCGGGTTGCTCTGGAGCAAGGAGCATGCGTTTTGCTAGTGCGTTTTCAACGCTTTGCTTGTATTCATTAGCAGTTGCAACGGTTGAGAAATGGTTCCCAATGTTTTTTGCCACTTCAAAACTTGCCCACTTAACAGTTTCTTGAGTTTGGTTGTGCTTGTATAAATCTCTTAGAGTAGAGTTCTCAATTAATGAGTCAACCAAATCGTAAAACATAAGGTTTTGCTCAAACTCAGAGATGCCCTTGTTTTTATCGTCGCTTATAATTTTCCAATACTGGCTTTGCAAATGGTTAAAAACGAGGCTTGTGTACTCATTTATGCTAATGTGGCTGATGTTATTTAAGTCAACTTCGGCCATAAAGCTGTAATCATCGTCGTTTGGTTCGTACTCAGTATTGGTTATTCGTGAGTGGTAGTTCGGATAGTTGAAGAGTAACTCCTTTAACCGATAATCGGCTCGGGCCATTTCCATTTGGGCAAAGTGCTTGTTTTTCGCTTCAAAAGGTTTTGTTTGTTCGTTTATAACACTCTTAACCGAATCGAGTTTTGTTGTAAACTCATCTTTTGATAAGCCAAAGAGGGTATAAAAATCGTCGGTTAGCTTGCCAAAAGTTTGGTTATTCTGAATTATTGCCTTGTTCAGCTCGCTGTTTTCACCTTCAAAGGTTGGTGCATTATCGGGTTGTTCTATGTCGAACGAAATAAATGTGCTTTTGCCAGGTGTTAAAAAAACAGTTTGTCTAACTCTTCCGGCTCGAATGGTGTAGTAATGGGGCATTGCAATTTCAGTTGTAAAACTGAATGTTCCATCACTGTTAATTTTAATACTATCGGTAATGCCTTTACTTGTGGCTAAAGCATATTCCGAATTTTGGTTTTTGATGCTTCCTTCAATAATCGTAACCTGTGGTTTTTTGCTAGTACACGAGGCTATTGCAATAACTAAAAGTGGAAATAAGAAGTATTTTTTCATGTTGATAGTTTTTTGGCTTCGAAAAATACGCCATTTTTTACTTCTAAAAAATAGGTTGTAATGTATATATGTAAATTTTAACAATAGTTATCGATACTTTGTTTATTTGCCTACACATTTACTAGCTTATCAGCATCCACATACCAAATGTACGCATCAACCATGGTATGCTCCATATCAAGTAAAAGGTTTTTATAACTATTTACCTGCTTGATGTGTTCCTTTTTTTCTTCGCCAAATTTAAAGTCGATAACTACTGCTTCGTTATTGCGGGTCATAACGCGGTCGGGTCGGTAGGTGTACCCCTGCGGGGTAATTATGCTCTGCTCATTTTTTACCTCCCAGCTGCCACTGAACCAGTCAGCGAATGGCTTTTTGCTTAATCGGTCTTTTGCCAGTTGGATAATTGGAGCAACTTTATCCAAATCAATCAATCCATCTACGTTTGCTTTTTTAACAGCATTGGGTATATCGTTAACAGTATTTATTGAGGCAAAAATTTCGTGCATTACCTTTCCGTGGTTTAAGGCTTTAAGCACAGGCTTGGTAGTTTTGCTAAAGAAATCTTTAGCTTCAATTTTTAGCTTCAGGCTACTAAGGTTTTGACCAACAGGGTAGCTTTTTATGAGCCAATAATTCTGATTTGCCTCGTTACTGCTGCTATTGCTTAGGTGGCTGTCTCTACTGCCCATGTTAAAGCGCTTAAGCTTATCGTCGAGGTTTACAGCGTTTTGTGCTAGTGGCATATTTTGAGTAGCACTGTGTATTAACTTCGATACTGAGTCGATTTCCTTGATATCGCCATCGCTTTCATTTTTTGTTTGTGGCACAAAAATATACAGCTCATTTTGCGCACGAGTAAAGGCAACGTACAAGAGATTTAAGTTATCAACTAGTTCTTTCATTTCCTCTTCGGCAGCATCATTTGCAAAATGGCTTTGAAATGCATCTTTTGAGAGCCGAATGGGGTACTTAGGAAGCATATTGAACGGTTCGTGGGTTGTTCCAACCCAAATTACTGGCTGTTTGCTGGGTTGCCTAAAAGCCCAACTTGCATATGGCATAAATACAACGGGAAACTCAAGGCCTTTCGACTTGTGAATGGTTACAATTGAAAGTGCATTGGTTGATTCGGGCACCGAAAGCGAAAGCTTTTCGCTGTTTTTATCCCACCATTCCAAAAATCGGTTTACATCACCTTGTCCTCGACTGGCTAAGGTAGCAATGTGCTCATGCAGCTCGGCGAGGTACGCAAGCTCTCCCTTGTTGCTTTGTAGATTGTACTTAAGCACGATAGCCTCAAATACCTCTTGCAACGGCCTTGTGTTAAGCTTGCTAAGCCATTTTATATCGTCAGCCACAGCTTCGGGGGTAAAATAGCTATGCCATGGCATTTGCCCAAGTGGTGTTAACGATGCCAGCTCCTTTGCAAAAAGCCTAACGTTCACCTGGTTCTTGCTGTCAACAACAAGCATTAGAGCCGAAATAGTAAATCTTACAAGGTGCGATGCTGTGAGCTTAAGCCCTTCTTGGCTAACAAAAGCAATAGCGCTGTTTGGGTTGGTTTGGTTATGTTCAACAAGCATGTTGGCAATGCGTTGTCCTTCCGATTTTGTCCGAACCAAAATGGCAATTTGGTTTAACGAAAAACGCTTATTAAGCTCAAGTATTTGGGCTATTAGCTCCTTCGATAGTATAGCGTCGCACTCGCTGTTATTGCTTTTTTCAAAGAAACAAACCTCAACATACCCTTCGCCCTTTTCGTTTGTTTTGCTTGGTATTTGGTTTGTGTCGGAGTAGGCGTTTTCAATCTGTGTGCAGTAATCATCAACAATACTTTGGGGCGAATCTTTCAGCTTATTGCTAATTTGGTTGGTGGCTATTTGTTTAGCGCTTTCAAAAAAGCTGTTGTTAAACTGAACAACCTTTGGTAAGCTACGCCAATTTTGAGTTAAGGACTCACTTCGGATACCAAACTGTTGGAAATCTTTTTGAACTTCGTTGGCAAGTATACTCCAATTCCCGTTACGCCAGCGATAGATTGATTGCTTTACATCGCCTACAATCATGCTAAAAAAATCCTGCGAAAGGCTGTTTTCAATAAGAGGTTTAAAGTTGTGCCATTGTACCTCCGATGTGTCCTGAAACTCATCAATCATGTAGGTGTCGTAACGTGTACCAACTTTTTCGTAGATAAATGGAGCGTCGGTATCCTTTACAAATTCTCTAAGTAAATGCCCGCTATCGCTTAAAAGTAAAAATCCCTCTTCGCGCGATAGCTCTCTAATTTTATTCCATAAGTCGCCAATTAGCGCAAGGTTTTCAAGGTTTTGTAAAACTAACCTGGCGGTGTTGAATTGTATTCTATTGCTTTCAATTAGCTCGATAATCCTTTTTAAACTTGGATGTAAAACTTTTGTAACTATGGTTTGTATGGGTTTAAAAAGGTTCTCGTCTTTTAATGTGGATTTGGTAACCCAATCTTCTCCTCCAGGGCTGTTTAATGCCTTATCAACTCGGGGCTTTTGGGTTTCAGGCAACTTTTTTGTGGATTTGCTCACTTCAAGGCAACTATTGAAAAAACCCATTACCCCAGTTTTTCCATAGCTAAAGCTGTCAATTGTTAGATTATGCTTATCAAGCTCGCTGAATACATGTTTAGCCTCTTGGTTAACCTTCTCAGCGATACCAGAAATTATTTGTAATAGTTCGTGTTTTAGCGAGTTAACTATTTGCTTATCGGTAATTTTTTCAATATCGGCTTTGCTCATCAATCTAAACTTTTCGGAGAAAAGCTGTTTGCCAAGCTCAATAAGGGTAGTCCTAACGTCCCAACTTTTGCCCTCGTCAAGTAACGATTGCCCCATTTGCGAAAGCCACTGAAGCAATTCATTTGATAGTGAAGCAGAATCAAGAAGATTGTCGGCGGCTAGCTCGAGCACAGGGTTATTGTCAATTTCAATATTAACGCCACCTTGCACGCCTATTTCCCAAAGTAATGCTTGTATAACGCGTTGCACAAAGCTATCGATAGTGCTAATGCTAAAGCGGCTATAATCGTGTAAAATTAGCGATAAAGCCTTTTGTGCCCTTTCTGTAATAATTTCGGCTTTTAGCTCTGTTTCTTCGGAAATAGTTTTAAACATACCGGTGGCGTTACCATTTGCTAGGTTGAAAAGCTCGTTAAGAATTCTGCTTTTCATCTCGTTTGTAGCCTTGTTGGTAAAGGTAACGGCAAGGATATTTTTGTATCCCTCAGGATTATTTAGCACTTGTTTAATGTACTCTACTGCTAAACGATATGTTTTTCCAGAACCAGCCGAAGCCCTGTAAACAACGAGTTGAGACATAGTGTTGAAATTTTGCAAAGAATTTTAAAGGTAGCTCATTTTTGGGTTAATCCAATTTAGATATTTAAAAGAAAAAGGCCTTCCTCTTGAGGAAGGCCTTAGGCTAAATATTACTTTGCTAAATGTTAGCTTTGCTTCAGAATTGCTTGTGCTGCTGCAAGACGCGCAATAGGTACGCGGAAAGGAGAGCAGCTAACGTAGTCCATTCCTACTGCGTTGCAGAACTCAACAGAGCTAGGCTCACCACCATGCTCACCGCAAATACCAACTTTAAGCTTATTGCGAACAGAGCGACCTTTCTTAACACCCATATCAACAAGTTGACCAACACCTGTTTGATCTAGAACTTGGAAAGGATCAGCCTTAAGAATTCCTCTGTCGATGTATTCTGGTAGGAATTTACCAGCATCGTCGCGGCTAAAGCCTAGGGTCATCTGGGTAAGGTCGTTTGTACCAAAGCTAAAGAATTCGGCTACCTCAGCTACCTCGTCGGCAGTAAGTGCAGCTCGAGGAACCTCAATCATGGTTCCTACCATATAGTCAATCTTGTCGTTGCGTTCAGCAAAAACTTTCTCGGCCACATTGCGAACAATTTGCTCCTGATTTTTAAGCTCGTTTACGTTTCCAATAAGCGGAATCATAATCTCTGGGAATGTTTCAATACCTTTTTTCTTAAGGTTAAGAGCAGCTTCGATGATGGCGCGTGCCTGCATCTCGGTAATTTCAGGATAGGTAATACCTAAACGGCAACCACGGTGACCAAGCATTGGGTTGAACTCGTGTAGCGATTCAACTTTTGCTTTAACCTCTTCAGGAGAAATACCAAGCTCCTTTGCCATTTCTTTCTGATTAGCCTCTTCGTGAGGAACAAACTCGTGTAGAGGAGGATCGAGCAAACGAACGGTAACGGGAAGCCCCTGCATTGCCTCGAAAATTCCTTCAAAGTCTTCGCGCTGAATAGGTAGAAGTTTTTCAAGACCTTTTCTGCGTCCAGCCTCGTCGTTGGCAAGAATCATTTCGCGCATTGCTTTAATTCTGTCGCCTTCGAAGAACATGTGCTCGGTACGGCAAAGTCCAATACCTTGAGCTCCAAATTCGCGTGCTACTTTGCTATCGCGAGGAGTATCGGCATTGGTGCGAACTTTCATGCGCGAGAATTTGTCGGCCAGTTCCATAAGCTTGGCAAAATCGCCGCTAAGCTCAGCTGCCATTGTTTTTACTTTGCCATCGATAACCTGACCAGTAGAGCCGTTAAGCGAAATCCAATCACCTTCTTTGTAAACATTGCCATCAATGGTCATGGTGCGAGCTCTGTAGTCAATTTTAACGGTTCCAGCACCAGAAACGCAGCATTTACCCATGCCACGAGCAACAACGGCTGCGTGCGAGGTCATACCGCCACGGGCGGTAAGAATACCTTGTGCTACGTTCATACCCTTAAGGTCTTCGGGTGATGTTTCAACACGAACAAGGATGGTTTGCTTACCTTCGGCAGCCCACTGCTCAGCATCATCAGCAAAGAATACAATCTGACCTGTAGCAGCACCTGGCGATGCTGGTAGTCCTTTTGCAAGAACTTTAGCGCTGGCTAGCGCTTCGGTATCGAAAACTGGGTGAAGTAGCTCGTCGAGTTTTTCTGGTTCAACGCGAAGAACAGCTGTTTTCTCATCAATCATACCTTCTGTGAACATTTCCATGGCAATTCTAACCATAGCAGCACCGGTACGCTTACCGTTTCGGGTTTGAAGCATCCAAAGTTTACCATCCTGAATGGTGAACTCAATGTCTTGCATGTCCTTGTAGTGCTTTTCAAGGTTGTTTTGTATGGTAAAAAGCTCTTTGTATACAGTTGGCATGGTTTCTTCGAGCGATGGGAATTTTGCTCTTCTTTCCTCTTCGCTAATACCCTGAAGTTTTGCCCAACGGTGTGAGCCTTCAAGGGTAATTTCTTGTGGAGTACGGATACCTGCTACCACATCTTCGCCCTGAGCGTTAATGAGGTATTCACCGTTGAAAATGTTTTCACCAGTACCTGCGTCGCGGGTAAAGGCAACACCAGTGGCAGAGTTGTCGCCCATGTTACCAAATACCATTGCTTGTACGTTAACAGCAGTACCCCATTCAGCAGGAATTTTGTTTAGCTTACGGTAAAGGATTGCCCTTTCGTTCATCCAGCTATTAAAAACAGCCATAACCGATCCCCAAAGCTGCTCCCATGCACAGGTTGGAAATTCTTTACCAGTTTTCTCTTTAACCGCTTTCTTAAAACGGGTAACCATTTCTTTAAGATCTTCAACAGAGAATTCGGTGTCAAGGTTAACACCTTTTTCTTCCTTCATTTGGTCGATAATCTCCTCAAAAGGATCGTGATCCTCTTTTGATGCGGGTTTCAAATCGAGCACAACATCGCCATACATTTGAACAAATCGACGGTAGCTGTCCCATGCAAAACGTGGGTTGCCCGTTTTCTTTGCCAAACCTTCAACCACTTCGTCGTTCAAACCAAGGTTGAGGATAGTATCCATCATACCAGGCATTGAAGCGCGAGCACCAGAGCGAACAGACATAAGCAGAGGGTTTTCCTTGCTGCCAAACTCAGTTCCCATGATGCCTTCAATCTTTTTCATTGCTGCTTCAACTTCTGGCTTAATCAGCTCAACGGTTTTATCTTGTCCAAGCTTATAATACTCGGTACAAACATCGGTTGTAATGGTAAAACCTGGAGGTACAGGTATTCCAATTAGGTTCATCTCAGCAAGGTTGGCTCCTTTGCCACCAAGCAGCTCTTTCATCTTTCCATTACCATCGGCTTCCTTATTCCCGAAGGTGTAAACACGTTTTACGTTTGACATCGTAATTAAAGTTTAATTGTTGATTTATATTGAATTACGTTTGTAATAGGTACAAATTATTCTGAGGTTACAAAATTATTAAAAAAAATGAAACGGCAGGGGTAAGCCTGTTAGGTATTCGATAAATTTTGCGCAAACGATACAGAGCCCATTGGAGTATACAGAGTTAGCCGTTCTTTGTTCAATTTGTAGCTAATATTATTGCCAATTATTGGTCGTTTAGAATTTTCAGCAAAAGATTTTTTTATTGGTTGACGTTTATGGCATAGCAATTGCTTGCGAACGATCGTTTTAAAAAATCAGGCAAAGAATAACCGACTATTTGCTACGCAACAATTTATGAATAACCCCTTTTCGTTAATTATTAATTAATTTCATAATCATTTAACTTTAATTGTTACAACAATGAAACTAAAAATAACCCTTTTGGCAATTACCCTTTTTACGGGGTTAATGACAGTTAATGCACAGACAGATAAACAGATGCAGACTCTTTTTGATAAAGGCGAAATTACCTATGGTGGTTACGGTGGAACCAGAGTTGCATTCTCTTCATTTGCTGGTCACGATACATGGTTAGTTGGAGGTAGAGGAGGAGCAATATTTAACAACTCATTTGTTATTGGAGGTGCAGGGTATGGAATAGTAAACTCACCTAAATTTGTTAATGTAGTTGAAAATGAGGTTGCGTACCTTGAAGGAGGATATGGTGGAATGCTATTAGAGTACATACTTATGCCCCATAAACTTGTTCACCTTTCGTTCCCTTTGGTAATTGGCGCAGGAGGTTTATTATACTCCGATACTCCAGCAACAGGAGGAACCGATATTGGTCAGTCGATTCTGGCAAATACTGCCTTTTTTGTTGTTGAACCAGGTGTTGAACTGGAGTTGAATGTTGTTAAGTTTATGCGTTTATCGGTGGGGGCTACTTACCGTTATGCGAGCGGCATCGATTTGCCAAATACTTCTTCAACAGCTTTTAACGGTTTGTCTGGAACTTTCTCGTTGAAGTTTGGTAAGTTTTAAGGTCATTGATAAACTTAGCTACTGTTCGATAACGAACATTGTTGTATCTAAACATAACAATTGTTTCTAAATCGATTTGAATTATTATCATGTTATACAGAGTTTTAGTGTTTTTGGTATTAGTATTGAATTAGCATGTTTGCTAAACGGAAAGAATGAAATTATGTTTATAGTTGGTTTTTTTACGGGATTACTATTTTTACTTTTAGTTGATGTAGTTGCCGGTGTTTATGTTAAAAGGAAAACGGATAAAAGCATCGCAAATAATTCTAAGTAGAAATTAAAAAGTAATGAAATGATTTTAAGAAAGTTTATTCTACTATGCTTTTTAGCTGTCTTTTCGATGGGGTTATTTGCACAAAGCGAAAAAAATAGCGCTAAATATCTTTTAGATATTGACCGGGTCAAGCTAACCGGCTTTGGAAATACGAATAGTCAACTCTCTTTAATTGACAGCAAGCTGGCTCATTTTAGCGGGCTGTCGGGTGCTTTTCTTTTAAACTATCAGTATTACATTGGAGCGTACAGCTACAGCTTAAATACGGTTCATAAGTGGAACGATATTTATCCTTCAAATTATCATCCAGTAGATAATCCAAGTGATCCACTTTATGTAAATAGTAAGCTTTGCTTTAACCATGGCGGTCTTATGCTAGGTTATATCCATAACCATACTAGCATTTGGCATCCAACTTTCGATGTTAAAATAGGAGGAGGAAGGATTGCTTTGGTTGACGAGAATTTTTCAATCAGCGATTTTGATGAGCATCATGCCGATTGGGTTGGAGTTTTAACGCCTGAAGTTGGTATTGAGGTTAACGTAACCCGTTGGTTTAAAGCGAGAATTTCGGCAGGTTATAGCTATGTTTTTTCTGTTGATAAAACGTATTATACCGATATGGACGGAAATGTAAATCGTTTATTCTCGGAAAAACAGTTTTCGAGCCCATTTGCAGCATTATCATTCCATTTTGGGAGTTTTGGTCCTCGAAATAATGATGAGTAATCTTTTGCCGTAAACCAATCAACCTGTTTTTTGTTTAATCTTTTTAGTTTGTTATTTAATCAAAAATAATAGTCTTGCGCAATGAGATGTAAGCTAATTTATATATTGTTCGTTACTTTTTTGTTTTGTTTTTACCCAGCGAAAGCCGAGGTGCTTAAAGGCGATTACACCATAAGCGGTTATATTAGCGATTCATCCAATGGCGAGGAGCTAATTGGGGCTACAGTTTATGTACAAGAGTTGCGCAAGGGCGTGGCCAGTAATGTATATGGTTATTACGCTTTATCCCTTCCTCCTGGAAAGTACACGTTAGTTTTCTCGTTTGTTGGATATGCATCGGTTGAGAAAAAGGTGAATGTATCTGAAAATAGAACAGTTTCCGTTGAACTTTCCGAAGAAACAGCTCTCATTGAGGAGGTAATTATTTCCAGTGAGCGTCCAAATGCCAACGTTACAAAGGCGGAGATGAGCGTTTCAAGGTTGGACATAAAAACCATTCAGCGGATGCCGGCGTTAATGGGAGAGGTTGATGTGATTAAATCTATTCAACTTCTGCCTGGTGTGCAAAGCACTTCCGAAGGAACATCGGGGTTTAGCGTTCGCGGTGGGGCAATGGACCATAACCTTATACTACTCGATGAGGCAACCGTTTACAATGCATCGCATTTAATGGGTTTTTTCTCAGTTTTTAATAACGATGCCATTAAAGATGTTAAGCTATATAAAGGCGACATTCCTGCATCTAGTGGTGGTCGTTTAGCTTCGTTGCTTGATGTACGTATGAAAGATGGAAACTCCAAAGAATTTGTAGCAACGGGAGGAATTGGAACCATATCGAGCAGGCTTACCCTTGAGGGACCAATTATGAGCGAGAATACAACTTTTGTTGTATCGGGCAGGCGAACGTATGCCGATCTGTTTTTACCTTTTGCAGCCGACGAATCAGTACGCGATAACCAATTGTTTTTCTACGATTTAAACCTGAAAATTAATCATAAGCTGAACGATGATAATCGCTTCTATCTATCGGGTTACTTTGGCCGCGATATATTTAAGAATGAGTTTGCAAAGTTTGGTTTTGGGAACCAAACCTTAACCTTTAGGTGGAATCATCTTTTTAGCCCAAAGCTGTTTTTAAATACATCGGTAATTTTTAGCAGCTACGATTACTATTTAGGCACCGGCGAAAATGAACCCAGTTCGTTTGTTTGGAACTCGAACATGGAGGATTATAGCGGAAAGTTCGACTTTACGTACTTTTTAAATTCAAGTAATACGGTTCGATTTGGATTACAATCGACCTACCATGTTATTAGCCCAGGTGTTGCTAAAGGTGTTGGCTCAGAGGCTATTCTTGATGATATTATAATGCCTAACAGCTATTCGCTTGAACATGGAGTTTACATTCAGAACGAGCAAGTTTTAGGCAATAACCTAACGCTTAAGTATGGTTTAAGGCTTTCGGCTCTTCAGAATATTGGTAAGGCAAAAGTGTTTAGCTACGATGATGAGTATGAAGTAGAGGATTTTGTTACCTATAAAAAGGGCGAATTATTTAACACATACGCAAACCTAGAACCTCGGTTTGGCTTTGTTTACACATTAAACCAAAAGCAATCGGTTAAAGGAAGCTACTCGCGCACGGTGCAGTATATTCAGCTTGCGTCAAATTCCGAAGCTGGAACGCCTCTCGATATATGGTTTGCTGCTTCACCAAACGTCAAACCTCAGCTATCTGATCAATGGGCTTTGGGCTATTTCAGAAATTTTTTCGATAACAAACTTGAAACCTCAGTGGAAGTTTACTATAAGAACATGCGTAATGTGGTCGATTTTAAAGAGTTTGCCAACATGCTGCTAAACGAGCAGCTTGAGGGTGAACTACGGATTGGTACAGCACAATCATACGGAGTTGAACTTCTGGCTCAGTTTGGGAACAGCAAAGTTAACGGCTGGGTGAGCTATACCTACTCAAGAGCATTTCGTACTATCGATGATATTAATAACGGAAATCCTTATCCTGCTCCCTACGATAAGCCTCACGATATATCGGTTGTTTTTAACTATGAGGTTAGTCCAAAATTAACTCTTTCGGCAAACTGGGTTTACGCTACGGGTATTCCAGCAACTTTTCCTGCGGGTCGTTATGAAATTCTCGGAACTATTATTCCGCTTTACACCGAGCGTAACGCTTATCGATACCCCGATTACCATAGGCTCGACCTAGCCCTGTCGTATAGGCCAAGGGCAAAGAGCAATCGTAAATGGCAGGGCGAGTGGAATCTTTCAGTTTACAATGCTTACAATCGGAAAAACGCGTGGACCATAAACTTTGTTCAGGATAGCAACAACCCAAGTATTACGTACGCCGAGAAAACTTACCTCTTCTCAATCGTTCCGGCAATTACCTATAACTTTAAATTTTAGTATGATGCTTACAATACCATTCAAAGCATATAAAAAGTTATCGCTTACAATTATTGCAATGTCACTTTTAATAGTGTCGTGCACCGAGCGTATTGATATTGATTTAGATAGCACTTATACACGATGCGTGGTTTACGGTGAGTTTACAACCGATACTACGGCGCATTGGGTTTCGGTTACTCGAACGGGCGATTATTATCAGAACGTACCTCCTTCGGCAGTTTCCAATGCCGTTGTTTCAATAACCGATGGTGAAAACGTATTTATGCTTACCGAAGATGCTGTCAACCCAGGTTTATACTTTACCGCTAGTAGTGTTTTTGGTGAAGTTGGCAAAGTGTATACTTTGCATGTTGAGGAGGTTGATTTGCTTAACGATGGTAACCTGACTAGCTATCAGGCTATAACGGAATTAAAGCCTGTTGCGTCGCCCGATTCGGTTAAAGTGGTTTACCAAAGTTTTTGGGATGCTTGGCTGGTTAATGTTTACGCTCAGGATCCACCCGATACCGAAGATTACTATAAGTTTTTGGTATACCAAAATGGAACTTTGCATTCCGATTCATTGCTTGATATTCAGTATACCGATGATGCATTTTTTAACGGGAACTACACCAATGGCATTTCGGTTTACTTCGTCGATGGTGAATCGGAAGACACCTTTTTA
>CAZGQZ010000041.1:0-15517 GCA_964527985.1 uncultured Rikenellaceae bacterium | reverse complement strand
CTACGACGGGCAAAAGCGCGATATGTTTCACCCAAAATACATTGCAGCAAACCTTTTTACCCTTACCCCTTTCGATAGGCTAAACGTATCGTTTGGCAACTCAATTATCTACTCCGACATGGATATTCATCCGGCGTACCTTACTCCGCTATTTTTCTACAAGTCAATTGATCACCACTTAAATGGCATGTCGAACTATACGGGGCAAAATTCGCAGATGTTTCTCGATATTTCATCAAGGTTGATAAGGCATACACACATGTATGCAACTCTTTTCCTCGACGAGCTGTCTATGTCGCGTATGTTTGATGCCGAAAAACACAGCAACTTTTTCAGCCTTAAAGCCGGTTTTAGGATTAGCAACTTCCCCATAAAAAACCTAACGCTTACTGCCGAATACACTCGCAACAACCCACAAACTTTTGAGCATATAATTGAAACCACAACGTTTGAGAGCAACAGGTACAACCTTGGACACTACCTCCGCGAAAATGCGCAAGAACTTTACCTCGCAGCCAGCGTAAAACCATTTAAAAACTTTTCAATTCTAGTGTCGTACACAAATGCGCAAAAAGGACCATACACCAGCGAGGAAAACTCGAGGCTTGGGTTAATTTTTTTAGAGCGTGTTGACTGGCAAGCCCAGCTTGTCTCTACAACTGTTCGCTACCAACTGCTAAACGACAGCTACATATACGCCGGAATTGATTACGGAAATTACTCGGGCAATACCGAGCAATACACACCATTGTTTTTGACCAATAGCCCAATTACCATTACCTTTGGCGGAAACTATGGTTTCTAACAATGCTAACCCAACTCAGGTTTTTGTGCTACTTATTAAGAGATTAATCGATATAACTTTTGCGTTGCTGGCATTTGCGTTAACCTTTCCTTTAACGCTAGTGGCTGCGCTGGTGCTTTGGATTTTGCATGGCGAAAACCCAATTTTTAAGCAGATAAGAGTGGGCAAAAATTATCGAGAGTTTACCATTTTAAAGCTAAAAACTGAAAGCGATAAACGCAATTACCAAAACTCTGCTTTCATCAAAGCCATTCGTGAAACACACATTGATGAGCTTCCGCAGCTTGTAAATATTATTGCTGGCAGCATGTCAATTGTTGGCCCTAGGCCACATATTCCCGAGCACGTTGCCACCTACGAAGATTGGCAACAAAAACGATTGACCGTTAAGCCTGGCTTAACCTGCCTAAGGCAGCTAAAATCGCCATACAAAAAAATACATTTTAACGAGCTAATTGAGTACGATGTTAGCTACGCTGAAAATTGGACTTTGCTTTTAGACCTAAAGATTATGGCTAAAACCTTAGCTGCAATATTCCACCTACTGCCTAGGCATTAGGCCATTCGAGAATTATTTGCGCAACATTATTAGCATGGCTTCCTATGGTTCGAAGCATTGAAACAAGCTCAAGGTGAGTTTTTGAACTCGACACGGATTTATTAACATCCTCAACCAAGCGCGAGAAGTGCTGCCTTTCGAGCTCACGTCCAAACTCTTTATACTCTTGGTATTTCCTGTGCATCTTTTTTGCCTTTTCGAGATTTAAATCGGCAAACACGTTTTTGGCTCTTTTTAGCTGCTTTTTTGTAAGCTCATGGAAATCTTTAATCTCAGCCTTACCTTCAACCGAAAATTCGTGTGTCGATGCTATCCACCACTTGGCTCGTTCCAGCAAATTTTTCGAAATAATATCGGCAATTTGCTCGTACTCCTTAACGGCGTACATAATTTGAAAAGCTTCCTGTATGCTTTGCTCCTTAACATCCTGTCGGGTTATTGCAATTAGATAAGCATTAATCTGATCGCGCAAAAAATCTACTTTAACTTCATTCTGCTCAATCTGATTTAGTACCGATCCGTTTTTGGTAAGAAAAGGAGCGATAATATCGTTGGCCATGCCATCAACCACATCGGTTAACCTTAGCACCTCTTGCTTGGCTAGCTTAAGGGCCACTGCGGGAGTTGACAGAAGATTCTTGTCGATATACCTCACGGTAAAACTGCTCTCTTTTTGAGGCTTTGTTGGAAGCATCCAATTGATAAACCTAGCGTAAAGATTTGTGAAGGGGAGTACTATTAGGGTAAGCAGAACGTTGTATATTGTATGAGCATTGGCTATTAGCCTAGGCATATTCTCCGATTTTCCTGCTGATAACGATCCCGATAGTTCGGGTG
This sequence comes from uncultured Rikenellaceae bacterium, assembly GCA_964527985.1. Classification (GTDB taxonomy): domain Bacteria; phylum Bacteroidota; class Bacteroidia; order Bacteroidales; family Tenuifilaceae; genus Perlabentimonas. The sequence goes on along the minus strand of CAZGQZ010000041.1, from coordinate 13,316 downwards.
TGGCAAACCTAACCAAATCGGCAAATGGTACAATAAACCAGATCAGCATAAAAACACCAACTAGCTTAAAAATGGCATATGCCAGCGCTACTTTTTTGGCATCGCGATTTGCGCTAATTCCAGCAATTATTCCGGTAATTGAAGTGCCCAAATTTGCGCCCATAAGCAAGGGGATTGCTGCTTCGAGCGATATAAGTCCTTGTGTAGCTAGTGTAAGCATAATACCAATAAATGCTGCACTACTTTGTATAAGGGCAGTAAAAACTGTTCCTGCTAGAATGCCCCAAATTGGAAGTTGCAACTTACTGAGCACGTTAACAAAAGGATCGAAAGTACGAAGTGGGTACATCGCCTCGCTCATAATATGCATACCAAAAAAGAGGATACCAAACCCCAGAATAGCTTCGCCAGCATACTTAACCGAATCTTTCTTGGCAAATGCACTAAGTGCAAAACCTAGGGCAACAATTAGCAATGAGTAATCGGCAAATCGGAATGCAATAAGCTGAACGGTTATGGTTGTACCAATGGCCGCCCCAAAAATCATCCCTATGGTTTGCGAAAACTTTAGCAACCCCGATTGCACAAAACCTACAAGCATAACAATTGTTGCACTGCTGCTTTGGGTTACCACCGTTATAAATGCGCCAAATCCAGTTGCTGTAAACCTATTCCTCGATAGTCGTCCAAGTACAGCCCTAATTCTATCGCCTGCGCTATGCTTAAACCCACTACTCATTATGTTGATTCCAAACAAAAAAAGTGCAAGCCCACCAAGCAAACCAATGCTTAGTAGGGTTACCCAATTCTGCTTTCGGGCAAAAGCCTGAAAAACGACAAACGATTCAAGCGCATCGGTACGAATTTTAGCCGAGACCTGATACTCTCCCGACTTATCGCCCAATGTAAGGTAGCATATAGCGATTCCTAAGCTATCGGTTCTTGCGAAAAGCGGTTCCAATAAAACGCCGTTTGTCCCTTCGGGTGTTTCAAGAATTTCAAAGTACACCCTAACCCCTTCAGCAGGTTTTCCTACGCTATCAAATACTTCAACAGCAAATGGTCGAGGCAAGCGCTTCCCTGACGTTGCGTACTGCTTACTCCCCGAGAAGCTAGGCTGATTTCCACCGCCTAATCTTTCAATTTTATAGGCTAGCACACTTGGCTCGTTGTGCAATATGGTATCGGGTATGCTTGCTGCTGCAAACATACCATACACAATTAGCAATATTGAAATTGATAACCTCACCATTATTGAAAGCCTATAAATAAAAGTAATAAATAATCCTAATCAATGCTTCGCCTGCGACTCTTTAAAATGCTAAGCTTTCTTTTTGCAAATCCGAAAACAACAATTGCACATACAATGCCGAGCAAATTGGCTCCTAAGTCGGCAAGCGACCCTGTTCGAGTTGGAATAAAATAAAGTTGTAACCCTTCAATTGCCAATGCATAAAAAAGGCTTATGGCCGATGCATATAACGTACCTTTTGCTGCAAAAACATTTGCCGATGGTTTTAAAGACCTCGTTTCGTATAAAAGCAGTAGGGTTAGCACACCAAAAAGGGCAAAGTGCACTACCTTGTCGAAATGCGGAAAATAAAATTTGCTAACCGAAGGCATGCTGCTCGCTGGAATAGTAAAGGCAAGTAGCATAAAAACCGACCAAAATAGAGATCTCCAATACGAAAGTAGCTTCATACAAAGATTTTCTTGCAAAATAACGGCAATATTATGCAATTACAAAAACAGCAGGGAAACAAAAAATTGGTTTGTTTTTATCGGCTAGTAACCTATCTTTGTGGGATTTTAGTTGGACATGTTTCGGAAAATTGCATTGCAATACCATGCTCCAATAGTTTAGTGTGTTTTTAATGAAACAGGATAAAAGTGAAAGCAAAGTTTAACGAGTACAAAGGGCTAAATCTATCTCAGGTAAACAAAGAGGTTCTGAAAAGCTGGGAAGAGAATGATACGTTTAAAAAGAGTTTAACCTCTCGCCAAGGGCAACCAACATTTGTGTTCTACGAAGGGCCTCCCTCGGCAAATGGCATTCCAGGCATTCATCATGTTATGGCCAGAGCCATTAAGGATATTTTTTGCAGATATAAAACTCAGCAAGGATTTCAGGTACATCGTAAGGCCGGTTGGGATACCCACGGTTTACCCGTTGAACTTGGAGTTGAAAAGCTACTTGGTATAACAAAAGAGGATATTGGAAAATCCATATCGGTTAAGGAGTACAACGAAACCTGCCGAAAAGAGGTAATGAAGTACACCGACCTTTGGGAAGACCTAACCCACAAAATGGGCTATTGGGTTGATATGGACGACCCATACATAACCTACGACAACAGATACATTGAAACACTATGGCATTTGCTAAAAGAGCTTTTTAGCAAAGATTTGCTTTACAAAGGTAAAACAATTCAACCCTACTCGCCTGCTGCTGGTACTGGACTGAGCACACACGAGCTAAACCAACCTGGCTGCTATCGCGATGTTAAGGATACTACCATTGTGTCGCAGTTTAAGGTGGTACGCAATGGCAAATCGGAATTCCTTTTTGCCGATACCAACACCGATGTTTTTGTGCTGGCTTGGACTACTACTCCTTGGACTCTTCCCTCAAATACTGCTTTGGCGGTTGGGCCAAAAATTGAGTACGTAAAAATTCTCACCTTTAACCCATACAGTGGCGATCAGATATCCGTTGTACTGGCTAAAGATCTGCAAAACCAGTTTTTTAGCCCCGATAATGCATCGCTGCCATTCGATGAGTACAAGCCTGGCGATAAAAAAATTCCGTTTAAGGTTCTTGCTGAATACGTTGGGAAAGATTTGGTTGACGTACAATACGAGCAGCTCTTCCCGTTTGTTAAGCCAAACGGCGATGCATTCCGCATTATACCAGGCGATTATGTTACCACTGAGGATGGAACAGGCGTAGTACACATTGCCCCAACCTTTGGTGCCGACGACGATCGCGTTGCCAAAGCCGCTGGAATTGCTCCGCTTATCCTCATAAATAACCAGGGTAATCCCGAGCCAATGGTTGACAAAACGGGTAAGTATTTTGCCATTGACGACTTAAGCCCCGATTTCGTATCAACTAATGTAAACGTTGACCTTTACGTTGAATTTGCCGGTTGCTTTGTGAAAAACGAGTATAACCCAAATCCACCAGCCGACGGCAGCAGCCTCGATGTGGATCTTTGCGTTTGGCTTAAAATGGAAGGCCGAGCATTCCGCATTGAAAAGCATACTCACAACTACCCACATTGCTGGCGAACCGATAAGCCAATTCTATACTATCCGCTCGATAGCTGGTTTATTCGCACAACAGCTGTTAAGGAGAGGCTCCTCGAGCTAAACTCAACCATAAACTGGAAACCCGCTAGCACAGGAACCGGCCGTTTTGGGAAATGGCTCGAAAACCTTGTCGACTGGAACTTGTCGCGTTCGCGCTTTTGGGGAACTCCTTTACCTATTTGGGCAACCGAAAATCGCGACGAACTTAAGTGCATTGGTTCGGTACAAGAGCTTAAGCTAGAGTGCGAAAAAGCAGTTAAGGCTGGTTTTATGGCCGAAAACCCATTGAAAGACTATAGCGAAGGCGATAACTCGCAGGAGAACTACAGCAAATTCGACCTGCACCGACCCTTTGTTGATGATATTTTCCTAGTTTCCGAAAAGGGTGAAAAGATGATGAGAGAACCCGACCTTATCGACGTTTGGTTCGACTCGGGTGCAATGCCCTACGCTCAGCTTCACTACCCATTTGAGAACAAGGAACGATTTACTCAAGATTTCCCAGCCGATTTTATTGCCGAAGGAGTTGACCAAACACGAGGCTGGTTCTTTACCCTGCATGCGCTATCAACCATGCTTTTCGACTCGGTTGCTTTTAAAAACATCATCTCAAACGGACTGGTTCTCGACAAGAACGGAAACAAAATGAGCAAACGCCTTGGCAACGCAGTCGATCCGTTCGAGGTAATTGAGGCTCATGGTTCCGATCCACTGCGCTGGTACATGATTACCAATGCACAACCTTGGGATAACCTTAAGTTCGATATTGATGGCGTTGATGAGGTTAAACGTAAGTTTTTTGGCACGCTCTACAATACATACTCATTCTTTGCGCTTTACGCAAACGTCGATGGCTTTAAGTATGCCGAGGCTGAAGTTCCTGTTGAGCAAAGGCAAGAAATTGACCGCTGGATTATGTCGCTGCTAAATTCGCTAATCATTGAGGTTAAAGATGCTTACGAAAGCTACGAGCCCACACGAGCCGGCAGGGCTATTCAGGATTTTGTAATTGAAAACCTTAGCAACTGGTACGTAAGGCTTAACCGAAAAAGATTTTGGGGTGGCGAGTACAACACCGATAAAATTGCAGCATATCAAACCCTTTACACCTGTCTCGAAACCGTAGCTATGCTGGCTGCACCAATTGCACCATTTTATACCGATCAGCTTTTTACCGATTTAAATGCAATGACAGGTAAGAGTAACGTTGAAAGCGTTCATCACTCACACTTCCCCAAGGCTAACACCTCGCTAATCGACAAGGACTTAGAAGAGCGGATGGAAATAGCACAACGCCTCTCATCAATGGTTTTGGGACTAAGACGAAAAGTGAACATTAAGGTACGGCAACCGCTTAGCAAGCTGATGGTACCAGTACTTAACGAACAGTTTAGGCGTCAACTTCAGGGGGTTGAAAACCTTATCCTATCAGAAGTAAACGTTAAGGAGCTACAATACCTCGACGATACCGAAGGTGTTCTGGTTAAAAAAATTAAGCCCAACTTCAAAACCTTAGGCCCACGCTTTGGCAAGGCCATGAAAGCCGTTTCGGCAGCCATAAATAGCATGTCGCAAAGCGATATTGCCATGCTCGAACGCGAGGGTACTTTCAGCATCAACATCGATGGTTCTGCCCAAAATATCGTAATTGATGATGTTGAAATCTTCTCTGAAGATATACCCGGTTGGCTGGTTGCAAACGAAGACAAGTTCACCGTTGCCCTCGACATTACCATAACCGATGAGCTAAAGAACGAAGGGATTGCCCGTGAGTTCATTAACCGCATACAGAATCTCCGAAAGGATGCGGGTTACGATGTAACCGACAAGGTAAACATCAGCATACTTAAACATCAGGCAATAAACAAGGCAATTGAACAGCACAAAGAGTATATTGCAAGTCAAACATTAGCTCGCGATATCTGTTTAGTTGATGCAATGCCCTGCGGGTCTGCCGCAAACATTGAGATTGACACCGATCTTTTCACTTCCATAAAAGTTGAAAAGATTGATGCCTAATATTGGTTTATTAATGGTTTATTACTATTTTTAAAGAAATTAATTTTACGCGCTATGGCTGAAAAGACAAGGTATACCGACGATGAGCTTGTAGAATTCAAAGAGATTATTCTGCAAAAGCTCGAAAAGGCACGAAACGATTACGAAATACTAAAGAGTGCCATTACCATGAGCGAGAGCAACGATACCCAAGATACATCGCCAACATTCAAAGTACTTGAAGAAGGTGCCGCCACCCTCTCGAAAGAGGAAGCAGGGAAGCTAGCCCAAAGGCAAATAAAATTTATACAACACCTTGAGGCTGCTCTTGTTCGTATTGAGAACAAAACCTACGGCATTTGCCGCGAAACCGGCAAGCTAATAGACAAGGAAAGGTTACGCGTTGTACCTCATGCTACGCTAAGCGTTGAGGCAAAAAACAAGCAAAAGTAAAACGCAGCAATCTGCATTTCGCTGAAAAGTGGCAAGCATTTGTCACTTTTCTTTATTTTTGTTGCTCATTTAAATTAAAAAGCATGTCAATTCGTAACAAGTCAATACTAGTTATTACGCTCATTATTATTGTCGATCAGCTGCTTAAGTTCTGGATTAAGCTGAACATGACCATGGGACAAGAGTACAGCGTAATTGGCGATTGGTTTCTGATTCACTTCACCGAAAACTACGGAATGGCTTTTGGCCTTGAGTTTTGGGGCGAGTACGGCAAGCTATTCCTTAGCCTCTTCCGCATTGCCGCAGTAATAATGATAGGTTTTTACATTGCTTGGCTAATAAGGCATAAAATGCCAACTGGTGTTGTAATTGGGGTATCGCTAATTATGGCTGGAGCCATTGGTAATATTATTGATAGCGCATTTTACGGAATGATTTTTAGCGAATCGGGCTTTGCAAGCCCAGCAACGCTCTTTCCTGCCGAGGGAGGGTACAGCTCGTTTCTGCACGGGCGTGTGGTTGACATGTTTTACTTCCCAATAATTAATACAACCTGGCCCGATTGGGTTCCTTGGCTTGGGGGCGATAGGTTCGTTTTCTTTCGTCCAGTTTTTAACATTGCCGATTCGGCGATAACAACTGGTGTATTATACCTGCTTATATTCCAGCGAAAAGAGATTTTTCATGACCACACCAAAGCCGAAGACTAGCTATGCAATAATTGTTGCCGGAGGTACGGGCAAACGCATGGGAGCGGAAATACCAAAACAATTTCTTCCGCTAAAGGGTTTGCCAATTTTAATGCATACTCTTAACGCATTTAGCAAAGCAGCTATTTTCAGTGAGCTAATAGTGGTTCTACACCCCAGCTATCACCAATACTGGAATGACCTTTGCAAAAAGTTCAGCTTTACAATAGCCCACAAACTTGCCAATGGGGGCGATACGCGTTTCCAATCGGTTAAAAATGGGCTTTGCGCAATTGAGGAGAACGAAGGGTTTGTTGCAATACACGATGCTGTGAGGCCTTTAGTTTCGCCAGAGCTAATAGTAAAATGCGTTGAAGCTGCTACAGAATTTGGCAATGCTGTCCCCGCTATTCCCCCTCACGAATCGGTGAGAAAAGGCAGCCCCTCAAAAAACAAAGCAGAAGATCGAAATACTTTTTGGCTTGTACAAACTCCGCAGGTTTTTGGGCTAAATCGACTAAAAAACTGCTACAATACAGATTGGGAAGAAATTTTTACCGATGACGCATCGGTTGCTGAAAAAGCAGGTGAAAACATTCATATTGTTGAGGGCGAACGCACAAACATTAAGGTTACAACCCCCTTTGATATTGCAATAGCCGAAAATTTGTTAGGTTAGCAATTAAACAACTAATTATCAGCCCTAATCGTTAAGCAAATCTAAAATATCCGAAACACTTTCAATATACTGTTGCTGTCTTTCAAGCAACGACCTAATGTTAGCATCATCGCTAACAACAGCAGGTGCAGCGCCCTTATTTTGAATTGAATTTGAATTATTATTCCCGTTTAGAATAAACATATCGCCCTCACCCTCGCAAAGCCACAAGGGATTAACCCTATACTTTCGAATTAGGTTTTTAAGCAGCACAGCGCTAACGCCAGCCTTACCACGCTCAACATCGGAATATGAGCCTTGCTTTATCTCCAACGACTCACTAAACATTCGTTGGGTAAGCCCAAGTTTGGTTCGTATCTCTTTCAGTCTTTCGTTTTCAGTCATGCAGTGTTTCAGAAATTGGGAAGAAAATCTACTTCTTTAGTGCAAAAGTAAAACAATATCTTAAAATATTATGCAACCATGCAAACCTTACTATTAATTAGTTAAATTAGCCCAGCTGAAATTTTCAACACATTTTCATCATGAATATCGCTAAGACTCAACCTAACGCTGACAACAAGATTGCTCATCAGATAAACGACAACAATAAGCTTCTCAATCTGCTAGTAAAACAAATTGTTGATTTATCGGCAAAAAAAATACTAATCGTTGCAGGCGAAAAAATTGCTTATGCAAACCCTAAAGTTTTAGGCGAAATTGGGCTTAATAGCAAAAGTATTAAGGATAAACCCATCGACTCAATTATTTTCCCCTCACGAGGCACAAAACCTTTAAGCCATTACTTAGGCAGAAGTGCAAGTTTAAAGAATAGCAACGACGAGGACTCCATTGTTATTGTTGGCCGAAAAGGTAGGGAGTTTTGGTATAACCCAACCGTTCGACGCTGCTTTTGGGACGGAAGGTCAGCGGTACTCCTTACCCTCAACGATATTAAAAAAGAGACACAATCGGATAGCCTCAACTCTGAACTTCTTGATAGGTATCAGCTAGGGCTAAAAATTGCCAATCAGTATGTATGGGATTACCAGCTTGACCCCAAAACCCTTTACTTGTCGCCCGATTATTTTTCGCATATTGGCTATCAACCCCAAGAGATTACCCCAAGTATCGATCGGTGGATGGAAGTACTTCATCCCGATTCGGCAAAAGAGTTTAGCTTGCTTATTGCTTCACTAGCTAACGACGACGACCTACCTAACCTTTGGGAGTATAGGGCAAAAGACAAGCGCAACGGGTATAAATGGTTTGCCTGTACCTGGCAAATAGTTGGATGGAGCAAAACCAACAAACCCAACCGTATTGTTGGAATTCACGAAGATATTGATGCTAGAAAGAAACAGGAATACGAGCACAAAAGCTATCAGAACACTTTGTACGGTTTTGTTAACAACTCGCTCGACGGCCTTTTAATAGTTGACGAAACCGGAAATGTACAAGAGTGGAACCCTGTTCAAGAGGCAATTTCAAATATCCCTAAGCATGATATTATTGGCCATTCGCTAAATGAAATGCTACAGGTGTTGAACGAAAACACGCATGCTAAATTGTACATTAATGAGCTAAACAAGGTTTTACTTAACGTTGCGCATGCTAGCGAGGAGAAAAAGAAGAACAGCATTTTTGAGGTTAGCGTTAAGCTACCTAACACCTATACCAAATACTATCAGCACTCCGTTTTTACTATAAGCACGCTTAAAGGATCGAAAATTGCAGCATCGGTAAAAGATATAACCGAGAAAAAAATTAATCAGCTTAAACTTGAAAAAAACGAAGAGCGATTAAAGTTAGCTCTCGCTGCAGGTAATGTTGGGATTTGGGATGTTGATATGATTACAGGCGAAACCTACTACTCGCCAATGACATTCACCATTTTTGGATATCGACCTTGGGAAGTTTCCCCTACTCTCGAATCGTGGAAAGAGCTTATTCACCCTGACGATTACGACTGGGTTGTTGAAAAGGCCAACTCCTTTTTTATGAGTGGAACAAATGGAGAAATTGAGCTGCGAATAAAGAAAAAGGATGGTTCATACATCTGGATACAATCGAAAAACAGAATACTAAGAGACGAAAATAATAAAACCCTACGGGCAACAGGAACCATAATTGACATTACCTCGCAAAAGGAAATTGAACAGGAACTCAGATCAAACCAAGAAGTACTTGAACGAAACCTCAAGCAGCACGAGCTAATCTCCGATATTTCGTACCTCCTCAACACCAACATCGACTTTGCCGAGAAAAACGATAAAGTTCTGTCGATGCTTGGTGAGTTTAGTCAGGTTAGCAGAGTATACATTTTTGAGAATAACTATAAAAAAGGTATTACCCGCAACACATACGAATGGTGCAACAAGGGTGTTGAACCTCAAATTCATAACCTGCAAGAATTTCCTTTGGATATTGTTGGCAATTGGGCAGGCGATAGCGAGTACATGGTATCGTGGAATTTAGCCGCCGATTTACCCTCGGATTTCGCAAAGCTAATGATTGACCAGGGAATAAAATCATTCCTCATTTTTCCGCTTAAAATTAGCGATCAGGTTTTTGGCTACATTGGTTTTGACGATTGCGACCACCAGCGAATTTGGACCAAACCTGAAATTGATCTTCTTAAAACCATCTCAAACCTAATATCCTTCTCGTTTGAACGAGAGCAGATAAAAAGGCATTACAAGCAAAACGAAACGAGCTACAAGATCATATCGCACGTTATATCCGATTGCATATTTGAAGTTTCAATCGCTGGGAGAATTGAGTTTATTAACCCTTATGGGTTACAAAAACTCGGGCTTACCCAAAAAAGCATTGAAAAAGGGGTTATGGTATCTGACTTAATATCGGACTCGGACTACCAAGAGCTCGACAGAAACATTGAGCAGCTTATTAAGGGTACCGACCTAAATCCACAGATAATTAGCGTACGTATTGACAATGAATGGGTTAAAGCCGAGGTTTATGCTAAACCTCGCCGATCGGAAAATGAAGTGGTTGGCTACTCGGGTATTTTAATAATTAAAGATTAGCATAATCACATGCGCTTATCGGTTTTCGGGGTGGGTTGATACTGCCATTTTTGTTAACTTTACGGCACAAACCTAACGTTCGCAAAAAGTTCTTAAGCCATGCCATTTACTCTTGTAAAAGTTGAAAGTCCAAAAAGCAAACGTGAGTTTCTTGAGGTTCCCGTTAGTCTTTACAAAAACAACCCTAACTGGATTAGACCCTTGGATAACGATATTGAAAGCATTTTCGACCCTAAAAAGAATAAGCGCTTTAGGCATGGAGAGGCCATTCGTTGGATACTGAAGGATGAGCATGGGCATAGTGTGGGTAGAGTTGCTGCATTTATCGATGGCAAAATTGCAAAAGCAAATGGGCAGCCTACTGGCGGAATGGGCTTTTTTGAGTGCATCAACAACCAAATTGCAGCCAATACTCTTTTTGATGCTTGTAAAAATTGGCTTGCCCTAAAGGGCATGGAGGCCATGGATGGCCCTATAAACTTTGGCGAACGCGACCGATGGTGGGGTTTGCTAATAGATGGGCCTTACCCCCCAAACTACTGTATGGATTACCATCACTCTTACTATAAAACCCTATTTGAGCAGTACGGTTTTAAACCCTATTTTTATCAGTACACTTACCATTTGCCTGTTACCGATGAGTATGTTGACCCAGTTATGTGGGAAAAAGCCCAACGCATAGCCAACAACCCCGATTATGAAATTAGAAACATCTCCAAAAAGTACCTAACCAAGTTTGCCGAGGATTTTGTTACCATTTACAACAAAGCATGGGGCCGATACACTGGCGTTGGTAAAATGACCAAACCACAGGCAATGGCAATGCTAAAAGAGATTAGGCCAATTCTCGACGAACGATTAATGCTTTTCGCATACTTTAAAAATGACCCCATTGGTTTTCTGATAATGGTGCCCGACATTAACCAAGCCGTTAAATACCTAAACGGAAACTTTAATGTTTGGGGTAAGCTTAAGCTAATATACCTAGTTCGGGTCAAAAAGGTGTGCACTAAAGCGCTTGGACTGGTTTTTGGTATTATCCCCCAGCACCAAGGCAAAGGGGTTGAGGGCGCATTGGTTAAAGGCTTTGCCAACTGGGCACTGCGCGATGACTACCCCTACACCGACATTGAAATGAACTGGATTGGCGATTTTAACCCAACCATGCGCAAAGTGGTTGAGCAAATTGGAGCAAGGGTTCGTAAAACTCACATAACAATGCGCTTCATGTTCGACCCAACCAAAGAAGTAGTTCCGCCACGTAAGGTGAGCTAAAGTTAAATAACTACATAAGCTAGTATGCAAAAAATTCGCTTCAATAAAATATCCCTAACCTTAACCCTAGTTTTTTCAACCATAGTTTCGTCAATGGCTCAACGCGATATTGAGCCAACCCTCCTTTTTTCCGATACGGTTAACTACCACTTCTCGGGCGAGTGGCAATATCTCTCAACCGATATTTACCTGCTGAATGCTGAAAAATTTACCACGCTAATAAACGAGCTCGATTTTGTTCGAGCCCAAAACGACCGCTCGGGCTGGTTTGCAAAGCGCAGCAAATTGTCCGAAGAGTACCTTGAGTACCTGTTTATAACCGCTAAGCTAAAGAACGTGCGCTTTTTTGGCGACAACGACATAACCTATCCGCTTTACAACTTTCAAATATCAAAAGATGAAGAGGAAAAATACCGAACCTTTGTAAGCGATAATATTGAAAGCATAAGGATAATTGACAACCTTCCGCTATACTCGGCCAGCGATTTTATTGATGCTGAAATAAACGTTAGGGCAATAACCAACAACGATCGCGATCAAATACTCGGGCTAGTGGCTTCGCAGCTACAAAACCTTTCGAAAATGCAAACGCCTACCAGCGCCATGCTTGGCATAATTGGTGAGTTTGGCAACTTCATCGAATCGAACACAAAAAAGAAGGAATACCGCTTCAGCTCGACCATTAGGCTGTTTGAGCAAAAAAACTTCGATACGCGACTTCATTCCATTCGCATTTACGGACTACTTACTGCAAATAGCCAACCCGTTGAGCTAAACACCGAGCCCATTAGCGCACTTCTAAATAATAACGATAATGCTAAACTTACCAAACCTTACCTATCCGAACTAATTGGCTTTGCTGGCTATCCCCTTGTTGTTGTGGCCAACTACAAATCGCTTTACCGAATGGAGCAGGTTACCGGCGATGAGATAAACTTTGCAAACATAGAACAGCGCAAGCTAAAAATTGAGAATGACTATAAAGCCGGATTGATAAATACCGAAACATACCGACAAGAAAAAGATTTTATTGGCTTTATAACCATCTTTGCTAATCTTAAAAACCATCTAGAGGTATATAGCCTAAACTACAAAACAGGTAACACCGATGCTATTTCGGGAAGCCTGTTTAAGCTTGCGCAGTACTACCGACAGCTGATTAAAGCCAACGATGAAATTCGTTTTAAGTATCGGAACAACAGTACGTACCAAAACGTTTTTCGGAGCGAGTACGAATCAATCCTGGGCTACGCCTCGCTTTACCTTAACGATGACCATAACCTAAAACGACTTCAAAATTTGGTGTCGACCCTCATAACGCTCGATCAAGAAAAAACTATTGAAAAGCCCAACGAGCTGGAACAGCACATTGAAGCGTTACGGTTTGCCGATGTGTTTAAACCCATACATACCGATCAAACCCTGTTGGGACAGCTAATCAAAATGCACACGCAGAACCTAGAGCAACAGCTATTTTCCACCATTTTCGAAGAGGAGATTGAAAAGCTAAACTGCACCGAAGCAACCGAGCTAACCAAATTGGCTCCCGAACCATTAAGAGAAATGGTTAGGAATACTTCATGCGGACTTTGCAGAGCAAAAGCGCTAGATGCTATTAATAGCTTTGGCGACAGGCTTGCCAACACGCGGCAAAGAGTTGCCCTCGCTAAGCGCGATAGCATATCAAAATTACTGCAACCTTGGATGTTTGAGCAAATTGAAAAAGTTGAACTCATTCGTAACAACCTCGATTCGCTTTACCCTTCGGAGCAAAATAACGAAACCCGCAGCTACCTTACAACTAAGCTATCCGAAGCCGAACGAGATATTAAAAATCTGCAAGATTTTACAAAAATTGATGTTTCCGATAAAGATTACGCT
>CAZGQZ010000040.1:0-15581 GCA_964527985.1 uncultured Rikenellaceae bacterium | reverse complement strand
TAAAACCCGAAAATGCATATAGCTACGAAATGGGTTTTAAACACAATAGCAATACCCTTAAGGCTGATCTAACCCTTTACCATAGGCGTGGGAAAAATGTTATTGACTGGGTAAAACTTCCGCATGACGAGCGCTGGACAACCATGAACCACACCAACATTAACTCTACTGGACTTGAAACGTTGGTCAAAATAAACACAAAAGAAATGCTCCCAGTAATTAACAACATCAGCCTTGGGTACCATTTTATGCAATCGGATAAAAAAAGTGGCGAGTTACAATCGTTTTATGCGCTAGATTACTTAAAGCATAAAGCAACCTTTAGCGCATCGCATAAAATCTATAAGAACTTTAGCGCATCGTGGACGGCAATTTGGCAAAAGCGTGCTGGAGCATATACCGACTATCCATCGAACATTGAAACACCATACAATCATTTTACGACAGTTAATTTTCGCACAAGCTGGAGCCATAAAAGTTTTAAGGCTTTTTTCGAAATAATAAACATTGGCAATGTTAGCTATATTGATTTGGGTAACATTGTACAACCTGGCCGATGGCTGTCAGCTGGAATTAGCTTTGAAATTGGGCAAAAGGATAACCATTAAGAATTAATCTAATTATAAATTTAATAAAGATGCTAAAGCAAACATTGCTGTTTAAAGTTTATAGCATATTTTTAGGCGAAATTATTGTTTAACCAATTAACCATTTTAAAACGATGAAAAGTACCAAACTGTTTTTTATTAGCACGCTTGTAGCGTTAGCCTTTATTTTAGGATCATGCGGAGCAACTGCTGAGAAAAATGATGCTGAAGAGGCAAAGGTTGAATGCAACGATGAGCTTAAAAAAGAGCACGATTGCGCACATGCCAAAACCGACACTTGCGAAACAGAGAAAGCAAAGGAACACGACTGCGATCATGAGCATGAAGCAGAAGCACAAGAAGAGAAAGCTGCTGACTGCGACAGCAAATAGCATTTTATGCATTACAAAAAGAAATGGGGTGGCAAATTTGCCACCCCATTTCTTTTTGTGCTAACATTAACTAAAAAGCAAATAAGTTTATAAAGTGTGTAACAAATCCTGTTACAATTTCACCCGACTCATAGTTAAACTCAGAACCTCTTAGGCTATGAGGAATACAGTATATGGCCAAAGTAAAAATTGCAGCCACCGTATTTGCAATGGGCACCTTGCCTTTCCTGTTGATTAGTACGGCAATTAGCCAAACAACAAACATTATAAGGGTTTTATTATCCGTTAAGTCTTGTCCAAACGGAAAACCTGTCCAATAATGATCGAATGCAAATTTTTGAACTATTGGACCAAAAATTAAGCCTCCAACCAGAATAAAGAGTAGAGTTATAACACCCCATAGTTTGTGCCTTTCGTGCTTAAAAGCAGCCATCACCCCCGATAAGCTGCTAAATATAAGTGCCATAAAAATTAGAATAATATGCGGAATAAGCGCCCAAGCCGGAACGCTCCCTTTATACCGAATTACAATAGGAGTCTCAGGAAAATTAGCTACTTCGCCCGATGAGAAATTTTCAACCTGAATAAAATACTCCAGTTTGGCAGCCTTTTGGCTAACCTCAGGCAGATACGAAACAAACTTACCCTCTTCGGGCCAAAAGGGAGGCTCTTCTGTCCAAGTAGTATCAAGTGGGTATGGACGATGGTATAGCTTAGCCGTATACTCCCAAGGCAAAGCCGGAATGCTTATCTGAAGAGGCTTATCAACTTCATGGCTTCGTGGCAATTCTACTGTTACATCAACAGTATCAACAACAAAATCGACCTTTTGGGGGTAAGTTGGTCCTGTTTTACGCTGAAAAATAATTGCTGCCAAGGTAATTGCAACTGCAGCTAGCCAAAACCAAATAGTTCTTTGCTTCATAAAAAGTAATTACTGAATTAAACACTACAAATTTCAAATTCACTAAAGCTGAACAAGCACAACAAGAGTTTTATCATTGCGCATTAGCTCAACCGAAATTGTTGATCCAACCTCCAGCTTCTGCAAATAAAACATGTAATCGTGAATATTGTTGATTTTATCACCATTAATTGCGGTTATTAAATCGCCTTTTCGAATGCCCGCAATAGCTGCTGGCTGATTATCGGATGCAGCAAGCACAAGCAAGCCATCGTCTCGAACGCCGCTGACATCGGGCATTATGCCCAGCCGAACCTTAAGCTCATTCCCGTGTCGCGACGATGGTGTGGATGGACCGGCCTCCTGAAAAATAGGCCTTTCTGTGCTGTTTGCTATTGCGCTAACCACCTCGAAAACATAGTTCGATGCATGAAACATCCCTTCAAAGTTGATTTGATCGATATCATCATTTGGTGTGTGATAATCGGCATGTGCACCTGTTGAGAAGAAGAGTACAGGAATATTCTTGGCGTAAAAGCTAGCATGATCGGAAGGCCCATAGCCCTGCGGAGCAAGTGCTAGGTTGAAACCAAAACCTTGATTAATAGTGTTTAGTATGCTATCGGCTTTTATAGCTGTTTTAACGCCACCAATTTGAAGCGTACTATCGCTGCTCAGTCGGCCAAGCATATCAATATTTACCATTGTAACAATCGAGTCTATTGGCATTAACGGATTGTCAACAAAAAACCTTGAGCCAAGTAAACCAAACTCTTCGGCACCAAAAGCAACTATTACAACGCTCCGCTTAGGTTTTTGCTGCACAAGCTTGTGCCCAATTTCGAGTATAGCTGAAACGCCCGATGCATTATCGTCGGCACCATTGTGCACTGCAAGCGTGTCGGGAGTTCGGCTAGATGACCCCTTCCCTCCCATTCCAATATGGTCGAAATGCGCGCCAAGAACTACATACTGGTTTTTTAGCTCAGGATCGCTACCCTCAACCATTGCAACAACATTTTGGGTACTCTTCTTTTTTGTAACAATGCTTGTTCGGGCACAAACATTTGAACCAACTACCATACTCTGCGGTTTCAGAGCCGCTAAAATATCGTCTTCAAAACTCTCAATAGTTTTTCCAGCAACACCTAAAATGGTATTTGCACAAGTGCGCTTAACGTGAATAACAGGAATTCCAATGGAAAATGTTTTCTGTTTTGACGAAACAAGTTCATCCTTTTTATCGAATTTACTCCCCGATACAAAAATAACTCCGGCAGCTCCCTGATCCATGGCAGTCATTGCCTTATGCCTGTCGGAAACTATATTCTCAAACGGACTTCTGGGGTTTTGTTGAAATGGATCGCCCCTTAGCACAAGAGCCCACTTTCCGTTAACATTAATATTTTTGTAGTCGTTCCATTCAATGGAATCGTTTTTAAAACTAATACCATACCCAACAAAAACAACTGCTGCCGACAACGTATCGCTCGATGAGAATGAGAAAACGGTATAATCGGATCCTAAAACCTGCTGCTTTTTGTTGATTGAAAAGGAGTTTCCCTCTCCAATATCCTGATGGTCGATAAATTCGAAGAACTGGTATCCGTTCTTCCCCAGAAGTTCGAACCCATTACCCTCAAAAAAGTCTTTAATGTACTTGGCTGCCACCCTATCGAACGGAGTACCAGGTGAGCGCCCCATTAGCGAATCGGATGCTAAAAAATCGATATGAGCGTATAGTTCGTCCTTTTGAATATCGAGGTCATGGGTTGCATTTGGCTTACAGCCAACAAGCATTGCCATTATAGCAAAAACCAAAACCTTTGAAAGCAGTTTCATAATTGTAGCATTTTAGGGTGTAAAAAAGCGCAATAATACGCCTGCAATTTATTGATAACAAAGCAAACACAAACCTACAGCAAAATTTCAAAACATACAATTTTATTCATCATTTCGCAATTGCGCTAGTTCAACATCTAGCTATAACCCTAAAAAGTATTTATGATAATAGCTAAAGTACGAAAAGGCGTTATGCCTGAGGCTATCGTTTTGGGTATCGATAACCGCTCGCTGTCCCACATGATCCCATACAAACACCCCTTTTGGCTCAATGTAACCAAACCCATCGTTAAATGCATAGTAGGCAAACTCATCCACCTCTTCGGATAGCAGATTTTTTGACAGAACAAAATCACTTGCACTAATTTCCATTTGGTTAAGAAGCGTATAAGCCAAATCGGTTTGCCCGCCAATTGTTGAGTTAACACCAACTGTGTCAATTGCGCCACCCAGCCATAGCATTGGTATGGCAAATTTTTCGGGTTTGTAATAACGCGTTGCCCCCGGGTAACGATGCCCGTGATCGGCAATTAAAACAAAAAGCGTATTATCGAACCAAGGCCTTTGTTTTGCTTGCTCGAAGAACCACCCTAACCATTTGTCGGTGTAGCTAATGCTACTGAGGTACTTGTTCTCTTCGGTTGTTGCTGGGAAAACAGGCTCTTCGGGGATATCGTATGGTTCGTGACTGCTTAGGGTAAAAAGCATTTTAAAATATGGTGCCGATGCGCTATCCAAATCGGTTAAAAAACGCTTAAAAAGATGCTCATCGTGAACTCCCCAATCGGCGCTGCGAAGCGATTTTGGAAAATCATCCTGTGTAACTATCGTTTTAAAGTCGGCATTGTAAAGGTACGAGCGAATATTGGCAAAATCGGGATCGCCGCCGTAGTAAAATGCTGTGCTGTAGCCTTTGCTATGCAGCACATTGCTTATACTTGGCAGCTTTGATGCTTTTACTGTATGCTTTATTATAGACTGTGTTGATTGCGCCGGGAAACCACTTAGCACAGCAACTATTCCTTTGTCGCTCCTATCGCCCGAAGCGTAAATGTTACTAAAAAGCAAGCCATTATTGCAAAGCTGCGAAAAGTTTGGTGTCACGCCCGTAACGCCTCCCAATGGTTCAATTGTTTTTGCCGAAAAACTCTCAAGCAGAATTATTACAACATTTGGATTATTAATCTTTAGAACCTTTTCCGAATCAGTATTTCCGAAGTTTAGCGCTTGGAAATAATCATCCGACTCAGCATCGTCAACATATTTTGGGTACTCTCTGTACATGTGCCCCGACTTAGTTAAGCTGTAAACTAAATTCCAGATAACGTTTAACGAAGCATGATTGCTAAAAAGGTTGTTGCTAAAGTAAACCTTACCCGGATTCATAGGAGCAACACCAAATCCACCACGAATGGGGATTATCATTGTTGCTGCTAAAAAAAGGTATATTGGAATGCTCCACCATTTTGCCTTACCTAAACACTTTGAATGCACTAGCTTGTTATAAGCATAAACAAATGCAATAAACAGCAAAAAGCTTATGGCAACAAAAATTACAATTAGCCACCACTTTACCGATGCCATTGCCTCGCCAGGGGTTTTAAGATAAAGCAATGGAGCAGCATCAATTCTGAAACCCCAATTACGGTAAAGCTCTAAATCTGTAATAATTATTGATGATGATAGCGCAATAAGAACAAAGGTTACAATTCGTACAGCCTGACTAACAATGCTACCCGAAAACCCGAATAAGGCAAAAATGATAAACACGAGCAACATTACGTAACCCGATATGGATAAATCCATCCAAATGCCCCGGATAAAAATATTAACTAGCTCGTAAAACGACAACGAGGACGACTCGTTAAAATGGTAAAGCAAAAAAAGTACTCGAGCAATCAGAAAGAAAACAATCCAAAGGCCTGCATACTTTAGCAAAAATAACGCTCGGTTTTTCACGGATTTTTTTATTTAAAGGGATACAAAATTAGCGCAAATTGGCAAATATTAAAACAAAGCTATTTTTTTGCTAAATACATAAGCTATAAGCTTTATTTTTTATAGTATTGCAATTAGCAAATAAATATATTTTCAAACCAATTATTGACAACTACTAATTGAAGTACAACACAAAGGCAGATGAGCAAACACGCCCCTTTGCAACTCAAAGTTTTTAATATTTGGGCATGTATCGAACCTTTTGAAATAGATTAATATCAAATGAAAACTAAACTTACAAGCATTACCATTATCCTTCTGGCATTTTTTGGTTTAACAAAAACAGCCAAAGCCTGGTCGGAGCATCCGCTATTGGCATACCAAGTGCTTTCGACGATTGAAAGCCTTAAGAACCAAAATGAGATTGAGGTAAAAACACTAAAAGCATTCCTCATTGAGAATGAAAAAGCTTTAGAAACTTTTTTTGCTGAGCAGGAACAATGGTTTCAGCAAAACCTTACTTACTACCCACCGCTGCCTGCTGAGCTTGCCTTTAAGGCAACGGGCAATGCCGATGATATACTCGAGCGGTTTTACCGTGCCATTAGGCTAAATCCGAACGTTAGGATGAAGCTTTACCTTCATCTGCTGCCAAAGGAGGAATTAGGCGAAAGGCCTTCCATCTCGCCAAAATACCTTACAACGCTAAACGACTACTCCTCGCTCGAGAGCACAACATACGCCGAACTTTTTGAGGGAGATAAAGTATCGCCACTTGCTGTGCTTTGCACGGCAAACGATGAGCCCGACTACGGTTTCGACCTTGGCTTATTTGAGGATAACAATACTCCACAGGGAAACATTTACGGGTTTGGCCCTCAACCCTTTGGCGATCCAAACCTTGAGTACGGAAGCCAGGCGCCCTTCCACATGGGTTTTTACCACGAAGCAAGGATTGTGTTCTTTTTTGGTCCATTCCTAAAGAAAACGCTCCCCGAATATCGCATTAACATGTTTAAATCGCTAGCAAAATTTGCTTTTGCTAACGACAACCCATACTGGGGCTACCGATTTATGGGATGGGGAATGCACTACCTTGGCGACCTATCGATGCCATACCACTCTGTTGCGCTCCCCGGAGTTAGCCCGCTCAAAATGATTTGGACCAACATAAAAGCAATGCTTGGATTTCCAAAAAGCAAAGACAACGCTGTGCAATTAGTTAGCAATAGGCACTCTGTTATGGAAGAATTCCAATGGCAAGTTCTTAGGTTGGCATACGATAGCAATAACCTCGATCATCCTTTACTTAGCGCGCTTCGCAATCCGATTGAGATGGTTGATTACTACGATAATTTCCCCCGCGAGATAGCAGCAAAAGAGTCGGCTGAAAAATCGAAGATGGTTGACAAGATGCTTGAAAAATGGATGCCTGAAGTTCTGGTTTCCGACCCTGAATTTGAAACGCCTGGATCGGTTGAACTTTCCAATATTCTTGAGCTAACCGAGGAGGAAAAGGGACAGCAGGGCATTGATGAAATGACCAGCATGCTTGCCAATATTTTCAGGTCGTACAGCATGCACTTGCAAAGCTTTTACTTCGATATAGTGGGTTAATTGTAAACTACAATTAGCCTAAAACAGGCGCTTCAAAAGTACTTTTTGCATGATAGCTGCTCTGTCAAATGTCAGAGAAGCTATCATTTTTTTAATCAAGATTATAGTATTTTTTTTGGAGAAAAATCTAATTCTGCCTCAGGTTTTCCTTAGCGTACTCTTCGTATAGTTGGTGTACAATGCCATCGGAAACGCCAATGGTTGGGACAATTATTTGCTTTGCACCCGACCATTTCATCACTTTTAAAAATATTTCGGAAGCGGGAATAATTACATCGGCCCTATCGGGGTTAAGCCCAAGTACCTTAATACGCTCATCAACGGTATAGTAACTCAAGAATTTTCTAATCTCCGATAGCTCATCGAGCACCAAAACCTGGCCATTTTTTTTACCCGATAGCTTGAAGATTTTGTTGATGTTTCCTCCTGAACCAATAATTGAAACATCTTTCTTATGGGTTTTTAGGCTTTTTAGCCAATGCTTCATCTCCTTAAAATGCTCGTCGGTAACCTTTTGGTTAAGCATTCTAATTGTACCAATGTTAAACGAGTGCGACTCCTTAAGCTTTTTGCTGCTAAAAAGGGTAATCTCGGTACTTCCTCCGCCAACATCAACGTACAAATAGTGGTTGTTATCCTCAATTAGCTCAACAATTTGGTTGGAGTAAATAATCTCTGCTTCACGCTTCCCGTCAATCACTTCAATACGAATTCCCGTTTCGCGTTCAATCCTATCAACAACCTCACTACTATTTGCTGCCTCGCGCATTGCCGATGTTGCACAGGCTCTAAAAGCCTGAACCTCGTGTACCTCCATTAGGTATTTAAATGCGAGCAGTGTTTTCGAGAGCTTTTGTATCTTCTTCTCCGAGAGGCTTCCCCCAATAAAGGCTTCATCGCCAAGGCGAACAGGAACACGAGTTAGCGATGATTTTTTAAAGATGGCCTTACCCTCATCCTCCATTACATTCATAAACAGGAGACGAACGGCGTTTGAGCCAATATCGATTGCAGCGAATTTAAGTAGTTTCAATCCTTTAAACTTTTTTTGTACTCTTTGAGGTAATGGTTATAAAGTTCAATTTGCGAACGGAAAGGCTTTTTCCCCACGCTATTACGCGATGCATTGGTTTGCTTCTCATCAATAACTCGGCCCTTAACATTATCCTTAAAACCAGCATCAAAAACTGCCCTAACTTCGGCCTGTATATCGCTATCGAGAATTGGAATGGCCACTTCAACCCTGTGGTCGAGGTTTCGGGTCATCCAATCGGCCGAAGAGATGAAATATTTTGGATGATTATTATTGCAGAAGATGAAGAAACGCGAATGCTCCAGAAAGCGATCGACAACGCTAACTACCTCAATATTCTCACTTTGTTCAGGAACACCAGGCACCAAAGAGCAAATGCCCCTAACCATAAGCTTTATTTTTACGCCTGCATTGCTGGCCTGGTATAGCTTGCGAATTACATCTAAATCGACAATATTATTGATTTTGCAATGGATATAGGCTGGTAGTTTTTTTCGCGCATTGGCAATCTCGGTATCAATATGCATGTAAAGCTTACGACGCATGCTCAAGGGAGAAACCCACAAATACCTATAGTTGAATGTTTTGTAGTTGTACTCAAGGAAAGAGAACACCTTTTCGACTTCACTAGTAATTCGCTTATCGGCAGTAAAAATGTTGATATCGGTGTATAAATTGGCATTCCCTTCGTGAAAGTTACCCGTGCTTACCGTTGCGTAGTTCACTAGTTTACCATTCTCCTCGCGGGTAATTAGGGTTTGCTTGTTGTGAACCTTAAGCCCATAAATACCAAAAATTACCTTTACACCAGCCTCCTCCATTCGCTTGCTCCAGTAAATGTTTGCCCCCTCATCGAAACGAGCCATAAGCTCAATAACAACGGTAACCGACTTACCGTTATATGCGGCATTCATTAGGGCTTTAACCACCTTCGACTCGGTAGCAACCCTGTAAAGTGTAATTTTTATGCTTGTTACCTGCGGATCAATTGCCGCTTCGCGCAGCATACGAGTGTAGTAAGAAAAACTGTGATACGGATAGTGTAACGAAACATCCTTTTTGGCCACCTCAGCCAATATGCTTGGGGCTCTCTCGAGCCTTTCGCAAGGAATTGGCGGTAGAGGTTCGTTTACCAAACTCATACATCCCAAATGAGGGAATGAGATAAAGTCGCGAAAGTTATGGTACCGAGCACCTGCCAAAAGGTTATCTTCGGCATCGAGGCCCATTTTATCGATTATAAACTGGAGCAAATCGGGGGCAATGGCCGAGTCGTAAACAAACCGAACTGGCTGACCCTTTGTTCTATTTCGCAATCCTTTCGATATTTTCTCAAGCAAGCTTTCGGCAATATCGTTA
The DNA here is from genome assembly GCA_964527985.1 of uncultured Rikenellaceae bacterium. Taxonomy (GTDB): domain Bacteria; phylum Bacteroidota; class Bacteroidia; order Bacteroidales; family Tenuifilaceae; genus Perlabentimonas. The sequence continues at coordinate 5,909 of CAZGQZ010000040.1, read as the reverse complement.
TCGACATCGAGTTCGGCATCGCGGGTAATTTTTATGGTATAAGCTTCGAACTTGCTATAGGGCAATATGTCGAAAACCTGATTTAGGCAAAACCTGATAACATCGTCGAGCAGGATTATATACTTTTTCTCGCCAACATCGGGTAAACGTACAAATCGGGAGTGGTCGTTTGTTGGAATCTCAACCAAAGCATACTCCTGTGCATTAGGTTGTTCTTTCTCTTGCTGCTCTTTCTCATCACTCTCAACCCACATTTTAATGGCAAGGTATATACTCCTATCGGTTAGCTCAGGAAAAACTTCGAGCCTACTAACCATGATAGGTGCAATAGATGGAGCGATGCTTTTTCGGAAAAGATCTCTAACGTAAGCTTCCTGTTCGCTACTAAGCTCTTGCTCGTTAACAATAAAAATGTTCTGTTGCTTTAGTTCGGCAACAATTTTTGCAAACACCGTATCGAAACGTTGTTGAAAGCCCTCAACAATTCGTTTTATTTTTTGAACAACCTTTTTGGGTTTATCTGTAACATACTGCTTAATACCCTTATCGAGCTGCATTAAACGGAGCTGCGTAGCAACCCTTACCCTAAAAAACTCATCGAGGTTGTTACTGAAAATCCCTAAGAATTTGAGCCTCTCAAGAAGCGGAACCGTGGCATCTTCGGCTTCCTGTAAAACTCGCTCGTTAAACGAAAGCCAGCTAATCTCTCTGTTGATATAATCCTTTTTTTCTTTGGCCATAGCGTTGCTAAGGTTTACTTTAACTGCTTAGGAAAATATGTGTTGCTCTCTAGCACCTTTCCATGTCTCACCTCATCCCAGCTATCGATGCTAAAAACCAGCTTTACGATACCCGCTGTGGGTAAGTTTTCGATTTCCTTTTTCAGAAAATGGTTAGCAAAATAGGTTAACGATGGGTTATGCCCAACTATTGCAACAGTTTCGAGGCTGTTTGGCAATGCATTAATCACGCTAAAAACATTTGCAACGCTAGCATCGTAAAGGGTTTCGTGCATCGAAAGCGTGCTGGCTGGCAAACCCACAACCTGACAGAGCAGCATAGCTGTTTGCTTTGCTCTAGCAGCAGGACTAGCAGCAATTTGCTCGATACCTGAAAGATCGTTCGCTAAATGCGCAAACAGATGTTGGGCATCTCTTATTCCCTTCTCTTTTAAAGGCCTATCAAAATCGGTTACCGTAAAATCATCCCACGACGATTTTGCATGCCTAATTACGTAAAGCGTTTTAATGCTAGTCATACTGTTTTTGGCTTGCGGAATACCAGTTAAAGGCTTATGAAAGAACCTCATACAAGGGCATACAAAATATTAAAGAAACTACTAACCTTTGCATACCGCGAAAACCCTTATTGATTAAACCGCATATTATGGGTTACTATTAAAAAAATGAATATCCAAATATTACTGAAACTGTTCTGTAATCAGAGTACCAAGATAAATAGCTCCCTATTATGTTTCGACTTGTGTTATATCGTATTTCAATACTATAATTATTATTGTATTTATAGCCTATACCTAAAGCCATGTTCATGCCTGATGATATTTCAAGTTCTTCTAGCAATGTGTTATCTTTTTCAAAAAACCTAACATATGAATTATTTTGAATTTCAAAAACATAAGAAATATTTGCGTATAGCTTTGATTTATCATTCAAATAAAAATAGTGGCGCACTCCTATTGGCAATTCAACTGATTTGTAATCAACTTTTGATACAAGAATCCCTCCTGGAACATTGCTTGTTTCTTTGGTCTGTTCCGATTTAAAATAACGATATGTTGATTCAACTATTAAACCCCATTTATTCTTACAGAATGGTAAAATAAATTCAGCCTCCAATCCAAAACTAATTCCAATACGATTCTCAAAATCGGTATCCCATGTTTGTTTCCATTGATTCTGTATTTCTAAACTACTATAATTAATACCTGGGCGTATAGCTAAATTAAACAAATGCTTCTTATTGTGTGGAGCATGGTTGATATAATTTGAGTTTGTGCACTCATTATATTTAATAAATAACCGCTCTAAGTCTCTTTTGTCGTAACTGAGTTGTTTTAATTCATTTTTTTCAATCTCATCACACTTCAACTGCAGAAATAATTGTTGTCTAAAGTAATTATTCACTGCAATTTTATTAGCATACAAATATTGCTTATAAACTAATTGATTTATTTCAGAATCATCAAGTTTAAAGAAATATCGAATCAGATTACCATCAGTGTATTGATATAGTGATGCCTTTCCCTCAACAAGAACCTTAAGAAACAGCAACTCCTCCTTGAAGGTAGGATTTCTTTCAGAACTCATTTTCCCCATCTTGTCACTTGACCTGTCTATATTTATTTTAGCTCTGATAAACTTTGAAACGTTATTAATTCCAAATTCCTTTACTGTTTTAATATTGGCTATTTGTGCTGATTCGTTATCGGAAAACTTATATTCGAATTCTGTTGGATTACTTCTCCAATCAACATTTTTTATGAGGCATTCAATTCTTTTGTTTGATTCATCGATAAAATAGCCATTCTCAAAAATTATCTGAGAATATGATTTAAGGCTTGAAATAGCAATCAGTATTAATAATATTCGTTTTATCATTTTATTTAAATTACAAGTATTTAGCTGCTATATAATTCGATTATTACATTACAACTAAGTTTTGCTACGAAGTTATAGTGAGCCGCTAAAGTAGCGTACTCGCTAAATCGGCCAGATAGCTCCGTTCGCCCTTAACAAGGTTTATGTGCGTAAAAATATCCTGACCGTGCATTTTGTCGGACAGGTAGGTTAACCCGTTTGATTTCATATCGAGGTACGGGTGGTCAATTTGCTGAATATCGCCTGTGAAGACAAATTTTGTCCCCTCGCCTGCTCGGGTAATAATGGTTTTAACCTCATGTGGGGTTAAGTTCTGCGCCTCATCAACAATAAAATATACGTTCGAGAGGCTGCGGCCTCTAATATATGCAAGAGGAGTTATTAAGAGTTTTTCGGTACGCTGAAGTTCCTCAATATGCTGATACTCTTTGCTAGACGATTTAAACTTATTTTTAATAACCGTAAGGTTATCGAAAAGAGGTTGCATGTAAGGTCCAATTTTCTCGTTCACATCGCCTGGCAAAAAGCCAATATCTCTGTTGGCCAGCGGAACAATGGGACGCGCAAGCAGAATTTGGTTAAAATCCTTTTCCTGCTGCAATGCAGCAGCAAGTGCCAGCAAAGTTTTTCCTGTTCCGGCTTTACCTGTTAGGGCCACCAACTGTACTTCTGGTCGCAAAAGGGCATCGAGCGAGAAGGTTTGCTCCGAATTTCGAGGTTCAATTCCGTAGGCCCTAATTTTTTCGACCCTACCAATTGTTTCGGAGGCAGGATTATAATGACCTAATGCACTTGATTTAGCCCCTTTTATAATGAAATACTGATTTGCATAAGGAACCTGCTTTATCTCCTTTGCATCTATTCCATCGTAGGTATCGTATAGCTTTTGTACAAGAGCATCATCTACCCCATCAACAGTAACAATCTCGCGGTTAAGGGTATCTAAATTTTTAATCTTATCGGAAAGGTAATCCTGCGCCACCAGCCCCAACGATTTTGCCTTCATCCTTAGGTTTATATCCTTAGATACTAGTATTATAGGCTGCTTTGGCTTTTCCTTTTGCAGGTGGTTGGCTATGGCCAAAATTCTGTGATCGGGGCTTTTTTCGGCAAACGACTGCTCCATTTCGGGTGAGAAGGGTTTTCCGGTTTCAATCCGTAGCTTACCGTGACCTTTCCCCAGCGATATTCCGCCGTTGAAAAGATTGTCGCCTGCAATTTTATCGAGTTCGCGGGTAAACTCTCGGGCATGAAAGTTTATCATTTCGTTACCCTTCTTGAAATGGTCGAGCTCTTCGAGCGCAACTATGGGGATAACAATATCATTCTCCTGAAAATTGTAAATACATGTAAAGTCGTGAAGCAACACATTAGTGTCGAGCACAAAAACCTTTTTTACTTTTGCCGCCATAAAGCTAATTTTAGGATTATAAATGTACAAATAAATGCAAGCGATATAAGGGTTTAAGACATTAAATTTATGTTAGGCTTTGACCGAACTACTTTATAACACCCAAACAACATCGCTATTACCTCAAACTTAGTAAAACAATGCTTTGCTGATTTTTCACGATACAATTACTTATCAACATAAACCCAACAACTGTAGTGCGGAAATATCTTTGAAATTGGCTAACATTGCACAAAATTTCAGAGGAGAACAAACCCATGAACTACCAGCAAACGCTCAACTATCTTTTCTCGCAGCTGCCAATGTACCAGCGTGTTGGCAAAATGGCCTATAAGGCCAATCTCGACACTACCATTGCCCTCGACAAATACTTCAACCACCCGCATACTAGGTACAAAACCATTCATGTTGCTGGCACCAACGGTAAGGGAAGCACTTCGCACATGCTTGCTTCGGTGCTAATGGATGCTGGGTATAGGGTTGGGTTATACACATCGCCACATATTAAAAGTTTTAGGGAGCGCATTAGGATTAACGGCCAAATGGTAAGCGAACAGTTTGTGGTTGAGTTTACTGCAAAGCACCAACAAATTTTCGAGCAGCTTAAACCCTCATTTTTTGAGATGACTGTGGCCATGGCCTTTGAGTATTTTGCTGAACAAAAAGTAGACATTGCAGTTATTGAAGTTGGCTTAGGCGGACGACTCGACTCAACAAACATAATAGCTCCCGAACTCTCAATAATTACAAATATTGGTTTCGACCATACCGATCTGCTTGGCAATACGCTATCCGAAATTGCCACCGAAAAAGCAGGGGTTATAAAACAAAACACACCCGTAGTCATTGGTGAAAACCAACCCGAAATAAGCTCAGTTTTTAAGGATAAAGCCAAAAGCCTAAATGCACCAATATACTTTGCCAGCAACGAATATTTAGTTAATGCTAGCGAACAAAAGGGAATTGATAAGCAGTATTTTAGCATTGCAAAAGGCAAAGAAGTAGCTTACGAAAACCTGAGCATTGATTTACTGGGAGAATATCAGGCTAAAAACTTACCTAGCGTACTTTGTGCCATTGATTTGCTTGTAAAAAAAGGATATACCATCACCAAACACAACATAACCAAAGGGCTAAGCAACACAATAGCCAATACAGGCTTACTTGGCCGATGGCAAATAATTGGTAACAATCCCCTAACCTTATGCGATACAGGCCACAATGTTGATGGTATAACCCACATTGCAAGGCAAATAAGAAATACACCTCATAGTAAAACCCATATGGTAATTGGTATGGTTGGCGATAAGAACATTGAGGGTATACTTAAGCTACTTCCCAAAAATGCAACTTACTACTTTACCAAGGCTAATATTCCGCGAGCATTGAACGAGCTAGAACTTGCAGATAAGGCAAAAACTTACGGATTAGTTGGAAACACCTACCAAAATGTAGAAGAAGCCCTAAATGAGGCAAAAAAAAATGCACAGCCTAACGATTTGATTTTCATCGGTGGCAGCACATTCACGGTTGCCGATGCGCTAATTTTAGAATAATTCGCGGGAAAAAATTTTGCAGAATTAAAAAATGCATGTATTTTTGCAACGCTTTAAACGAAAAGCATTGCACAAATTTAATGGGAGCTTAGCTCAGCTGGTTCAGAGCACCTGCCTTACAAGCAGGGGGTCACTGGTTCGAATCCAGTAGTTCCCACACTAACAATCAACCACTTACAAACTAAAACTTGTAGGTGGTTTTTTGCATTATACCTAATTCATCCAAAATGAGGGGTTTGCTCCCCTATGCGGCTCATCAGGAGGGTCACTGGTTCCCCGCCTGACTGGCGCAGTCGGGCAGGGAATCCAGTAGTTCCCACACTA
>CAZGQZ010000039.1:14579-15717 GCA_964527985.1 uncultured Rikenellaceae bacterium | reverse complement strand
CTGGTTACTTTATGGCAAATATCATAAATTTGTAAAAAACGTAAACTTAAATCGGGAAGAATATGAGTGATCCTAAAAAAATTGCAGTAATTCTTGCGGGCTGCGGCGTATACGATGGCGCTGAGATTCACGAAGCCACCATGACCCTTTACGCCATAAAGCAGCAAGGTGCGGAGTACCAAATTTTTGCTCCAAACACTAACCAGCACCACGTAATAAATCACCTTACAGGGGAGGAGATGAATGAGAGCCGAAACGTTTTGGTTGAAGCCGCTCGAATAGCCAGAGGTAACATTAAACCATTAGATGAGCTTAAGGCTGGTGATTTTGATGCCGTTATCTTTCCGGGTGGATTTGGTGTTGCAAAAAATCTTTGCACATTTGCTTTCGATGGTGTAAACTGTAAAGTTAACCCCGCTGTTGAAAAGGTTATTACCGATTTTCATCAGGCTGGTAAGCCTATTGGAGCACTCTGTATTTCTCCTGTGCTTTTAGCCAAGCTAATAAAAGGAGCAAAGCTAACTATTGGAACCGATGAGGGAACCAAAAAGGCTGTTGAATCTCTGGGTGCACAACACACCGCAACATCTCATGGCGAAGTAATTGTTGATAAGCAAAACTTGCTCTTTACCACTCCATGCTACATGCTCGATGCAACCATTGTTGATATAGCCAATGGAGCCATGGCTATTGTGAAAGAGGTGCTTAAGCATTTGTAGCTAATGTTAGCTGTAAAAAAAGAGAGCGGTCAGAAAAACTCTAACCGCTCTCTTTTTAATTACTGCTAAAGCAACCCATGCTCGTGCAGCATTATTAGCTCATTTAGCAGCTTATCCTCGCCCATTGCTTCGAACTCGGTTTTTAAATTTGAGCCAAACAACCGGGCAATAGCTTGCCAAAATACTGCTGAAACGCCGCCTTTCAAATCGCGAATAACCCCGTATGTGGTTCGTCCAACCTCCCTGTCGATAAGCTTTATTAGCAGCTTACCCTGCGATATGGTTAGCTTTACCAGCTGATCTTCAAACTCAGCCCTAAGCTCTTTCTCTACCTGCTTAACATACTCCTTTCGCTCTTTATCCGTTTTTAATGTTCTGTAGTGAGCATCCATCTCGGAAATTTTGTACTTTGCTATTTG
>CAZGQZ010000039.1:11046-14479 GCA_964527985.1 uncultured Rikenellaceae bacterium | reverse complement strand
GTAAACGAATTACTCATAAAAAATGCCAAAAACTATTTTTCTCACTATTTTTAGGCAATATTTCAGGCTAACAACTTTAAAATACAAAGTTAAAAAATGGAACGAATAGATAATAATTCTAAGGGTAACGTTGAGTTTGCTGGATTCTGGCTTAGGTTTGCGGCTTTCCTCATCGATAGTTTAGTTTTAGGAACAATTTCGCTTTTGTTAGCAATACCCTTGCTATTGGCACTCGTTTCTGCTGCTGATCTTGCTGATATTTCAACTCCAGAGGAGCTAATGGAACTTGAAAACCTAATGCGAATATCATTCGCTCTGGGTGGTTTAGTCCTATTTTCTCTATTCAACCTAGTTTTTAAATGGCTTTACTATGCAATTTTTGAATCATCAAAATACCAGGGAACCTTGGGTAAAATTGCAATTGGCATAATTGTTACCGATTACGATGGCAAAAGAATTAGCTTTGGCAAAGCATCGGGAAGATACTTTGCCCGAATAATTACCAATATGACAATGCTTATTGGGTATATTATTGCAGGTTTTACCGACAAGAAACAAGCACTGCACGACATGATAGCAAGTTGTATTATTGCAAAAAGATAACTTGTACATTCAACAATTGCTAACATAGCGTGTTGAGAGTGATAAAACAAAGCTTACTATGGAGAAGAATAACAGAAGCTATTCAAACGATGATATAACCGTTTTTTGGAAACCAGGCGAGTGCATTCATGCCACAACCTGCTACACCAAGTTACTCTCGGTGTTTAATCCGCGCAATAGGCCGTGGGTAAATATGCAGGGTGCACCAACCGACCAGATTATCGATATTGTAAACCAGTGCCCCACTAATGCATTAACCTTTAAGTGGAATGATACTGCGAAAAACGATAAGGAAGATTCGCCAAAAGCGGTAAAAGATGACAGCCCCCAATCGTCGAAAACTCAAGAGGAAGAAGTAAAGCCAATTAAAATTCAAGTGATGAAAAATGGCCCGTTGCTTGTTTCTGGCAAATTCAAGCTAATTGGCGAAAATAATCAGGAACTCAAATCGATGCAAATGATATCTTTATGCAGATGTGGAGTTTCAAACAACCTTCCATTTTGCGACGGGACACATTTCAAAGTAGGTTTTAAAGATCCGGAGGAATAAGCAATGCAAAACGTAAAAAAGGGGAATGCGCTTCCCGAAATAAAGATTAACAAGGGTGGTCCCATTAAGGTTACGGGCAAATTTCAAATTACAGGAACCGACGGGAACAGAGTTGATGACGATGAGCAAACCGAAGTTTACCTTTGCGCATGTGGCAAGTCGAAAAGAAAACCCTTTTGCGATGGATCGCATAACGGTTAAATCTATCAATTAAAATTTGCGTTGAAAAAAAGTAGTAAGCCAAAATCACAATACGTTAAAGCTCTTTTGGCTATTGCCGGAATAATCTCAATGGGTTTAGGTATTTTGGGAATAATTCTGCCAATATTACCAACAACTCCTTTCTTTCTACTGTCGGCCTACCTTTTTCTAAAGAGTTCGCAAAGGCTATACCGATGGTTACTTACTCATAGAGTTTTTGGGCGATACATAAAAAACTACATTCATAATAAATCCATAGGGAAAGAGGTAAAAGTATTTACATTAATACTCCTATGGGCTACAATGCTCTTTAGCATATACTGTTCAAAGGGAATAGTTTGGCTGCAAGTTCTTTTAGTAACCATAGCCATTGCCGTAACCATTCATATACTTAGGTTGAAAACAGCTCCGAAACAGAGTTAGAAAAATTGCAATACAAGTTATATAAAAAAGTAAGTGCGGTATAGAAGCTACACCGCACTACTTAACTTAACCACCGGTAATCAATAAGCAACTGCTTATTCTTACTTAACCCAAATATAGCACTTCAAAACTGGTCACTCCAACTTCTTTTGATAAACGATAACAAAAATTTGGTAAAACGATTAAAAGATATAGTTAAGGGATGCAGGATGGCTACACGTAATCTTTTTGTAACTTTAATTTCTTAATTCTGCCGCTTAACAGTTTCTTTAATTAATGAGTTTAGGTTAAGGCTAGTATCTTTGCACGCTTCATAATTCTTTGTAACAAATTAAATACTATTGGCTATGGACAGCAAGTTGAAGGTAGACGTAAGTTCCGAAATTGGTGAACTTCAAGGTGTAATAATTCATACACCAGGCGCTGAAGTGGAGAACATGACTCCAATGGATGCCCACAGAGCACTTTATAGCGATATACTCAACCTCGATGTAGCCCGCAAGGAATACTCTCAAATTAGTGGAGTTCTCTCAAAGGTTACTAAAACTTTTCAGGTTAGCGATTTGCTTTACGAAGTGGTACGTAAACCTCTTGCACGCGAAGAGCTAATAAACACCATTTGTAAACACGAAGGAGTTCTGCACCTGAAAGAAGAGCTTTGTGCAGTTCCCTCAAAGCAGCTGGTTACATTACTTATTGAAGGGATGCCCTTAAGAAGGAATTCGCTAACCAGCTTTTTAAGCAACGATCGGTATGCACTGCCTCCCCTTTACAATTTTTACTTCACCCGCGATGCATCAATTGCTGTTTACGACGAAGTGCTAATTGGCAAAATGGCAAATAGGGTGCGCGATAGGGAAAGCATTATCATGGAGGCAATCTTTAATAATTCCGATTCGTTTGAGACAAATACCATCAACCCAATGTTCTTCAACAACAACGAAAGCATATCAATTGAAGGCGGAGATGTGCTTATTGCGCGTGAAGATGTTATGCTTATAGGTAACAGTGCTCGCACCACAACCCAAGGAATCGACTTTATTATCAATAGGCTATGCTCGAAAAACTCATCGGGAACAAAACACATTATAGTTCAGGAGTTGCCCTACAAACCAGAGTCATTCATACATCTCGACATGGTGTTTACCTTACTCGATGTTGATGCGTGTATGATATTTGAACCGCTTATTCTTAGGCCAAACAAGTACCAAACCGTTCAAATTACAGTTGAGAACTGTAAAGTAAAAGAGATTAAGAATGTTGAGAATATTCTCACTGCACTTAAAAACCTTGGCATGGATCTGAAGCCAATACAATGTGGTGGTAGCATTGACTCATGGACTCAAGAAAGAGAGCAGTGGCACAGCGGAGCCAACTTTTTTGCCATTGGCCCCGGAAAAGTTATCGGCTATGCTCGTAACACTAATACTATGGAAGAGATGAACAAGTTTGGCTACGAAATTATTAGGGCAAAAGAGGTTATCAGCGGAAAAGTTGATTTGGATAACTACAACAAATACGTAATAACTATTGATGGAAGTGAGCTACCCCGTGGAGGAGGCGGTGCCCGGTGTATGACCATGCCAGTTAATCGCAAATCGGTAAAGTGGTAGTTTAAAAGAACAAAATGCTTTCGTACCTGTTAATAGGTAAAAC
>CAZGQZ010000039.1:0-10946 GCA_964527985.1 uncultured Rikenellaceae bacterium | reverse complement strand
CTAAACCATTTTGCTAACTAAATCGGCTGCCTCCTGAAGGCTAATGGCTGAGTATACTTTTAACCCACTTTTGTCAATTAGCTCCTTACCTTCCTGAGCATTTGTTCCTTGCAACCTAACAATTACTGGTACAGGAATATTCCCAATCTCCTTGTAAGCATCAACAACACCTTGCGCAACCCTATCGCACCTAACAATACCGCCAAAAATATTAATCAGTATTGCCTTAACAGCAGGATCTCTGAGGATTATCCGAAACCCAGCAGCAACCGTTTGGGCGTTTGCAGTTCCACCTACATCGAGGAAATTTGCAGGATCGCCACCCGAGAGTTTTATGATATCCATAGTTGCCATGGCTAATCCCGCGCCATTTACCATACAGCCCACGTTACCATCGAGCTTAATGAAGTTAAGGTTCGACTCCGAGGCTTCCACTTCAGCGGGATCCTCCTCATCAAGATCTCTCATATCGAGAATATCGGCATGCTTGAAAAGGGCATTATCATCAATGTTAACCTTTGCATCGGCGGCAAAAATAAGATCATCGGAGGTTTTAAACACGGGGTTTATTTCAAATAAAGTTGCATCGTACTCAATGTAGGCATTATACAAAGCGGTAACAAACTTCACCATCTGCGAATAAGCTTTTCCCGTTAGCCCTAAGTTGAATGCTATTCGGCGAGCCTGAAAAGGCTGTATACCCATTGGGTGAATCTCCTCCTTAAAAATAAGATGCGGCGTTTTTTCGGCAACCGCCTCAATGTCCATTCCCCCTTCGGTTGAGTAAAGCACCATGTTTCGGCCTGTTGACCTGTTAAGCAATATGCTCATGTAGAACTCCTGTACTTGCGATGGTCCTGGATAGTATATCCCTTGTTCAACCAATACTTTTTTGACCAGCTTACCTTCAGGCCCAGTTTGGTGAGTTACCAATGTCATCCCTAAAATACTTTCGGCAAAAGTTTTGACTTCCTCAACTGATTTAGCAATTTTCACTCCTCCTCCTTTCCCTCTTCCACCAGCATGAATTTGGGCTTTAACCGCTATGGCATTAGTTCCAGTTGAATTCATAATATCACTTGCAGCCTTTGCTGCATCGTCGGAATTAATCACTACACTACCTGCAGGAACAGAAACTCCTGCCCTTTTTAGTAATTCTTTGGCCTGATACTCATGGATATTCATTAGAAAAAGATTTAATTTGCAACTGCTACTAAAGTACAAAAAATTGGTAAGATTTTACTCCTGCAATCTGAATCTATTAAGCTGATGAAACATCATATAAAACTGAAAAACGAAGAGCTAAACAGGGTTAACGTTAATGAGTTTAAAGTACAGAAAAAAATTCCGGTAACCATAGTTCTCGATAACGTGCGAAGCTTAAACAATATTGGATCAGTTTTTAGAACAAGCGATGCGCTTAACGTTGAGCAGATTTACCTTTGCGGAATTTCGGCAACACCCCCGCACCCCGAAATATACAAAACTGCTCTAGGAGCAGAGGAGTCGGTTACTTGGCTATACTTTAACGACACAATTGAAGCGATTAACAAGCTCCACGAAGAGGGACATCGGGTATTTGCCATTGAGCAAACGCTAGGCTGTATCGACTTAAGAGACTTCACACCTTCACTAAACGAGAGAGTTGCATTTGTCTTTGGTAACGAGCTAAAAGGGGTTGACCAAAGCGTTATTGATATTTGCGATGAGGTGATAGAGGTGCCTCAATTTGGGACTAAGCATTCGTTTAATATTTCGGTTACAGCCGGAATTGTGCTGTGGGATTACTTTTCGAAATTTTGGCAAATAAAAAAGAGGGCTAGAAACTAGCCCTCTTTTTATTTATAATCGTTTCTACTATTGAAGAACGGCTGTGAAAGCTTCGTTCTGAAGATAGTTGCGGAATTCAAGATCTTTAAGAGCACGCTCTTTAAGTGCTGCATCTTTTCCAACTGCAGTACGAAGGTTATCAAGAACCATAGCCTCGTCGCCTATGCGAGCACCAACAATTGCAAGACCGTAGTATGCTTTAGCCTCATCAACTTTTTCGAAAGTATTCTTAGCAGCATCATTCTTGTTAGTAAGAAGCATTGCTAAACCTTGGTTAAACGAATCGGAACCAGCAAGATACTCAACTGCTGCAGGATACTTATTGTTTACAATGCCTAAAATACCCAGGTTGTACTTAACCTCAGTACCTGCATTGGTAGCGCCAAGGAATAAATTCTCAGCTTCTTCGAGGTTACCTTCAAGCATAGCAACACAACCAAGGTTATTCTTAATAACTGCGTTGTTTGCATCAAGTGCAGTTGCAGCTTCTAAAGCAGCTTTAGCTTCGGCAACATTGCCATTGTTAAGGTTAATGTAGCCAATGTTATTGTGAGCGCGTACATCGTTATGTACTTCTGCAGCTTTCTTATAGATAGAAAGTTTTGTGTCGGTATCTTTGCAAATTGAAGCAGCGTAAAGCATCTCTTCAACATTCAAACCATCAATACTATCCTTTTGGATCATTTCCATTAGCTCCTCGTCTGAGTATCCAATCATGTCAACGTTAACAACCATTTTTGAACGACGAAGTTCAGGAAGAATTTTTTCAGCAAGTACAAGGTAAACCTTGCTTAAGTTCTTAATTTCTTTTTCACGAACTTCAGGATCTGAGTACATAGAAAGAACGCGAAGAATTAGCTCCTTATCTTGGATATCAGAATTTTGAACTAGCTTTTGGAATCCATCCCAGTCTTCAGTTGTGGTTTCAACCTTAACATAGTCAGCAGGTGCACCTTCAACTTTTGCTTTTTTGAATACGTTTCCTAACCACTTCTCAGTGTTAGTTCCACGATTCTTTGAAAGCTTTTCGTTAAGATCCTCAGGTCCATCAGGCGAAGCATATGAAGAAACATTAATGCCTTTAAGCTCAACCTTTTCTTCTGCTGCAGTTTTAGCAATGAAATCCTCTAATGCCTTAACTTCCTCTTTTGTAAGTTCGCTTTTACGGATATCGTCACGCTGAATTACAAAGTTAATTTGAGCCTCTTCATTTTCAGCAATAACTCTTTGGAAGTTATCCTTGAGCATGATTGGCTTGGGATTAAGATCAACAAGTTTTGAAGTTGCAATAACACCAACGCCTGCTTTATAAGGAACGTCGAAAGGAATCCTCTCATCCTTGTAAATGATTACAAAACGAAGTTCAAGATCCGACATCATCATTGCATCGGTATATTCGAAATCAACTTCATGTGTAAAACTTCCACCTGCTTCGTAAGGAATAGCTTGGTAGTTGTCTTCAACTTCCTCGCCTTGTAGCATTTTCACGGGTAGTGCAAGTTCGCCACCTTCGTATACAACAACTGGGGTAATTTCAAGAATTGCCTTTTTGTTGAAATACTTAGCAGGGAATGTTCCGCTGATTTCACCTTGAACCATATTTCCGTGTACTTCAAGGGGGTTAGGAGTTACTTTAAAGTCGGTACCTTCAGCAAACTCCTTCATTTTATCAACGCCACCACAACTGCTGAGAATCATGGCTGCCATGGCAAACATTGCCAAAACATTGAATTTAATTTTTTTCATAGTTATCAGTGTTTGATTTGGTTTTTCTACCTTTTTGGTTATTTTGGTTAACATTTGACAAATTTAATACTCTTTTATGAAATAGAAAATGTTTGCTCTTAAAAATTGCCCTAAAAGTTAAAAAGATAGCCGTTTAATGCCTTTTTCATGCCTTTGGTCAAAAATTGCCGACTTAACTTTCCGATAATCATCGGGGCTTTTCACAAAATCGATGTTTGAGGTGTCAATTACCAGAAAGGTATACTCTGAATGCTGCTTAAAAAAGGAAAAATAGCCCTCCTGTATTCGTTCAAGATATTCGGCTGTTATCGATTTTTCATAATCACGTCCTCTGCTTTGGATATTAGCTAAAAGCTTATCTACCGGTAGGTGTAAAAATACGTACAAATCGGGCTTAGGAATTGAGCTATAGATTATCTCAAAAATCTGACGATATAGGTTGAACTCATCCTTGGCAAGGGTGTTCTGTGCAAATATAAGCGACTTCATGAAGAAGTAATCGGCAATAACTAAAGGCTGAAACAGCGAGCTTGACCTCAAATCGTTATTTAGCTGCTTATACCGTTCGGCCAAAAATGAGAGCTCTAATGGGAAACTATATCGCTCAGCATCCATATAGAACTTGGGCAAAAAAGGGTTATCAGAAAATTGCTCTAGTACAAGTTTTGCATTAAGTTCATCTGCTAGCATTGTACTCAGAGTTGTTTTTCCGGCTCCAATATTTCCCTCAATTACTAGGTATCTCATGGTATTTATGTTGCTAAAAAAAAGGAGTTGGACTCTTGCCAACTCCTATTGAAGCTAAAATATTTTAAGCATTAATGCTCAATTTCCTGATCAAGGTTGTAGAACAAGAACGAGTAGATATCAGCAGCCTCTTCAATGGCTAGAGAAACAGGTGTGCCTGCTCCATGACCTGCTCTGGTTTGTATACGAATTAGCTTTGGGTTTGCTCCACGGCGCTGCTTATCCTGCAATGTAGCTATATACTTAAACGAGTGCGCTGGCACAACCCTATCATCGTGATCGGCAGTTGTTACAAGAATTGCAGGGTATTTAACTCCGCTTTTAATGTTATGAATTGGTGAATAGTTGTAAAGATTGACGAATTGGATTGAATCTTCACTCGATCCGTAATCGTTAACCCATGCCCATCCAATAGTAAACTTGTGAAATCTAAGCATATCCATTACGCCTACTTGAGGAATTGCGGCCTTGAACAAATCGGGACGCTGGTTAACAACAGCCCCAACGAGCAAACCACCGTTTGATCCTCCCTGAACAGCTAGCTTCTTATTCGATGTATATCCTTTTTCGATAAGGTATTCGGCACCAGCAATAAAATCGTCGAATACGTTTTGCTTATTCAGCTTAGTGCCCGAGCGATACCAGTTTTCACCATACTCACCTCCGCCTCTTATATTCGCCAGAGCGAATACACCTCCATTCTCGAGCCATACAAGTCTAGAAACGCTGAATGATGGTTTTACGGTGATATTGAACCCGCCATAACCGTAGAGCAGCGTTGGATTTGTGCCATCAAGCTCAATCCCTTTTTTGTGAACTATAAACATTGGAACATCAGTGCCATCCTTACTCTTATAAAATACCTGCTTAGTTTCAAAGGCATCAGCATTAAAATCTATCTCCGGTTTAAAGAAAACTTCCGACTCGTAAGTATCAGTATTAAAGCTAAAAATTACCGATGGGAAGGTAAATGAGGTAAATGTGTAAAAAGCCTTGGTATCAGTGTATTTTGCGCTAAATCCACCCACTGTCCCTAGGGTTGGAAGTTCTACTTGGTGCAGCTTCTCTCCTGCTAGGTCGTAAACTTCAACTTTACTCTTAACATCCTCAATGTAAGTAGCAATAATTTTCCCGCCAGCTAACACGCAGCTTTCAAGTACGTCCTTCTTTTCGGGGATAACATCGCGCCAATTACCAATATCGAGAGTATTTACGTTAATTTTTACGAGCTTGTACTTGGGCGATCGGTAATTTGTTAGAACGTACAAGTGGTTGTCGATATGATCGAGTACTTGGTAGTTATAGTCGAAGCTAGTTGTTAGCTTTATAAAATCGTGATCGGTGTTTAAGTTGCGGATGTAAAGCGAATTTCCATGCGTAGATTCTGACTCGGAGATAATAAGAAATTTCTCGTCTGACGTTACCTGCGCTGAGTAGTTTCTGAGCGGTTCTTCGAGATTTTGGAAAATAAGCTTATCATCTTCTTGGCTTGTGCCAACCTTATGGTAGTAAACCTTGTGGTACTCATTTTTAGTGCTTAGCTCGGTTCCCTCTTCAGGTGCATCGTAACGACTGTAAAAGAACCCATCCTTAAACCACTGAATAGAAGAGAACTTTACCCATTTAACTTCATCGCTTAAATCTTCTCCACTTTCAATTAGTCGCACTTTAATCTTGTTCCAATCCGAGCCACCATCGGCAACTGCGTAGGCAATGTAATTTCCATCTTTGGAAACACCAACATTTGACAAAGCGACTGTTCCATCATCGGAAAACTTGTTAGGGTCAATCAAAACCCTTGGTTCCTCGCTATCCGAATCTTGAACGTAGAGTACCCACTGATCCTGTAGTCCATCTCTACGAAAGGAGAATATCTTGCCCCCCTCCTTAAAAGGTGCCGTAACCGAAGTGTAGTTAAACAGCTCGCTTAGCCTACTCTTTAATGCATCGCGAAACGGAATTTTGTTGAGATACCCGAAGGTTACCTCATTTTGTTTTTTAACCCATTCGGCAACTCGTTCCGATTTATCGTCTTCGAGCCAACGATAGGGATCAGCAACTTGTAAACCGAAATAGGTGTCAACAACATCTTCCTTTGCTGTTTCAGGATATTTTACTTTGCTTTGGTTGCATGATACGCCCAAAAGCATAAAGCTGGATAAGATCACAGGTAGTAATTTTTTCATAGGTATTCTGCTTTCAGAATGAAACTGTTAGTTGAATATCGCAAAAATACACATTTGTTTATTAAATGTGCAACGTAAATGTACTGTTTTTTATTTAATATGCCCAACATTCATGATGCTAGATTTTACTTCTGGATTTTTTTTAGTAAGGTTGGCATTCGGAATTTTTGTCATAAAAAAAGGGAGTCAAACTGAACTCCCTTTCATTGCAATGTGAATTTTATACTACTTATTCTCAGGCTTTGGCAAAAGCGCCTTGCGTGATAGTTTCAACTTACCAGTCTTCTTATCAATCTCAATAAGCTTAACCTCAACCATATCTCCTTCTTTGAGCACATCTTCCACTTTCTCAACGCGTTTCCAGTCTATTTCAGAGATATGAAGTAACCCATCCTTACCCGGAACTATTTCGATGAAAGCACCAAAAGGAAGAATTGACTTCACCTTACCGGTGTAAACCTCTCCCTCTTCTGGAGAAACAGCAATTCCTTTTATCCATTTAACAGCTGCGTTACGTGCTTCCATATTATCGGCAAACACGGTCACAATGCCATGGTTGTTCACCTCCTCAATATTAATGGTTGCACCAGTTGTACGCTGTATCTCTTGAATTATCTTTCCGCCCGGGCCAATAACAGCACCAATAAGATCGCGAGGAATACTGAATTGCTCAATACGGGGTGCATGAGGCTTGAGGTCAGCATTTGGCTCAGCAATTACAGCTGTCATTTTGCCAAGAATATGCATTCTACCTTCGCGTGCTTGGTCGAGTGCCTTCGCTAAAACCTCATATGGAAGGCCATCTACCTTTATGTCCATTTGAGTGGCAGTGATTCCATCTTTGGTTCCGGTAACCTTAAAGTCCATGTCACCAAGATGATCCTCGTCGCCTAAAATATCGGAAAGGACAGCAAAACGAGCACCCTTGGGCTCAGAAATAAGCCCCATTGCAATACCCGAAACCGGTTTCTTTATTTTGATACCAGCATCCATTAGTGCAAGCGTACCTGCACAAACAGTTGCCATTGACGATGAGCCATTTGATTCGAGGATATCGCTCACTACCCTTACGGTATAAGGATTACTCTCACCAGTGGGTACCATCTTCTTTAATGCTCTGTGAGCAAGGTTTCCGTGCCCTATTTCACGACGGCTAACACCACGATAAGCTCTAGCATCGCCTGTTGAGAAAGGTGGAAAATTGTAGTGTAGCACAAACTTTTCGGTACCCTGTTGCAATACCTCATCGATTACTTTCTCGTCGAGTTTAGTACCCAAGGTAACTGTTGTTAACGATTGGGTTTCGCCGCGAGTAAAAAGCGCCGACCCGTGTGCCGAAGGCAAGAAATTGACTTCGCACTCAATTGGGCGAATCTGATCTGTTTTTCTTCCATCAAGCCTTACCCCCTCATCGAGAATCATATTACGCATGGCATACTTCTCAACATCGTGGTAGTATCGCCCAACAAGCGAAGCCTTTTCTTCGCGCTCCTCTTCGGGAAGGGTTTGCAAGAACTCCTCTTTAATTGCTGCAAAAGCCTCACTACGCTCATGCTTAGCAAGCATTGATTTTGCCACCTTGTAAACCTTGTCGTAGCAAAACTCTTTCACTTTTGCCTTTAGCTCATCGTCGTTATTCTCATGGCAGTATTCGCGCTTAACTACGCCTAGCTCTTTGGCTAGCTCAATTTGCGCAACGCATTGCTTTTTAATGGCCTCGTGGGCAAACTTAATAGCTTCGAGCATTTCGCTCTCAGAAACCTCGTTAAGTTCACCTTCCACCATCAGAATATTATCGTAGGTTGCACCTACCATCATATCCATATCGGCTTTCTCAATTTGTGAGAACGACGGGTTGATTAGGAATTTTCCATCAACCCTAACAACACGAACCTCAGATATTGGCCCATTGAATGGAATATCTGAAATAGCAAGTGCAGCCGATGCTGCCAACCCGGCAAGCGCGTCGGGAGGTGTGTCCTTATCGGCTGATATAAGGTTTATTGTCACAAAAGTTTCGGCATGGTAATCGTCGGGGAAAAGCGGACGTAATGCCCTATCGACTAAACGAGCTATTAGCACTTCGTAGTCTGACGGGCGCGCTTCTCTTTTCAGAAACCCTCCAGGGAAACGGCCTCCTGCGGCATACTTCTCTTTGTACTCAACGCTAAGAGGCATAAAGTCAACATCCTCTCTTGCATCTTTAGCGCTCACAACGGTTGCGAGCATCATGGTTCTACCCATTCGGATAACTACAGACCCATCGGCCTGACGGGCAAGTTTGCCCGATTCGATGGTAATGGACCTTCCATCACCTAAATCAATTGTTTTCTCTACTACGTTAAACATACGGTATCAAGTATATTGATAAATAAAAAAATATCCTAAAAAACAAAAAAATCAGAGGGAACGTGCAATCCCTCTGATTCCCCCGTTAAAAAAAGACAAAGATTTGAAAAAAGGCAATTGTAACAATTGCCTTTTTGTTCATTACTTTCTTAAATTTAAAGCCTTAATAATAGCACGATATCTTTCAATGTCGCGATCTTTAAGGTAATCTAACAATCTTCTGCGCTTACCCACCAGCTTTAACAATGAGCGCTGAGTTGCATAATCCTTACGATTTTTTTTCAGGTGCTCAGTTAAATGGCTGATACGGTAGGAAAATAGCGCGATTTGGCCCTCTGGGGAACCAGTGTCGGTATTAGACTTCCCGTAATCTTTAAAAATCTCCTGCTTCTTTTCTGCTGTTAAATAATTCATAGCTAATCAGTAAATTAGTGGGTATATCAAAGGCATATTTCAAGCTGCAAAGGTAATAGTTTTTTGTTAAACCAACAGATAATCGGAATATTTTTTTGTAGAAGATCACAACACTAACCACTGAAATGCCACAAAAAATAGCTAAACCCTTTTTAAAAGTACATTTGCTCCAACTTGGCAGTATAGGCATTTTCGCTTATCGCAGTACTCATTTTTTAGCTGGGCTAATGCTTGGGTTGTGTATGCATTACTAGCAGAAACTCCCAACTTCAAAAATCCTTCGGTCATGCTATTTTTTTCCGGCTTCATCTGCTCAAGTAGCGCTAATGCTTTTTCTTTCAGTGCATCGTTTCCGCGCTCAATACCGTATGCAAAGGCAAAAGGTATAATTGTATTGAGGATGATAATGTCAATTGTTGCTAAGCCTATACTTTTCTTTCTATAAGAAGTTTCGTTGCCAAAAGTGTAATGGCTATGCCAATACTCTGATGTTTTTACCTTTAGCAAACCGTGAAGCTGCTTAAGGTTGGTTGCCTCAAGGCATTTTGAGAACAAGGCCGACGAACTATGGATTAGCATTGCGAATTGAGCAATTCGGATTGTTGGAAATGCCATAGGACGAAGTCGCATAAACTTCCACAGGTGATTTGGTATTGGCGATAAGCTGAATTTAGCTTTATGATATGAATACTCTTTAACTAGCCTTTGTGTATAATCATCAGCTTTTTCATCACTTGGCAAAATACCCGCCTGACCAAAAAGCATTGCCTCAATGCTAAATAGGCAATCTCTTATCTTGGCCAAGTACTTTAATGGAGTTGCCTTTGCCAGAAGTTCAAAAGGAAGTGCGTTAATTTTTAGGCCAAAACTCCTAGCCATCGACACGTAAAAAGCCTCCTCCCAACTTCCGCTAAAATGGTTTACCAAGGCCTTTATCTGTTCGGTTTTCTGCTCAAGCCTCTCCGCAGCCAACGAGGACAGCCACATTTGTAGCTGTAAACCGTTATAGCTTGGAAGCGACTGGGCACAAGGTATCCATGAATCCTGACCGACTAACCGTTGTAGCTCCCATTCGAGATTATCGGGATAAGGAACCTGAACTGTTAATACCTTTTTGCCTTGGCTATTGTGCACTTCCTTATCATAGTTAACTACTAGGTGCAAAATTACTGAGTCAAAAGCAGGGTCGGTATTATGCTTATGTTTATCCCAATCGGATGCATTTATATGAATTTCGATATTCCCTGCCCAAATAGTTTGGCCTATCCGCAGTTTTGCATTAAAAAAATCGGGGCCCGAATCAGAGTTGTGAACACCTGGTGATATTACCTCAAGCGTTTCAACGTCATCAAGCAAAATACCGTTAAAAAGAGAAGGACTATGCTTCCAAACGAAGTGTACTATTTCCTCGTGCATAACAAACTGATTTAGCAAGGTAAAGATATTTTTTTGAGCCGAAAAAACAATGAAGCACACTTTTTCCTAAATTTGAACTCGAAAACTAGCAATCTCCCTTTTTCAAGCCTTTATATTCGCTTAGCTTTTCAGGTAATAAAAACGGGGTGTAGCGCAGCCCGGTTAGCGCGCGTCGTTCGGGACGACGAGGTCGAAGGTTCGAATCCTTTCACCCCGACAAAACAACATGGAGTATTTATTAGTTTCTGTAAGCTGTTT
>CAZGQZ010000038.1:11506-16084 GCA_964527985.1 uncultured Rikenellaceae bacterium | reverse complement strand
TCTTACTCACTTATCACAAAAGTACTATCAGGAATATTTATGCAAAAATCATCGAAAAGAATGTATGTGTCCTTATAGGGAGCCCACTCAGGACTATCTCCACCATAAAAGGTGCTAAAAAGGATGTGATCAATGGCAAGAGCTGAAGTATCACGAAACCTAAGGGAATCAATCGACAACACTTTAACTCCGTCTATCCAAGCGCAAAGTTTACCATCGCGCTGCTTGGGATTATTCATCCTTAGGTAATGGGTAAATTCCACCCAACGACCAACAGGTAGTTGTATTTCAGTTGAATCTAATTTCCAAAAATGATACTCGCCATACTCAGTCTTCTGATCTGGATAATACAAGTAATAAGCTACTTCACCATGTTCATGGAACATTAAACGAGCACTCCACCCATCATAACCATTAGGAACCTGACCACCAGCATTCCCCTTTCCGCCAGCTAAACCAGGCAATTTACCTCCTTTTGCAAAATCGAAACCAACGGGAAAGAAAACCTTATACTGCAAAACCGCTTCATCAACCGAATGAAAAGCTGATTTCCACTGACTTCCAACGAGAGGGCCATAAACGTTTGCAGGATAATTGACTCTAAGTACCCTATTACCTTTGTGGTCTAGTATTTCAGCATACTTTGGAGTTAGCCCCAAAGTATACTCAACACGATCTTTTTTGCCCCAAAGCATTTTTGAGTTTGGCCAATCGGTTCTAATCTTCTTTGGAGAATAATCACCTATGGGCGATGCTTCAAAATCAACATAAATAGGGAGTGAATCTGAATCGCTTTTGCTACAGCACGAATAGAGTTGAATCAAAAACAATAATGCTAACGAGCTTATAAAAAGCCTATGATAAAATTTCACTGTAAAATATTTTTTAAGATTCACTTAATATCGGGAACAATATAACTATCGAGTTTTCGAATAACTCTGGCTGGATTTCCAGCTAAAACCTGATTCCCTTCGAGAAACGATTTGGTAACCACGGCACCTGCAGCAACCACTGTATGGGGACCTAACTCAACGCCAGGCAGGATAATTGAATTGGTGGTTAACAGCGAGTCGCGCCCAATAACCACTGGTTTCTCAACCTTGTAATGGTTGTAGTTTAGCAGATTGTGATCCATGCTAATAATCGATACACGAGGACCTATCCATACATTATCACCCAAGACTATCCCGTTACGACCATCGATATAGCAACCGAGCATAGACCCAGGTGTTTCTGTTCCTCTTTGAATTTTCTCAAAAGCCTTCACTTCAGAAGTCCAATGGACCGGCCAAGGAACTTTTCGGTTAATACCGAAAACCCGCTGAAAAAAGAAGCACTTTAAAATTTTTCGAAACGGAAATTCGTAGTAGTTAAACCCTGGGTAGGCCCAACGAAAGAAAAGCACTCCAAAAATACCAATAAAAAAACGCTTCACTTTAAATAAATTTATGGATTGATAAAAACTTCAATGCTAAAAACTATCTAAAAATAGCAAAATTACCGAATAGCAACTTGCTTAGCCACCACTTTAAATCCCATATAGGCAAGCACTGCATAAATTGTAGCACCAATAAATGCGTATATACGAATTAGAAGATAGATATCGAATGATCTTGCCAGAAAAATCCAGCTAACCACAATAAGCAGATAGGCTACCTGCCAAACCAACAGCAGCTGGTTTTTCTTAAAAGCCGAAAAAACGTTGGACACACACGCCGTGGCATAATTCGAAATGGTTAAAGGAGCAATTAGCTTTGCGATGGTACCGGCAGCAATCCACTCCTTCCCAAGCACAAAACCAAAAATGGGCTCACCCCATAGCATTATTGGCGTTAGAACAACCGTGGCAATTGCCAAATTGGCAAAATACGAAACTGTATACAATCGTTTGGGGTTTACCGTTTTGGTCATTTGCTCGTAAAAAACATTTCCAAAAGAGGTACTCAACAGCGAAAAAGGCATATTTATAACCCTCCAAGCTCTTTCGTAAAACCCAACTATTGTACTCGAAGCAATTGCCGCAAGCGAAAAAACAAGAATATTTACCGAAAATGTATTAACTACTGCCATGGGCATTAAGAACTTCGGAAAGTTTGCGTATTCTTTCAGCGCTTTTCGCATCGACTTTCGCGATAAGAACCTTAATCGCCAAATATCATTTCGAATTATTTTAACTACGTATACGGCCCAAGCAACAAATTCGCCCACTATGGTTCCAATTACTAGCCCCCAATAACCATTAGTGAAAGCAAAACGACTAAGTTTCACTCCAGTTTGTGTTGCGCTTAGAATTACTCTATTTTGCGCAATAGTCTTATACTTTTTATCACGGTTAAACCAGTAGTGCATGCTTTTATGTGTGGCCAATAGGAAAACGAGCAGGGGCAACAACCATATAATTCGAGTAAACGACTCAGCATTAAAAGCAGAGGTTATGGTTCCTTTAAAAACTGCCACAATAATAAAAAGTAAAACCGTAACAATAATGGTTATACCAACACTACCGGCAAACAGATGAAACGCTTGGCTGTTTCGCTTTGGTGGCACAATAGCCATATCGTAGCGTGCGTTGGCAGCAATGGCTATCACGTTAACAATGCCAATAAACAGTGCCACTTCACCAAACTCCTCTGGGGTATACATGCGCGAAAGGATGGGTATAGCAAGTAACCCAATTATCTGAGCAATTGTATTACCAGTGATTAAGGTGAAAACATTCTTAAAAAAATCGTTCCTTAAAATTTTGGCTAGGTCTTTCAGCATCTAAATATTTGAATTATGCACCATTAGTAAACCACACCCATGTATCAGTATGCCTCAAAATTAGAAAAATAGACGGATTTATCCTATTATTCGTAAATTGCAAAAAAATGCACGAATGGAACTACAACGAATAATCCAGGAGGTTAAGCGCCAAATGAACGGACCCGTATCCCAAAGCCTATCCGAACTTGGCATTGAGTACAAGGTTAACTATGGTGTATCGATACCTGAATTACAAAGCATAGCAAAAGATTATTCGGGGAATCATGAACTAGCACTTTCGCTCTTCGAGCAGGATATTAGGGAGTGTAAGCTATTGGCATCGATGATTGACGACCCGAAATTGGTAACCGGTGAACAAATTGACAATTGGGCTCAGAGTTTCACAAACCATGAAATTGTTGAACAGGTATGCAGCAATTTACTTTGGAAAACCGATTGCGCCCTATCACGAAGTATTGAATGGTGCCTTAGCGATAACGAATTCCTCCAAAAAGCTGGGCTCATAATTGCTGCACGTTCCGCATCGGATTTAAACGTTAAAGACATTGTTTTTGAGCCCTACCTTGAGATCATAGAAGGTTTTGAAAGCGAAACCTTTTCGGCACAAAAAGTATCAATAGAGTTTGCCCTAAGACAAATAGCCAAACGCAACACTGAATTTAAACAAAAAGTGCTCGCCATTGCTAATAAACTTGCTAGTAGCAGCAACGAGCACAAGGCCTGGGTTGGCAGCCAAATTCTTTTTGAGTTTGAAGAAGATAACGAAAACTAAACCCCCTGTTTACTAGAACATTAACCCAAAACTCAAGGTGCCAATTTTAGTTTTATTAATAATGTAATTAGTCTCTCCGATTGTTTCATCATCAATGGTAGTTTTTAAATCAAAAAAGTTTTCTCCAATAATAAAATAATCATAAGTAAGCGAATACTTCTCTTTAAATAACAATCCTGCACCTAGCCTAAAACCCGATCTTCCCGACCAGCCATACTCCTCACTGTAATAGGTGATGTTTCTAGGCTTTACTCTTCCATCAGTAATTTTCGCAAAGTTGTATAATACCCCTGCGCTACCCATTATCGAAACATTTTCATTTATCGTATGTTGATACTCAACACCAAAAGAAACTGGGATATTTAAAAACTTTGGGTAAACATGTCCATCTAAATTATAACCATAAGTAGAAAAAGTTTTTCTTATTGCATCTTTCTTTGCCCTAGATAAACCATTTAAAATTGCATCTACACTTCCAAATACGCTAAAACCACTTTCCTTAAACTTATGCGAAAATTTTAATCCAACTGTTGCTCCTAATCCTGCCCCAACCGAATACACATCGGTTGTATCGACCGAGCCAAAACTTCCTAGTGCATCAGCAGCACCCAAACGAAAAGAAAATTTAGTTTGTCCTTGCAAACTATTAAAAAATGTGCTTGATAAAATGACAGCAAACGCCAGCAAGATGATCTTTTTCATAAATTAAATTTTGAGAATTCTTTTATTTAACAAACTTCAAATGTAACAATTTATTTAAAAAAGCACATTACAACACAGGTAATGCATCAAAAAATAAATGATTTTACAGCACTCTTTCTAACTTTAATCACTACAAAATGTTGATACAAAATAATTAAAAAAAATAAACAGTAAAAATATAAATATTGGCATATTTGCAAATTGTTATAAATATTAGTTAAATGATTTTTTTAACAATTAAACCTTTCAATTTCTATCATGAAATCATCAAACCCTGCTTTAAGCGAGCGGATTTTTGCTAAGGAGAGAGCCAATACCTCAACAGAGGTAATGACCAT
>CAZGQZ010000038.1:6808-11406 GCA_964527985.1 uncultured Rikenellaceae bacterium | reverse complement strand
ACACAAGCCGTTGGACTTACTTTTGCGACTTTTTTCTTTATGCTTATACTGTATCGCTCTGGCACTATTAAAGTTACCGCCAAATTTCGCATGGCAGTATTTGCGGCTACCGGCGCAATTGCGCTAATGTACTTTCTTTCATTCACACTAAGCTTTTTTGGTGTTGACCTTGGGTACCTCCACCAAGGAGACACTCCCGGAACAGTTAGCACCCTTAGCATAATAATCAGCCTTGTAGTTATTGGTGTTGCGGCATTTAACCTTTTGCTCGATTTCGACTTTATTGAGAGAGGGGTAAACCAAGGAGCACCAAAATACATGGAGTGGTATGCTGCATTCGGGTTAATGGTAACCCTAATTTGGCTTTACATTGAGATCCTCCGATTGCTGGCAAAGGTCAATAGCCGCAAGTAGATAAAAAAACTTTCGAAAAAACTCGCTGATTATTTTGCTATTATCGTAAGAGTTAATAATTTTGCAGGCCATAAATTTTGCTTGAACGAGTTTTTTAAAAGATAAATCAACTTACAATGAAAAAGGACATACATCCAAAGAATTATCGACTGGTGGCGTTTAAGGACATGTCGAACGACCATGTTTTCATCACCAAATCGACTGTGAACACAAAGGAAACCCTAGAGGTAGATGGCGTTGAGTATCCACTGGTTAAGGTTGAAATCTCAAACACATCTCATCCTTTCTATACAGGCAAAATGAAGTTGGTTGATACCGCTGGCCGTGTAGATAAGTTTATGACAAAGTACAAGAAACACCTCGACAAGAAGAACAGTTAAACCATTCTTCCTCTCTGCTTTGGCTGAGTTTAACGAGGAACTATGTTACAATACAAAGGAGCAACCACTGGTTGTTCCTTTTTTTATGCTTTACTATTCTGCCTTAAAGCATTAAAGAGCTAACTTTGTAAAAACCCAATTCAAAACAAATGGCTAAGCAAATCATTCTGTTCGACGATTACCGAAGAGATCAACTACTACCACTTACTTTTACTCGTCCCGTTTCGCACATAAGGGTTGGCATACTAACCATTAAAGAGAAATGGGAAAAATATCTTCAACAGCAATGCTTCGACCTAACACAAGATTATCTATCGAAAAAATTCCCAATGCCCCCAGAAAGCAACACCGATTGTTTGATTATAAACGGAGGGGTTTTGCCTACTAGCGGGTTAGCCAACCGAATTAAATCGCTAAATAGTGGCCAAGCACTGCTAAAAGGCAACACGCTTATCGCTGCCATATTGCCACACTCCAGTATTTCCATCGATAAGCTTAGCCGCTTAAACTTGCCTAATACTATTGAATTTGAAGACGAAATCGTAGAAATTACCCAACCTTGGAATATCTTTAGGCTGAATGGTTTGGCAATAGAAGCCGATTGGCAGCTAATTACAACTGGGCGAAAATCGGCCCCAATTTCATCATCCAACAAAACGCTTAACCCCGAAAAAATCTTTATAGAAGATGGTGCAACGGTTGAATGCTCGGTACTCAACGCACAAACAGGGCACATATACATAGGGGCAAACGCTGAGGTAATGGAAGGTTCGCTAATCAGAGGACCCTTTGCGCTTTGCAGCAATTCAACATTAAAGTTAGGTGCAAAAATTTATGGACCTACCACTATTGGCCCTCACTGCAAGGTAGGGGGCGAAGTAAACAACAGCGTAATTTTCGGATACTCCAACAAGGCGCACGATGGGTTTATTGGCAATTCGGTTATTGGCGAATGGTGCAACCTTGGTGCCGACACCAACACGTCGAACCTAAAGAACAACTATGCCAACGTTAAACTTTGGAACTACCAAAAAGAGGGTTTTGTTGATACTGGCCTACAATTTTGCGGATTAATTATGGGCGACCACAGCAAATGCGGAATTAATACAATGTTCAACACCGGCACGGTGGTTGGTGTAAGCGCAAACATTTTTGGCGATGGATTTCCTCGTAACTTTATTCCCTCATTCGCATGGGGTGGCGCTCAAGGTTTTACAATATATAAAACAAGCAAAGCTTTCGAAACTGCCAGCATAGTTATGGCACGGCGCGGCATTGATCTCACTGATGTTGATAAAGAAATACTTTGCAACATATTTAATCAAACCACAAAATATAGGCATTAGCCCTAATCAACAAAGAACAATCAGCGCATCGCGCATCGGTTTTTTGGCACAGCAATTGACAATGCTACTGGCGCAACAAAATGGAGGTTGCCAATGCCACATTGTCACAATTCACAAATAATCTTTAATCACTAATGAGCAAAAAGTTCGATTTAAAAATAGCAACACCCTTTTTAACCGATTCGTTCGACCAAGACTCTGAGTTTATTCCTCTTTTCACCGAGGACAATGGCGATTTTGACGCAAAAGAGATGCCCAAAACGTTACCCATACTCGCCTTGAGAAACACAGTGCTTTTCCCCGGAGTTGTTCTGCCAATAACCGTTGGTAGAGACAAATCGGTTAAACTGGTAAAAAGCCTTACTCAAAAAACCAAGTTTCTTGGTGCCGTTTCGCAAATCGATGCAAATATTGAAGATCCGGAGATAAAGGATCTCTTCCCGCTTGGCACCATTGCCCGTGTTCTTAAGGTTCTTGAAATGCCCGACGGAAGCACATCGGTTATACTTCAGGGTTTACATCGCTTTCAGGTAATTGAGTATTTGTCGAGCGACCCGTTCTTTATGGCCTCAGTTAAAACGCTTACCGACGAGCCAACCAACGAAAAGAACAAAGAGTTTGAAGCGCTAATCAGCTCAATTAAAGATTATGCCCTGAAAATCATAAGCCTTTCGCCAAACATGCCACAAGAGGCTTCGTTTGCCGTAAAGAATATCGACAACTACTACTTTCTCATCAATTTTATTTGCTCAAACATTGAGCTACCTGCCCCCGATAAGCAAAAGCTGCTTGAGCAAAACGATTTAAAATCGAGAAGCACTTTGCTACTCGAATTTATGGGAAGGGAGATTCAGCTGCTTGAGATAAAAAACGACATCCAAACAAAGGTGAAGCTGGACATGAACCAGCAGCAGCGCGAGTATTTCCTTCACCAGCAAATGAAAACTATTCAGGATGAGCTTGGAGGAAGCCCCAACGAGAAAGAAATTGAGGAAATGCGCAAGCAAGCAAAACAGAAGAAATGGGGCAAAGAGGTTTCCGATGTTTTTAATCGCGAAATAAGCAAGCTAAGCAACATGAACCCCATGGCACCCGACTACTCTATGCAGCTTAACTATGTTCAGCTGCTGCTCGATTTGCCATGGAACGAATACACAAAGGATAACTTCAATTTAAAAAGGGCTAAAAAAGTTCTAGACGATGATCACTTTGGCCTTGAGCAGGTGAAAGAACGAATACTTGAACACCTAGCGGTACTCAAACTAAAGGGCGACATGAAAGCCCCTATTATCTGTCTTCACGGCCCACCGGGTGTTGGAAAAACCTCACTGGGTAAATCCATTGCCAGGGCACTCGACAGAAAATACGCACGCATTTCGCTGGGTGGTTTGCACGACGAGGCCGAAATTCGTGGCCACCGAAAAACCTACATTGGTGCAATGCCTGGCCGAATAATCCATAACCTCAAAAAGGTTAAATCGTCGAATCCCGTATTCATCCTCGATGAAATTGACAAGATAGGGAAAGATTTTCACGGCGATCCCGCCTCTGCCTTGCTCGAGGTGCTTGACCCCGAACAGAATAGCGCATTTCACGATAACTACCTCGATGTGGATTACGACCTATCGAAAGTGCTTTTTATTACCACAGCCAACAATATCTCAACCATAAACCCTGCACTACGCGACAGAATGGAGCTAATTGAGATGAGCGGCTACATTATGGAAGAAAAAGTTGAAATTGCCAAACGACACCTAATCCCCGATCAGCTTGACAACCATGGCATCACAAAAAAGCAGCTAAGCATACCCAACAAGGTTATTGAAGAGATAGTGCAGGGATACACCCGCGAAAGCGGTGTTCGAAGCCTAAACCAACGCTTGGCAAAAGTAGCCCGATATGCTGCTAAAAGCATTGCCTTTGGCGAGGATTACTCGCCTAAGCTCACAGCAGCAGAGCTAAAAAAGATTCTTGGCGTTCCAAAATATCTTAAAGACCTATACCAAGGCAATGAGCTAGCAGGGGTTGCCACCGGCCTAGCATGGACGAGCGTTGGCGGCGAAATTCTTTTTATTGAAACCAGTCTGAGCAAAGGAAAAGGAAAGCTTACCATAACAGGTAACCTTGGCGATGTTATGAAAGAATCGGCAGTTATTGCGCTGCAATACATAAAATCGAACAGCGAAAAACTTGGAGTTCAACCCGAGGTTTTTGAAAGTTGGGATGTTCATTTACATGTTCCCGAGGGAGCAATTCCAAAGGATGGGCCATCGGCCGGAATTACTATGATTACTTCGCTTGCATCGGCATTTACCCAACGCAAAATACGAAAAAGCATTGCCATGACTGGCGAAATTACCCTACGAGGGAAACTCCTTTCGGTTGGAGGTATTAAGGAAAAAATACTTGCAGCCAAACGGGCAAACATTAGCCAAATAATACTATCGAAGGAAAACGA
>CAZGQZ010000038.1:0-6708 GCA_964527985.1 uncultured Rikenellaceae bacterium | reverse complement strand
AGCATTGGAGCCAAATTCTTGCTTAGAGGTCTTAGAACCGCAGCCGACTTTGAGTACGAGCGTGCAATTGGACAGGTTAATAAGGCTATGAACCCCGACATTGATACCGTTTTTCTTCTTACCTCGCCTGAGCACACCCCTGTTAATTCAACCATTGTAAGAGATATACTAATTAACAACGGCGATGCATCAAAATTTTTACCCAAAGCCATCAACATAAAAAAGTATATGAACCGTTAACCATAGGTAAAACAAAGGCTATGCAAACCCGAAAAAAATCACTGCTAACTTTCTTAATAATTATTGCAGCCTCTGCTGCAACCTTTGCACAGGTTAGCATTTCGGGCAATGCACCAACCTACCGCAACCAAACCATTGCTTTTTACAGGTATGCCGACCTAATTACAAACACCGAAGAAGAATTGGCAAAATGCGATGTTGATAGCAGCGGCAACTTCAATTGTAACTTAAAGATAAACGAAACATCTTTCATTTACAGCAATACGGGTATTTACAAACTCTACCTTTTTGTTGAACCTGGTAAAAGCTACAGGATTGTGCTTCCTGAGTACGAACCCAAAAGCGAAGGACAAAGGCTTAACCCCTTCTTTCGCGAAACCGACGTTCATGTTGGCATTGAGCAAATGGACCCAAACGATTTGAACTACCTTATTAGCTCGTTCGACCTGGCCTTTAACGAGAACTTCGATCAAATTGTACGTGATGCATACGCAGGGATTGAGTCAATTTCTGTAGATTCGCTAACCGCAGCGCTCGAAAAGCGCTTTAGCCAGCTTAGCCATCCGTTTTTTGATGCATACAGAAACTACAGATACGGGTTACTCAAGCAGCTCTCGCTTATGCAACAATCTCGAAGCATATCGGAAGAGTACTTTGCCAACCTACCCATTAGGTACAACAATCCGGCATACATGGAGCTATTCAATCTCCTTTACGATAAGTACTTTCTGTTTTTTGCTCGAGCCGATAAAGGAACCGATGTATTTAGCAACATTACCAACGAGCGCAGCTATACAAACCTAAAAAATACGCTTGCCAACGACGATGTACTCGCCAACGATACGCTAATGGAACTCGTAATCCTAAAAGGGTTACACGATGGATTTTTCGACGATAAATTCTCGCGCAAGGCTTTGCTCACCATACTCGATTCGGTTTACACAACAACCACCGTTGCCGAACATCTTTTAATTGCCGAAAACATCCGATCGAAGGTAACCCGATTGCTAGCAGGCTTTGTCCCCTCTCCATTTGAACTTTATACTATTGACGGCAAGCTTAAATCGCTAAACGATTTTGAGGGAAAGTACGTTTACCTCAATTTCTGCACAACCACAAGCTACTCATGCTTACAGGAATTTTCGCTCCTCCAGAAACTTTACGAGAAGCATAAAAAAAGGCTTGAGATTGTTACCATTTCGGTTGACAGAGACATTAGCGATCTCGAGAATTTTATTACGCAAACGGGCTACCAGTGGACATTTTTGCACTACGGCAACAAGCCCGACATAATAAAAGATTTCGATATTAGGGCCTATCCCACCTATTTCCTAATTGGGCCCGACCGCAGACTTATTCTCTCCCCTGCACCATCGCCCCGCGAAAATTTCGAGGTTCAGTTCTTCAACTACCTTAGGTCGATTGGTGAAATTTAGATCAGTTGCGCAGCGGCAAACACAAGTTTTATCGATTCAAAAGTATTAGCAAAATACGCAGGCAGGTCGCTAGGATCAACCCAAACAGCATCGGTTATTCCTTCAATTTGCTGCGGTGTAGTATTGGTATTTCCTTGAGCAACCATTGAGTACCAAAACGATTTCTTTAGCACCCATTGCCCATCGAGTTTATAGGTATGGTAGGTATTAACAAGATGTTTTTCGATTAATAAGCTACCCAAACCACACTCCTCTTCAACCTCACGAATGGCTGTTGACTCAGGACTCTCACCATCCTCAGTTTTGCCCTTTGGCAAATCCCAAATTCCGTTACGCTTAATGAGCAAAAGCTGCCCGCTACTATTTTTTACCAGCCCACCAGCTGCTGTAATGTTCACAAAATGAGACGATAGTCCACTCAACATACTATCAACATCAGCGCCCATAAGGTATAGGGTTTGCGGGTATGCCGAGGTTTGAAAAAAAACAAGTAATTTTGCAATCTCCAAAGGGGTTCGATACGCCACAAACAGCCCCTCCTGATTATTTAAAGGAGAATCGAACTTTGAGGTTAAAACAATTTTACGCGAATCGAAAAAAACTGAATACTCTTTTGCCATGCTTAATACTGAAATTATTTCAAAACTAATCGAAATTAACGCAATTAAATTGAATCCTGCAAGTCCGTTTACATGGGCATCGGGATGGCGTTCCCCAATATACTGCGACAACCGAAAAATACTTTCGTACCCTAGCGTACGCAAGCTAGTTTACCAAGGTTTTAAAGAAATGGTTAACCAGCATTTCAGCAACGTTGAAGTAGTTGCTGGGGTTGCAACTGGGGCAATTGCTCATGGAGCGCTTGTTGCCGAGACACTTGGACTTCCGTTTGTTTACGTTCGCTCATCGGCAAAGCAACATGGCTTGGAGAATCTTATCGAAGGAGAAATTCCTAAAGGCAAAAAAGTTGTGGTTATTGAGGATCTGATATCGACAGGCTTAAGCAGCCTAAAAGCGGTTGATGCCCTTAGAGACGCTGGTGCCGAGGTATTAGGCATGCTTGCCATTTTTACCTATGGATTTAACGTGGCCCTGCAAAACTTTGCCAGTAAAAACGTTATGGCCTATACGCTGGCAAACTATGAGCAGCTTATTAATCATGCCCTCGAAACAAAACGCATTACCGAAAACGAACTGGAAGTGCTTAAGCAGTGGCGTTTAGACCCCGAAAACTGGGGGAAGTAGTTTTAAAAAACCTTGAAGAATAAATACAATGACAACCGTTGAAAGCAAAATAGTTAGCATAAAACGCTTAGATGAGGACATTTATAAAATCCTTTCCGATTTCCAAAACTTCTCGACCTATGCCCAACAGGCAAACCTCGAGAACTGGCAAGCTGGTGACGACTGGTGTAGCTTCGATGTTCAAGGGATTAAAGGCGCTGGACTAAAAATTATTGAAAAAGAGCCCCATAAAACCATCAAGTTTACTGGTAACGAAAAAATTCCGTTTGAGTTTTATGTATGGATTCAGCTAAAACAAGTTGCCCCCTACGATACGCGTATGAAAATCACGGTTAAAGCAAAGCTAAACATGATGATGAAGATGCTTGTGGGCTCGAAGCTTAAAACTGGGGTTGATAGCCTTGCCGATCAAATAGCCAAGGCGTTTAACGGATAATTACTATAGCACGTACTCAATCTCCTTAAAAGCATACTCAAAGGTTTTGCCCTCTGACGTTTCAAGTATAAGTTCACCTGAGTTTCTAACGCCAACAATTTTGGCTACGAATGTTTTATCGCCAGCCCTAAAGGTATAGAAGTTCCCAAATCGATATAGCCTTTCGATATAGCTATCGGATATTCCCTTTTCATCATAAAAAAGTTGTGAATACCTTTTATCAAGAGCGTCGCAAATTATCCCTAAAAGTTTTTTTATATCATGCTCATTTCCCTGTTCAAGCATTAGCGAAGTGGGGTTCGGAATACTTTCAGCAAATTTGGCTTGGTTTACGTTTAGCCCAACACCAACAATTGAGGTATCGAGCATTGCCGAGCTAAAGCTATGCTCAATTAGAATTCCTGCAACTTTTTTATCGTTAACGTATATATCGTTAGGCCATTTTATGCTAACCCCGCTTACAATATCAGCAATCACATCGCATAGCGAAAGAGCAACCGCCTTTGAAAGCAAAAATTGTTTTTGAACCTCGAGGAAGTGAGGTTTAAGAATTACGCTAAAAAGTAAATTTAGCCCTGGGGCACTCTCCCATTGGTTTCCTCGCTGCCCCCTTCCCGCTTTTTGAAAATGAGTAGCCACTACTACCCCATACGACAATGAGTCCTTGGCTATTGCTGATGCGTAATCATTTGTAGAATCGAGCTCATCGAACCACTGAATTTTATGGCCAATTCTATTTTGTTGCATTTGCTTTTTGTTGATCGCCCAAAATTAGCATAAAAAACATCAATTACCTGCTCGGAAATAAACAATGGTTTTTTAGCATAAATTATCCACCTAAAAACCCTCATGAACACAACATTTCCTAAAAAATGTTAACCAGCCATTTCACTTTGCTTTTACACCAAAAAACAGTAACTTTGCCCATTAACAATTAACGCTATACACAATTAATGAGCAAAAAGAAGAAAGAAAATACAGAAGCACTTCACACCTGCATTATCGATGCAATTTCAGAGAAAAAAGGAGAGAAGATTATTAGTCTCGAACTGGGATCGTTGCCAAACGCTGTTTGTAAGCATTTTGTAATATGCCATGCCGAATCGACAACTCAGGTAGCCGCCATAGCCGAAAACATTGAAGATAAGGCTAAAGAGGTGCTAAACGAAAAACCCTGGCAAAAAGGAGGATATGAAAACAGCATATGGGTAGTTCTCGATTATGTTGACATTGTTGTTCATGTATTTCAAACACAATGGAGAGAATTCTATAAGCTCGAAGATCTTTGGGCCGATGCTAAACGAACCAGCTACGAGTAAACATTATTTCACCGTTTTGGTTACTATCATCTTTAACAACTATCAATACCCAGCAAGATAAATGGAAAACAACAATACAGGCCCCGAAAAAGAAAAGGATAAGAAA
The DNA here is from genome assembly GCA_964527985.1 of uncultured Rikenellaceae bacterium. GTDB lineage: Bacteria > Bacteroidota > Bacteroidia > Bacteroidales > Tenuifilaceae > Perlabentimonas. The sequence goes on along the minus strand of CAZGQZ010000038.1, from coordinate 1,926 downwards.
CAACAAGGATCAGCAAACGGTTCTTCAGGCAAAGGAGGAAACAACCTGAACTTTGGTGGCAAAAAATTTAACGTATACTGGATTTACATCCTTATAATCCTCGGTATACTGGGCCTCAACCTATTCTACAGCACGAAAGAACCCATTGAAACTACCTGGCAAGACGTTCAGGTGCAAATGATTAAGCAGGGCGACATTAAAAAGCTAGTGGTAGTGCGCAACTCGGGTAAAGTTGAGGTTTATATTAAAGATAATAGCCTTAGCAAATACTCGGGAAAACTAGGGCAAGATGCTGAGAACGTAAATCGCAAGGGGCCACACTTCTTCTTCACCATTGGCTCAATCGATGCTTTTGAGCGACAGCTTGAAGAGGCCCAAAAAGAGCTTACAGTAAGCGAACGAATATCGCCCGTTTACGAAGATAGGCCTAACTACTTTGGGGAAATTGTTACTTGGCTACTTCCAATAATAATCCTCGTAGGGGTTTGGCTCTTCATTTTTAAACGAATAAGTAAAGGCGGCGCTGGCCCAGGTGGTGCGGGCAACATTTTTAGCGTAGGTAAATCCAAAGCCCAGCTATTCGATAAGGAATCGAACATCAAAATTGATTTTAAAGATGTTGCAGGGCTCGAAGAGGCTAAGGTTGAAATTATGGAAATTGTCGATTTCCTTAAAAACCCCAAAAAATACACCAATCTCGGCGGAAAAATCCCAAAAGGTGTTCTACTTGTTGGCCCTCCGGGCACTGGAAAAACGTTACTTGCTAAAGCAGTTGCCGGCGAGGCAAATGTCCCATTCTTCAGTATGTCGGGTTCCGATTTTGTTGAAATGTTTGTGGGCGTTGGGGCTTCACGCGTTCGCGATTTGTTTAAGCAAGCCAAGGAAAAGGCTCCCTGCATTGTGTTTATCGATGAGATTGATGCCATAGGAAGAGCAAGGGGGAAAAACGCCAACTTCTCATCGAACGACGAGCGCGAGAACACCCTGAACCAGCTTCTTACCGAAATGGATGGTTTTGCCTCAAACCAAGGAGTAATAATTTTGGCAGCCACAAACCGCGCCGATATACTCGACCGAGCCCTAATGCGTGCTGGCCGCTTCGACCGTCAGATACACGTTGAACTCCCCGATTACAAAGAAAGACAGGAAATATTTAAGGTACACCTCAAACCGCTTAAGCTTGAGGAAAACTTTAGCATCGATTTTTTGGCTAAGCAAACCCCTGGCTTTTCGGGTGCCGATATTGCTAATGTTTGTAACGAGGCAGCGCTAATTGCCGCTCGAAAAAACAAAGAATTTGTTGAGAAACAAGATTTTTTAGATGCTATTGACAGGATTATTGGCGGCCTTGAGAAGAAGAACAAAATTATCTCGCAGGAAGAAAAACGCACTATAGCCTTCCACGAATCGGGTCATGCTACGGTTAGCTGGCTTTTAGAGCATGCAAACCCATTGCTAAAGGTATCAATAATACCCCGTGGCCGTGCCCTTGGTGCAGCGTGGTACCTACCCGAGGAACGCCAGCTTACCACCACCGAGCAAATGCTCGATGAGATGAGCTCGGCACTTGGAGGAAGAGCAGCTGAAGAGCTAATGTTCGGAAAAATATCTACTGGGGCACTTAACGATCTGGAAAAAGTTACCAAGCAGGCCTACGCCATGGTTGCCTATTTTGGCATGAGCAACGAGATTAAAAACATTAGCTTCTACGACTCTTCAGGACAAAGCGAGTACGCATTTTCAAAACCCTACAGCGAGAAAACAGCCGAGGTTATCGACAGCGAGGTAAAGCTTATCATCGACACTGCCTACAACAGAGCAAAAGATATTCTTACTAACAACAAGGATGGCTTAACCCAGCTTGCGGAGCTACTGCTTGACCGAGAGGTTATTTTTAGTGAGGATTTAGAGACTATTTTTGGTCCC
>CAZGQZ010000037.1:5999-16319 GCA_964527985.1 uncultured Rikenellaceae bacterium | reverse complement strand
TGAGCATTAGCGTAGCATCGTTTAGCGAGATGAGTAATCAGCTTAACTACCAAACCCTTGCCCGGCTCCCAGGTAATATTCCTCGCTATATAGTGCATTAGCCAAATAATCACTTTAGCACTTATTAAGATTTTATTTTGAAACTATTTTTTAGATTTGCGGTTAGTATACAAAACCAAACAATATGAAACGATTTATACTGCTTATCCTGTTATTCTCAAGTAGCGCCGCCTTATTTGCTCAACAACCAACCGATGAGGAGCTAAAGAAAAAGGGACCTTACCTTAGGTTCGAACCTTCGGAGATTAACCTTGGCAGCATCGCAACAAACGAAGTAACAGATGATATTGGAAATGTTGAAATAGAGTTTTATAACGATGGTGTGCAACCGCTAATTTTAAATCAGGTTTCTGGTTGTTGTGGAACAAGGGTTAACGATTGGACTAAAAAGCCCATTGCACCGGGTCAAAAAGGAGTAATAAAAATTTGGTTTAGGGTAAACCCGCATCCGCATCGTATTAGTAGAACGATAACTGTGCAATCAAATGCCATTAATGGCAGTTCCAAAAAAGTTGCCGTTTTGGGAGAGGTTGTTATCCCAACCAGCGAAAATGAGATTAAGCTACCCTAGCTAATTAAGGTTTTCATCGCTAAATAACACCGAGTCAGTTTTTGGCTCGGTTTTTTTGTTCGTTTCCGAACACCAGTGTCCCCATTTGATGCAGCTAATAAAAGCTCTGCGATGTGAAATCATCACGATAAGGATTGTATTGGGTTGATATTTAGGTTGTAAGGATTGATGGCATGGCTTGTGATTAACCCATCACAGTTTGAAACCAATAAATTTAATTGCCATGATACAGATTGAAAACCTAATGAAAGTTTTTCGAACCGAGGAGGTTGAAACCACTGCCATTAACAATATCTCGCTTAACGTTAAGGAGGGTGAGTTTGTTGCCATAATGGGTCCGTCGGGTTGCGGAAAATCAACAATGCTCAATATCCTAGGGCTACTCGATAATCCTAGTGGGGGCAAGTTTGTTTTTAACAACATCGATGTTACAAATTTTAAGGAGCGTCATCGTACAAATCTTCGTAAGTCTAACATTGGCTTTGTATTCCAAAGTTTTAACCTTATTGACGAGCTCACCGTTTACCAAAATGTTGAGCTACCTTTAGTTTACCAAAAGGTTCCTGCAGCACAGCGTAAGGAGATGGTTGAGCGTGCGCTCAATCGCATGGATATTTTGCATAGAAGGAATCATTACCCACAGCAGCTATCTGGCGGACAGCAGCAGCGCGTGGCCATTGCACGAGCAGTTGTTACAAATCCAAAAATAATTCTAGCCGATGAGCCAACGGGTAATCTCGATTCAAACAACGGGAAAGAAGTTATGAACTTACTAACCGAACTAAACAAGGAAGGAACTACCATTGTAATGGTTACACACTCGCAGAGCGATGCAGAGCATGCTCACCGTATAGTCAATTTACTCGACGGACAAGTGGTAAGTGAGAAACAAGTGGGCAGAATTACCAAGGTTGAGAATGAACTTGCCGAAGCAGTGTAAATAAGCTAATACTTTAAACATTCTTTTAGCATGATTAAAAACCTTATCATAGTATCGTTAAGGAATATTAAGAGAAATAAGGGGTTTACAATCCTCAATATACTTGGATTAACCTTAGCTATTTCAATTTCAATGTTGGCCTTAATCAAGGTCAGTGCCGAGTTTAGCTTTGAAAAAGGTTATGCTGATTATGAAAGGATTTATCGAATTAATCAAGACCTTTTTGTTTCAGACCAGCACATGGAGGCTGCTGTTACTCCCGGAGCAATGGGGCATGCAATTGTTGAGACATATCCAGAGGTAGAACTTTGCACAAGAATTGAAAAGGGAAATGCAACCATTCGCTACGCCGATAAGGAATTTAATTTGGAAAACCTTGTAAAAGCCGATTCAACTTTTTTCAGCATGTTTAATGTTGAAATTATTCGGTCATCAAATGATTTACCAATTAGCTCAGCCGAAAATATTGCCCTGAGCAGTTCAACGGCAAAAAAAATCTTTGGTGAAGATAATCCCATTGGTCAGCGATTTATTCTTAATGGCATTCACAGTGTTGTTGTTACTGCAATTTATGCCGACTTACCCAAGCGATCACACTTAAAAGCCGATGCTGTAGTTAATATTCTCAAGCATAGCCAATCTACTGGAATTGACTCATGGTTCGATAGCGGTATTTTTACCTACCTAAAGTTAGCCCCACAGGCTAATGTCTCTCTGCTTGAGGAGAAGGTGAATGATTTCATGGAGGAAAAGACCATTGAGATTAGAGAAAAGATGGGTTGGGTATCAACCTTTTCGTTAATGCCCATCGCAATGATTAGGTTGCATTCGCATCGTATTGGCGATTCTGGAGGAGGGAGCATTGGTAGCATCATTGCGCTAATTCTCGTTACTTTAATCGTAGTATCGCTTGCTGTTGTGAACTATACAAATTTGAGCGTTGCATTGGCTGGTCGACGTGCCCACGAGGTGGGTATGCGCAAAATATCGGGTAGTTCAAGGCGTACCATTGTTATTCAATTCTTATGCGAGTCAATTATCGTTTCAATTATTGCATTTGTCATTTCGTTACCAATTGCTGAAGTTAGCCTTGCGCCTTTTTCAGAACTAACTGGAATGCCTTTAACGTATGGTGTTTTTGAGAATTTAGATGTAACCCTAGGGTTTCTTCTGTTTGCAATAGTGCTCGGAATTATTGCAGGGTTTTACCCCGCTTTTATTCTTAGCTCCTTTAATCCGCTGAAAGTTATTCGCAAGGGAAACAGCAAGCATCGCAGCAAAACATTCTTTAGAAATGCGTTGATTGTTGCTCAGTTCGCTGCTGGTCTTACCTTAATAATTGTTACAATGATAGTTTTTCAGCAGAGACAGTTTTTACTAGGGCAAAAAATGGGCTTCGATAAGTACAATACTATTGTAATTAGCACACGTAATATTGATGAAACCATATCGCTTGAATCATTAAAGAATGAGCTGAAAGATATTAGCGGTGTGAAGTATGTTTCACTAACCGCATCAAACCCTCCACAGGATTTTAGTGCAAGTAATTATACTCCAGAGGACTCGCCCGGAGATGCAACAATGATTATCCCTAGGTTAGTGGGTGATTGCAACTTGGCCAAAAGTTTGGGAGTTGAATTGGTTGCCGGGCGTGATTTTGAGTGTAACTCATCAGCCGATAGCTTGTCGATTCTTATTAACCAAACTTTAGCCAAAAGGATGGGCTGGGAAAACCCAATTGGGAAAAGAATTTGGAAGGATAAGAATGAAGGGGATGATCCTTTTGTGGTAATTGGAGTGGTTGAGGACTTCCATTTCGAGTCGATGCACACACCTATTAAGCCAATTATTATTCAGCTATCAACATTGTATGCAACCAATTTTATCGTTCGACTTGAGCCTGCAAATCATTTCGAAACCATCGATGCTATCCGATCAGAATGGAAAGAGCTTTTCGATGGTAAGGAATTAAACTATAGCTTCGTATCCGATAATTATAACCAGCTTTACCAGTCGGAGGAGGGTATGTCGAAGGGATTTATTCTCCTAACCGTTATTGCCATATTTATTGCCTGCTTGGGCTTGGTGGGTTTGGCTGCATATAATACAAGTCAACGTACCCGCGAAATTGGAGTTCGTAAGGTTATGGGTGCTAATACATTTAGCTTGTTACGGATGCTTTGGTGGAATTTTATACGATTGATAGGAATTTCAACGCTAATTGCATGGCCAATAGCATATATTCTTGCGAAGGACTGGCTAAATAACTTCGCCTATCGTATCGATATCTCGCCTTGGGTTTTCATCATATCAGCTGCAATGGGAGTAGTATTAGCGCTTGCCTCAGTTGCCACAATTACATATAGTGCAGTCCGCCAAAACCCCGCAAAATCATTAAAATGGGAGTAGAACAATTAACTTGTAAAACTAAATACACGCTTATCATGAAAACAAAAACTTTAATAATCTCATTAACAGTGGCTCTTTTGTCGATTGTTAATGCTGCAACGGCTCAAAAAACGAATATAGATGGAGTTACTTCTATTGAGTTGAATTTGGCCTGTGAGCTTATCCTCGTTCAAGGAACAACACCTAACCTTGAAATTGTTGGTGAGGAGAGTGCCATAAACGATATTGAAACTAAAATTCGGAATGGCAAGCTAATTATCAGTAGCGATAGAAATAATCAGCGCAAGAAGGATGTTGTTGTGAAAATTGAAGTTGAAGATTTAGATGAACTTCGAATAGGGGGTGCTGTAGATATGAAGACCATCAAATCGCTAAATTTCCCCGATTTTAAACTTTCGGTGAGCGGTGTTGGTAATATTGAAATGAATTTGGTGTCGGATAGCTTTAGCCTAGCCTGCAGCGGTGTTTGCAATTTGGATATTACCGGTAGCTGTAAATCGCTTAAGGTTGACGTAAGCGGAGTTGGAAAAATTGATGCAACCGAGTTTTCAGCCACCAATGCAAAGGTAAACAACAGTGGGGTTGGCCGCATAAATGTTTGGGTAACCGATATGCTCGAAGCTTCAGTATCGGGAGTCGGATCAGTTCGCTATGCTGGTGAACCTATGGTTAAGGCAGATGTTTCGGGGTTGGGGAAAATTCGTAAGGATTAAATTTTAGCGCATATTCAAATCTACCTAATAAAAAACCTTTTTTCAAACTTTACATTGAATGGATCATATAGTTTATCTCGATTATAAGGCGAAGGAGTTAGCTAATCTATCATTGGGACTAAAATCAATGATTATTAGAGGAGCAATGGGCCGAAAGTTACCCTATGGCCGCATTGAGAATGGAGATACGCTTTACTTCATGGAGAACAATGGCGATGGCATGGTTAAGGCCAAAGCCATTGTTCAAAATGTATTTAACTCGGGCAAACTTAGCAAGGAGGAGTCGTATGGTTTGGTCGATAGCTTTAACGACAAGCTAATGCTCGATAGCGGACTAAAAAAACGCTTTCGTGGAAAGCGTTATCTGGTTCTCATTACAATAAAGGATTTTGAGCAGCTAGAACCTTTTAAAATTGATCGTACAGAATTTGGTAATATGGACGACTGGTTGCCCGTTGAGGATATTGAAAAATATATAACGAGTTTTGATTAGCGGTGTGCTCTCAATTTCCATAAACCATCTTCAATTTATCTGCCCAATCCAATCATTCAACCAACCCCTTCAGGAATTTCTGTCTTAAATCCTCAGGAAATTTCTCAATTGCATAGCGAAGCATAGTCCGGGGCATTTGCTTATAGTGTTTTGCTAAGAATTGATATTCAACATCAAAATTCCTATTGCCTACTTCCCTGAGCATCCAGCCAACAGCTTTATGAATTAAATCGTGTTTGTGGTTTAGGAGCATTTCGGCAATGCGAAGCGTATCGTCAAAATGCTGTTCTCTAATAAAATGTAGTGTAGCTATAATGGCAACGCGTTGTTTCCAAAGATTATTGTCGTTTGCCAATGTGTACAGCAGCTCCTTGTCTCTATGCATTAGCTGTGGCCCTAATATATGGTGAGCCGATGAGTCAACCAAATCCCAATTATTAACGTAGTTGAGGTGTTTAAGGTATCGCTGTTCAATTTCATTTTTTAACTGAGCATCCTTAGCTTTTTGGAACTTAAGCACAAGCATAAAAATAGCGGTTAACCTGTATTCATGGATAGGTTGTTTAAGCATTTCCATAATTTCCGCTAAGCCTATTTGCTTGTAGTGCTTTTTCGCTATTTCTCTTTGTTTCGGAACAGTTATACCCAAAAAGGTGTCGCCCTCGCCATAGCCTCCAGGCTTTACCTGAAAGTACTTTTCCATTGATTTAGCCTTTTCGACATTTGCTGCACCTGCCAGCTCGCGCTTAATTGTATTAAGGGTATCCATAGCTAATCGGGTTTTTTCATGCTCAGTAAAGTTAGGGTTAGTATGCTAATACCAACACAATATTTTCGCCTTTTTTTCAACATTAACGGCACTTAGCTGTTGATTTGTGAAAACGTTTTAGTTTTGACCTTTGAGGTATTTTCAGCTATATTTGTTTTACTTGCTTAAACCAACTCAACCTATGGAATCAGAATCGTTCCTGAACAATATCGATCCACAAACAATAGAAAAGTTTTTTAGCGATTACCAAAAAGATCCGAGCGCTGTTGATGAGAGCTGGCGTAATTTTTTTCAAGGTTTTGAGTTGGCTCTTTCTAGCTATTCAACCAATGGCGGGCAACTTTTCGATGCGGAAGTTAAGGTTATTAACCTTATTGATGCTTACCGCAAACGCGGGCACCTGTTTACCAAAACTAACCCTGTTCGAACGCGGCGAAAATATGCTCCAACCCTCGATATCGAGAACTTCGGTCTTTCGCAAAACGATCTCAATACCGTTTTTCAGTCAGGAAAACAGCTAGGAATTGGTCCAGCAAAGCTATCCGATATCTTGTCTTTTTTGCAATCAACCTATACAAAATCAATTGGTTGCGAGTACATGTACATTCGCGATAACGAAGTGGTTGATTGGCTCCAGAAACGAATTGAGGAGAACCAGAATAGCACAGGTTTTACGGCAGAGCAAAAACAGCATATACTCTATCACCTTAAGCAAGCTGTGGGTTTTGAGCAGTTTATTCACAAAAAGTTTATTGGGCAAAAGCGATTCTCGCTTGAGGGAGTCGAATCCATTATCCCCGCAATGGATGCCGTAATTGAGCGCGGAGCTGAGCTGGGCATTCAGGAGTTTATAATTGGTATGGCTCATAGGGGAAGGCTTAACGTTTTGGCTAATATTATGCAAAAGCCTTACGAGCATATTTTTAACGAGTTTTTTGGTGAGGAGTATGCTGAGGATGTTGCCCTTGGCGACGTAAAGTATCACATGGGGTATAGCACATCGGTAAAAACCGATACGGGAAATATGGTTAAGCTTAACCTTGTTCCAAATCCATCGCATTTAGAAACGGTTACCCCTGTAACCATTGGCCTTGCCCGATCGCGAATTAATCAGCTTTACAATAAAGATTTTTCAAAGCTAGCACCCATTGTAATTCATGGCGATGCCGCTATTGCCTCGCAGGGTATTGTTTACGAAACGGTGCAAATGTCGCAGCTAAAAGGGTATCGGGTTGGAGGTACAATTCACCTTGTGCTTAATAATCAGGTTGGTTTCACAACAAACTACCTCGATGGACGCAGTAGCACTTACTCAACCGATATTGCCAAGGTAATCCAATCGCCCATATTTCACGTAAATGGCGACGACCCTGAGGCATTGGTCCATACAATACGGATTGCCATGGAGTTTCGTCAGCGGTTTCAGCGCGATGTGTTTATCGATATACTAGGTTACAGACGATATGGCCATAACGAGGGCGATGAGCCTCGCTTTACTCAACCCATTCTCTACGAAACAATTGCAAAGCACCCTAATCCACGCGATATTTATGCGCAAAAGCTAATTGAGCAAGGGATAATTGGCAATGATTTTTTGCAGGCCGAAACGCAAAGCTTTAATGGCATGCTCGACCAGAAGTTGGAGCTTGCGCAAAAAATGAAGAAGGTGAAAATTGAACCTTTCCTCGGATCGGATTGGAACAATATACGCCACTCTGTTAAGGATGATTTTTGTGCTTCGCCCAATACAGGTGTAACTAAAAACGATTTGAAGCGGATTGCCGATAGGATAAATAGCCTACCTGAAGGTACAAAGTTTTTTCGCAAGCTCGAAAAGCTAGTTGCCGATCGGCGAGCGCAAATGGCCAGTGGTAAGGTTGATTGGGCAATGGCCGAGTTGCTTGCCTACGGATCGTTGGTTGACCAAGGGCATCCGGTGCGGTTAAGTGGTCAGGATAGCGAACGCGGAACGTTTTCGCATCGCCATGCCGTTTACTCGGTGGTGAATTCGGAGGAGAAGTATTTTCCGCTAAAGCATATTTCTGACAACCAGTCCGACTTTCATGTATACAATAGCCCGCTTTCCGAGTACGGTGTTATGGGCTTCGATTACGGATACTCGCTTGGAGTTCCCAATGGGCTAACCATTTGGGAGGCTCAGTTTGGCGATTTTTTTAATGTAGCCCAGGTAATTATCGATCAGTACATAAGTTCGGCTGAGGACAAATGGGGGCTTATGTCGGGACTAACGTTGTTGCTCCCACATGGCTTCGAGGGGCAAGGCCCAGAGCATTCAAGTGCTCGAATTGAGCGGTTTCTTACCCTAGCTGCAAGGCAAAATATGCAGATAGCCAACATTACAACTCCTGCTAATTTTTTCCATGCCTTACGAAGGCAGGTTAAACGAGATTTTCGAACACCTCTTGTAGTTTTTACACCTAAAAGCTTACTTCGCCATCCAAAGTGCATTTCACCCATTGACGATCTTGCTGATGCTGGGTTCCAAGAGGTAATAAACGACACGAATGTAGATACAGATAAGGTGTTGAGGGTAGTTTTTTGTACGGGTAAAGTTTACTACGATTTGCTTGAGCGTAAAGAGCATTTCGAAGCACGCGATATTGCTCTGGTTCGTATTGAGCAGCTTTATCCCTTCCCCAAAAAACAGGTTGAGGAGGTTATTGCCAGCTATCCGAATGCAATACAATGGCTGTGGCTGCAAGAAGAGCCTCAGAATATGGGAGCATGGAGTTTTATTCGCGATAACATTACAAGCGTTCCAATACAGGTAGTTTCGCGACTTGCCAGTGGCAGCCCTGCGGTTGGACTGAGTAAAATTCACGTGCAGGAGCAGGAAGAGATTATTGGTAAAGTGTTCCGCAAGTGCGATTGCGAGCTAAAAAATAAGTATTGTGGTTTGCAATGCAAAGTTGGTAGCTACAGGCAAGAGCGCAAAGCCGACTTTGAGGTGCTTCAAAAAGGTTTGTAAAGCTGCGCTGCAAGTTTTTTTCTATGATGTTTTATAAATAAAGAAATTGGAATAATGGAAGTTGAAATACGTATACCAAGTCCGGGAGAATCAATTGCTGAGGTTGAAATTGCCAATTGGTTAGCTGATGATGGTTCGTGGGTTGAAAAAGATCAGGAGATTGCCGAAATTGAATCGGAAAAGGCAACCCTTCCGCTTCTTGCAACGCATAGCGGAGCACTTAGCATAAAGTTACAAAGCGGAACGGCTAAGGTTGGGGCAGTTGCATGCACAATTAATACCGATGCCCCAAAGCCCGAAGGGCAACCTACCAATTTGCCCAAAGCACAACCGGAAGAGGTAAAAGCAGAGCCCAAACCAGAAGCAGGAAAAGAAAAAGATGAACAAAAGGTTCAAAATGACATTGGCCCTTCAACAGAAAGGGAACATATCAAGGTAACTCCATTAGCCCAGCGTATTATGGATGAGCAAGGGGTTAATGTTGACGATATTATTAGCGGTTTACGCAGGATAACCTCGGTAGAAGTAAACCAAGCCCTTTCTGCTAACATATCAGATAATTTGCAAGATCGGCCAGCACAGCGCTCCGAGAGCAGAACCTCAATGAGCCAGCTACGGAAAAAGCTAAGCCAAAGGCTTGTTGCCGTTAAAAACGAAACGGCAATGCTCACCACCTTTAACGAGGTTGATATGAGCAGAATAATCGCTATGCGTAAAGAGTATCAAAAGGTATTTCAGGAAAAGCACGGAGTAAAGCTTGGGTTTATGTCGTTTTTTACCAAAGCAGTTGTTGAGGCGCTTAAGCAGCACCCAATGGTAAACTCGTTTATTGATGGCGACGAAATTGTAACTCCAAATTTTTATGACATTGGAATTGCTGTACAAACTCCCAAAGGACTTATGGTTCCTGTTGTGCGAAATGCCGAAATACTATCGATGGCACAGATTGAGAAAAGCATCCTCGAACTAGCGGAGAAGGGTAGGGCAGGCCGCATTGGCCTTAACGAGTTAACGGGAGGCACATTTACCATTACCAATGGCGGAATTTTTGGTTCGATGCTATCAACGCCAATTCTAAATCCGCCTCAATCGGGTATTTTGGGAATGCATAGCATAATGGAACGACCAATTGCCGTTAACGGCAAAGTTGAAATCAGACCAATGATGTACATTGCCCTTAGCTACGATCACAGAATTATTGATGGAAAAGATTCGGTTGGCTTTTTGGTAAAGGTTAAACAAATGCTCGAAAACCCCGAACAAATGGTATTTAATGGTAATAAGCCCGAAAATATTCTTTTAGGATTGTAGCGTTAAGTAGAAATTTAATTATTCCACAAACAATAAGGATTAAAAAATGCTTCGTCTCTACTAGG
>CAZGQZ010000037.1:0-5899 GCA_964527985.1 uncultured Rikenellaceae bacterium | reverse complement strand
TGGTAATCGTCGGTTTTTACCGCATTTTTATCTTCAAACAGAATGCTATGGTGCTGACCAATTAGCTCCTCTTTTGAGTAGCCCGACCTATCGCATAGCAGGTTATTTACGTAGGTAATAATTCCCTTAAAATCGTACTCCATTAGTAAGCCTAAACCACCAATGGCCTCCATAGTCCAAGCCATTTCTTTCTCTTTTCGGGCCATCTCCTCTTGGGTGGCCATAAGCTCTTCCATATTCTGGCGCATCTCCTCTTCCTGAGCCTGCATTTCTTCGGCTTGTTGCTGCGATTGTTCCAACAGCATGCGCGTTTTGGCATTAATTTTTACTGTGGCAATGGTTGAGGCTATACTCTCCGATACTTTTTCGAGGAACTCAATCTCGTACTGTTCAAATACTTTGAAGGCGGCAATTTCCAGCACGCCAAGTATGTTTTCGTCCTGCTTAAGCGGAACAATTACTATGCAGCTAGGGTTAGCCTCGCCTAATCCAGATGTGATGGATACAAAATTATCGGGAATTTCAGTAAGGAAAATAGTTTCGCGCTCAATGGCGCAAGCGCCAACTAGGCCTTCGCCTAGCATAACCTGCATGTTAAGGAATTTTTTACGATCCCAAGCATAAACCGATGTTGCTTCCAAAAACGGTTTGTTTTTGTCGTCATCGTTTAGTAGGAAAAGAGCGCCTTGGTTGCCGTTAACATACTTTACAATTTGCTTTAAAACCTCATCGGTAAGCTGCTCAAGGCTATCGTTGTTTTGCCTCAAAATTTCGGCAAATAGGGCAAACCCCTCGTTAGCCCATGTCCGTTTGTTATCCTCAATAATTCGTTTTTCTTCCTCCACTTTAGCCTTCTTAAGGCTATTGCGCATGTTGAGAAGCGATTTGCCAAGTATATCGTCTTCGCCAAGCAGGTCGAGTTCGCTTTCGAGCTTACCATCGCCAATGCTATTGGCAAAGCTGGTCTTGTTGTTAAGCCCCTCAATGGAGATGTTAAGCGATTTGGCCATGGTTTCAATCTCATCGCCCGAATTAAGGTTTAGTATTAAATCGTTGGATATTTCGCCTTTGCTAAGGCGATTAAGCGATTTGGTTATTCGCCTAATTGGACGGGTTAAGTTGTTTGCCACAAAAAAGAGCACTAACATTAGTACAAGTAAACCAACAACGCCTACCATTAATGATACGTAGAGGTTTTCGTCGGCTCTTTCGGTAATAACCTTAAGAGGTATGCTAAGCGCTAGCGACCATGTGGAGTAAGAGTCGCCTGCCTTAATTGGTGCAAATGAAATGTAATGCTCGTTTCCTAACGAATCTATCCTAACAAAGCTGTGCTCTTTGCCTTCGGCAATAACCTCTGCAAGCCTCTCGCTTTCGTATTCGGTGGGGATAATGCTATCTAATGGAACATTGATGAGACTTGGATCCTTATGTGCTGCTATTACCGAATTTGCCGAAACCAAAAATGCGTAGCTGCCCTCAACGGGCTCAATAGATGATACTACCTTCTGAAGGATTTCAAGGCTTATATCAAGTCCGATTAATCCAAGGTATTGACCATTTTTTTGAATTGGCGAAGCAACGGTAGTCATCAAGAACAGTTCGCCTTTGTCCTCTACGCTACCCTCATCGAGGTACGGATCCCATAATCCTTCTCTATTACCTTTCTTAAATGCCCCGTATTTATCGGGGTCACCATCAAGGCTACGCTCATCGGTAATGCCTTTAATCTCGCTGTTTTCCCGCCAAAGGGTTATGCAAAAACGTCCGTAGTTTTTCTCGTAATTTGGAACAAACCCATAGTACTCCCAGCTATCCCACACCGAGTAAACATGCTTGTTACCCTCGAGTACAGGTTTGTACATGCGCATAAAAAGGTCTTGCCATAAATCGGTAGGAAGTTCTTGGTATATTGAAAACGCTTGGGCTAGCGTTCGTGTTAAGGCTAGGTCGCGTTCAAACTCTTTTTCAATTTTATCGGCCGATATGCGAGCTGTTAACCGTGCTTTTTCGAGTGAATCGTCGAGCATGGCTTGTCGCGATGTTGTTACAATATAACCAATGGCAATTACGTAAAGTACCATTGTTGTGGTTAGCACAAACAGAAATATCTTTTGCCTAATTTTTAGTTTTATTCTCATAGCCTTTAATATGTGAGTGTTGTAACGCGCCGCTAAACTTACACTGTTTTGCCGAAAAATAAAAGAAAAAATCAAGTTTTGGAATCGTTTGCAAGAAAAATGCTACTTTTAAAGAAATATAGTAACCAACATGATAATGAAACGATTAATCTTTCCCCTAGTTTTTCTATTTTCTGCATGTAGTTTAATGTCCGATAAATCCTTTACAATTGCTGGCCTTGAGAAGGATATAATGGTTCTTGCAGCCGACAGCCTTATGGGTAGGGCTCCGTTTACCATAGGTGAGTCCAAAACACTGGCTTACCTTCAGCAACGGATGGATGAAATTGGGCTCGAACCAGCATTTGATGGTTCATATTTACAGGAAGTGCCCTTGGCTGAGATTACATCGCATATGCCAAGTACAGTTAACTTTAGCGCCAAAGGGGAGAACCTTTCGCTTAGCGTGGGCCATGATGTTAGCTGCTGGAGCCCAATGCTGAAGGAGGAAGTTGGTATAAACAACTCGGAACTTGTATTTGCTGGCTACGGAATAAATGCTCCCGAATTGAGTTGGAACGATTTTGAAGGCATTGATCTTACAGGTAAAACAGTGGTTGTATTGGTTAACGATCCTGGGTTTTACACACAAGATTCAACCCTTTTCAACGGTAATGCAATGACCTTTTACGGGCGGTGGTCGTACAAATACCTCGAAGCAAACTTGCAAGGAGCCGAAGGGTGCATAATTGTTCATGAAGAAAAGGCTGCAGGCTATCCTTGGGCAGTAGTAAACCGTGAGGGTATTAATTCAACCTTTTACCTTAACAACGAAGCGCTTGCCACTCAGCGTACTAAACTCAATGGATGGATAACCCAAAAGGCCGCAACCGATCTGTTTGCCTTGTGCGGATTGGACTACCAAAAGCTAAAGGCCGATGCGAGTAAGCAGGGTTTTAAGCCTATACCAATGGGCGTTAGCTACTCGGTAGCAGTTAGCAATTCGTGGAAGCTATCCAATTCATATAATGTTGGTGGGGTTATTATTGGAAACAAGCGACCTCATGAAGCAATAGTGTATGAGGCTCATTGGGATCATTTGGGAGTTGGGCCAATAGTTAACAGCGATTCAATATACAACGGTGCATCTGATAATGCTGCGGCTATTGCCTGGATGTTTTCAATTGCCGAGGCATTTAAGGCTAGTGGTGAAGTTCCCGAGCGATCCATACTTTTCTTTTCGCCAACAGCAGAAGAAGCGGGGATGCTCGGTTCGCAGCATTATGTTGATAATCCGGTGTTTACCCATCAGAATACCGTTGCTTGTTTTAACAGCGATGTAATTATGTTTTTGGGTAAATTTAAGGATGTTACGGTTACTGGTTTAGGTCATTCAGAACTCGATGAATACCTAGCACAAGAGGCCGAAAAACAGGGCAGGTATATTTGCAACGATCCAAACCCTGAAAATGGAATGTTCTTTAGGTCCGACCAGCTACCGTTTCTAAAAGCAGGCATTCCTTCGCTTTTTGCAAAAGGGTACAGCCATCAGGTTAACCTAGGAAGAGATGAAACCCTTAAAATTGTAGATGAGTATTGGCGATCAACCTATCATAAGCCTGCCGACGAGTACAATCCTGCTGCTCATAATTTAGAGGGATTGCTTGAGGATGCTGAACTTTTCTATAACCTTGGTAAGCGCTTAGCAAACGAAACTTACTTTCCAACATGGAGCCACAACTCAGAGTTTTATGTTGAGCGTTAGCTAGGTCGAAGCCTTAGCGCATTCTCCACGAGTGCTAGTAGTTTTTCCTGTTCTACTTCCCAGCAGAGGGTTGCTGCTGCTATTCTTGTGTTTGCTTGCCAAGTTTTCATCTTATTGGTATTGGTTAGCATGCTTTGTATAGCATTGGCAAGTTGTAGGCTATTGCAATTGGGGTCGATAGTTGAACCAATACTGTAGGTTTTTATAATTCTCGCCATTTCGGGCAGATTGCTTGCAAGTACGGGAATGCCAGCCTGAATGTAGTCGAAGATTTTGTTAGGCAAAGCAAACCGGTAGTTTAAGCCCATGTCCTCCTCAATTGACACTCCGAGGTTTGCACTGCAGGTAATTTGGTGTAAATGCTTATGCTCAATTCGTCCGTAAAGCACAACCCTGCTGGCCAGCTTATAGGTTTGCACTAATTGCTTAAGCTCATTCGCAAGGGGGCCTGTTCCAACAATTATTAGCCGATGGTTTGGCAAGTGAGGCATGGCTTTAATAAGCTTTTCCAATCCTCGCCCAATGTTAAGCGCACCTTGGTATATAATTGTTTGCTCACCTTGTTTCCCTTGTTTTTCAATTGGCTGCTTGCTGTAGGGTAAATTTCTGATAACGGTGAAATTTACATTGTACCTTTTTTTCAGCTCATTAGCAACACCTTCTGAAACGGTAGAGCAGTTTTTTAAGCCCTTAATAAATCTTTTTTCTAGGTAAATCCATAAGCGCTTGGTTCTGGGTCTGCTAATAAGCTCTGGTATTTCGGTGAACAGCTCGTGACTATCATATATAATTGGTTTCCTCTTAATAACGCTTGCTATGCGAGATGCAACCAGCGTATCCAAATCGTTGGCATGAATTAGGCTAAACCTATGGAATAGCAGATAAAAAAAGGCGTATAAATTATAAAATGCGTAAAATGCTGGACCCTTAGTAAAAGGTAATTTTAGCAATACGGTCTTATATTCAAAGCAAATTTTTTTAGGAGATGATTTTAGCCTTCGGCCAACAACGGTAACGCTAAATCCATTTTCATGAAGTGTGTTAGCGGTTCGGTGTACTCGCTGATCGGCAATAATATCGGATGTTACCAGTATGACAACTCTATGCAAGGCTTTTTTTTGCTAAATTAAAAAAAACTCCTTAGCCCGCTACATTTTTTTATCTTTGCATAAAACAAACGGTATGTACAACATTTTCCACAATCAGAGCATTAAAGCACTAAACACTTTTGGCATTGATGCTTATGCAGATCACCTTATTAATGCCAATACTGTTAACGATTTAGTTGAGGCATTGAAGTGGATTAAGGAAAATCGATATCCATTATTGGTGTTGGGTGGAGGATCGAATGTGCTTTTTAAAGGAGATTTTAAGGGAGTTGTGCTAAAACCTTCCATTATGGGAATAATGGATGAGGATGAAGATGAGGAGTATGTCTATGTTAAAGCAGGAGCAGGGGTAGAGTGGGACGACCTTGTTAATCATGCTGTAAACCGTGGTTTAGGCGGGATTGAAAATCTTTCGATAATACCTGGGAACGTTGGTGCATCGCCTATTCAGAATATTGGAGCCTATGGTGTTGAGGCAAAGGATTCTATTGAGCGGGTGGAGGGTGTATACATTGATTCGCTTAAACCCTTTGCTCTTTCAAATGCCGATTGCAAGTTTGGTTATAGAGATAGCATATTTAAGAATAAGCTTAAAGGAAAGTTCGTTATTACGCATGTTGTTTACCGGCTCAGCAAAGTCCCAAAACCTATATATCACTATGGGAATTTAGAGGATGAGCTAAAGCCGCTGGGTGCTGTAACCATTGCAAACGTGCGAAAGGCTGTAATGAGCATTCGCGAGGCAAAACTCCCCGATCCAAAGCAGCTGGGGAACGCTGGCAGCTTCTTCAAAAATCCGGTTGTTGATATTGCTCTTGTTGAAGACCTTCAGAAAAAATTTGATAAAATCCCGTATTATCCTATAAATGAAAATAATGTAAAACTTCCGGCTGGCTGGCTAATTG
>CAZGQZ010000036.1:0-16851 GCA_964527985.1 uncultured Rikenellaceae bacterium | reverse complement strand
TCCGACTCGTTTTTTGCTTTTATAGCAGTGCGGAATTTAGCATTAGGGAATGTTAATGGTGCAAACTCAATGTTTTTACCTGGTGCGCTGAGCGTGTGGTTTGTTTTGGTGTTTTTGAGCTTAACTGCGGCTCCTATATCACCGGCAACCAGTTCAGTTACCTTTTCGCGCTTTTTGCCAGCAACAACAAAAAGTTGCGAAAGTCGTTCTTTCCCATCGTTGGTGGTATTCACCAAGTCCATACCCTCCGATACTTTACCCGACATAACTTTGAAATAGTTAATCTCACCAATATGAGATTCAACAGCAGTTTTGAATATGAATAGTGACGCGGGTTCGCTTGTGCTACAGCTAATATCTTTTCCGTCTTTAGTTTTAACTGCTGGGAATTTGTCAGGGCTTGGGCATACGTTAATAACGAATTCCATTAGCCTTTTAACACCAATGTTTCGTTTACCTGAAACGCAGAAAACGGGAAACAAACCGCGTGAAATAAGTCCTGCCCTAATGCCTTCACGCATTTCGTCTTCCGAAAGAGTTCCCTGATCAAAGAATTTTTCCATCAGGTTTTCATCATTCTCAGCAGCAGCCTCAATGAGAGCGTTTTGTAATTCGCTTGCCTTGTCCATCTCCTCTGCGGGAATGTCTAGCACTTCGCGTTCGCCGGTATCGCCTTTAAACTTGTACATTTTCATCATTAGTACATCAATAATGGCGTTAAATTCAGTGCCTGCATTAACGGGATATTGTACAACGGCTATTTTTGAACCAAAACTTACCTTTAACGATTCGATGGTTTGGTCGAAGTTTGCTTTGTCGTGGTCGAGCTGGTTTACCGCAAAAATTATCGGCTTGTTAAGCTTCTCAGCATGACGACCAAATATTTCTGTTCCAACTTCCACTCCGTATTGAGAATTTACAACCATAACTCCAACATCGGATGGATGCATTGAAGAGATAACTGCACCAACAAAATCGTCGGAGCCAGGAGTATCAATAATGTTCAGCTTGTTGTCGTTAAATTCGGTGTAAAGAACGGTAGAGAAAATCGAACGCTGGTTTTGTTGCTCAATCTCACTGTAGTCCGATACAGTGTTCTTTGCTTCAATTGTCCCCTTGCGGTCAATTACTTTTCCTTCAAACATCATACTTTCGGCCAGGATTGTTTTACCTGACCCAGTGTTCCCTAGTAGGGCAATGTTTCTAACTTGATCTGATTGATAGGTTTTCATGCAACTTGCTTTACTGCTGTTCAACAATATTTTGGCTATCTGCATTAGTTATGCTGATAGTACTTTTATATTATAAAAGTCCCCAAAAATACTAAAAATTTGGTTTAAACAAATTTTCGAGGCATTTAACTGCATGCACACAAGTATTAATGTTTTCATGACCAAATACCCTTTAGGGTAATAGTTGTAAAAGCCATTTTTAGATAGTTTAAATAACTAATGCACTCATCCTTTGGAATTATTAAATGTTTTCCCTACTTTTGCGCCCGCATTTTAGGCGAAGTAAAACGCTATCAAACAAGAAAAAAGGGTCAAAATGTTTTGGTATTCAATAAAAAAGAATACCTTTGCATCCCATTTTGCAGAGAATCTTTTTAATTAAACTAAGAAGTATATATGCCTACTATTCAGCAATTAGTGAGAAAAGGGAGGGTTAAAATTGTAGAGAAGAGCAAGTCTCCAGCTCTCGATTCGTGCCCTCAGCGTCGTGGGGTATGTGTACGTGTGTACACCACTACTCCCAAAAAACCTAACTCAGCAATGAGGAAGGTTGCCAGGGTAAGGCTTACCAACGGAAAAGAGGTAAACGCCTACATACCCGGTGAAGGTCATAACCTTCAGGAGCACTCAATCGTGCTTATTCGCGGTGGCAGGGTAAAGGATTTACCCGGTGTTCGTTATCACCTTATAAGAGGTACTCTTGATGCCTCAGGTGTTGAGGGACGTAACCAGCGTCGTTCTAAGTATGGAACAAAGAGGCCCAAGAAAAAAAGTTAATTAACATTTAAACTGCTTGTTTAAAAATGAGAAAAGCAAAACCAAAGAAGAGGATACTTTTACCCGATCCTAAATTCCAAGACGCTTTCGTTACGCGTTTTGTGAACAATATGATGTTTAGCGGGAAGAAGAGTATCGCATTCAACATCTTTTACGATGCCCTCGATATTGTTGGCAATAAGATGAAGGATGAAGAGAAGAGCCCTCTCGAAATATGGAAGAAGGCTATTGAGAACATTACCCCTCAGGTAGAGGTTAAGAGCCGCCGTGTTGGTGGTGCAACCTTTCAGGTACCTATGGAGGTTCGCCCCGATCGTAAGATCTCAATTTCCATGAAAAACATGATTCTATTTGCGCGTAAGCGTTCAGGGAAAGGGATGAGCGAGAAGTTGGCAGCTGAAATTATTGCGGCATACAATGAGGAAGGCGCCGCTTTTAAGCGTAAAGAGGACATGCACCGTATGGCCGAAGCGAATAAGGCTTTTGCGCATTTCCGTTTTTAACATAAGATTAGTTTATACACCTTTATATATTTAGTAAACAAATTAATGAGCAGAGATCTAAAATTTACCCGTAACATTGGGATTATGGCCCATATCGACGCCGGTAAAACCACAACTACCGAGCGTATATTATACTATACGGGTAAAACACATAAATTAGGTGAAGTGCACGACGGAGCTGCTACCATGGACTGGATGGTTCAGGAGCAGGAGAGGGGAATTACAATAACCTCTGCAGCTACTACTACTTTTTGGAACTACAACGATAAGCAGTATCAGGTTAACATTATCGATACTCCAGGTCACGTTGACTTTACCGTTGAGGTAGAGCGATCACTTAGAGTACTCGATGGCGCAGTTGCTGTTTTTTGTGCTGTAGGTGGCGTAGAGCCACAAAGCGAAACTGTTTGGCGTCAGGCCGATAAGTATCGCGTTCCAAAGCTTGCTTTTGTAAATAAGATGGATAGGTCGGGAGCCGATTTTCTAACAGTTGTTACTCAAATCAAGGAACGACTTGGTGCAAAGCCTATCCCAATTCAGCTACCCATCGGAGCCGAAGAGTCTTTTGTTGGAGTAGTCGATCTTATCGAGAATAAATCTGTAGTTTGGTTTGAAGATGAAAAAACCAAAACTACGCAATACCGACTTGAGGATGTTCCTTCGGACATGGTAGACGAGGTTAACGAATGGCGCGAAAAGCTCATCGAAGCTGTGGCTGAGTATAACGATGACTTACTTGAGCGTTTCTTCGACGATCCCGACTCTATAACTAAGGACGAAATCCTCGATACTATCCGTAAAGCAACCATCGATATGTCAATTGTACCAGTGCTTTGCGGTGCGTCCTTTAAAAATAAGGGCATTCAACGTCTTTTAGATGCAGTGGTGAGCTTTCTGCCCAGCCCGCTTGACATTGGGGCTGTAACCGGAACTCATCCAGATTCAGGCAAGGAGTTAATCAGGAACCCTGAGTCTAAAGAACCTTTCTGTGGATTGGCATTCAAAATTGCTACCGATCCATACGTAGGTCGATTAGCCTTTATACGGGTATACTCAGGTCAACTTCCTAGCGGAAGCTATATCTTCAACACGCGTAGCGGTAAGAAAGAGAGAATT
Organism: uncultured Rikenellaceae bacterium; assembly: GCA_964527985.1. Taxonomy (GTDB): domain Bacteria; phylum Bacteroidota; class Bacteroidia; order Bacteroidales; family Tenuifilaceae; genus Perlabentimonas. Next base: position 13,223 of record CAZGQZ010000036.1, on the reverse strand, counting down.
AGCCGTCTTTACCAGATGCATGCCAACAAGCAAAACCCCATTGAGGTTTGCGAAGCTGGAGATATTTGTGCAGCAGTTGGATTTAAAGATCTAAGAACTGGCGATACCGTTTGCGATGAGAAGCATCCAATAATGCTTGAATCAATGACCTTCCCCGAACCTGTAATTGGGCTGGCTGTAGAGCCAAAAACCCAGCAGGACCTCGATAAGCTTGGGGTTGCACTAGGCAAGCTTTCTGAAGAGGATCCTACTTTTCAGGTTCATTCTGACGAGGAAAGTGGCCAAACCGTTATTAGCGGTATGGGCGAACTTCACCTCGAAATTATTGTAGACAGATTGAGGCGAGAGTTTAAGGTTGATATCAACCAAGGAGCACCTCAGGTTGCTTACAAAGAGGCTATCACAGCTACTGTTGAGCACCGCGAAGTGTTTAAGAAACAATCTGGGGGTAGAGGTAAATTCGCTGATATTATCGTTGAAATTGGGCCTGCTGACGAGAGCGTTACTGGTCTTCAATTTGTTGACGAGGTTAAAGGCGGAAATATCCCTAAGGAGTATATTCCTTCGGTACAGAAAGGGTTTGAACTTGCTATGAAGAATGGTGTTTTAGCAGGTTATGGCCTACCTAATCTTAAGGTAACACTTAAGGATGGATCATTCCATGCCGTTGACTCCGATTCTCTATCATTTGAAATTGCAGCACGCCAAGCGTTTCGCCATGCAGCACCCAAAGCAAAACCCGTATTACTTGAACCAATTATGACTGTGGAAGTCGTTACTCCAGAGGAATACATGGGCGATGTAATAGGGGATTTAAACAAGCGAAGGGGGCAAGTTTCAAGCATGGATACTAAAGGCGCTGCTCGCGTAATTAAAGCCAAGGTTCCATTGTCCGAACAATTTGGATATGTAACCGTACTACGGACACTCAGCTCCGGAAGGGCTACCTCATCAATGGAGTTTTCTCACTATGCTGAGGTTCCTGCCAACATTGCGAAGGAAGTTGTTGAAAAGTCCAGTGGTAAAATAGTAAAAGAAGTCGATTAATCATTTACCATTTGTTGTAAAATGAGCCAAAAGATCAGAATCAAACTGAAATCTTACGATCACAATCTAGTGGACAAATCGGCCGAGAAGATCGTTAAAACTGTAAAAACTACAGGTGCAGTAGTAAATGGACCAATTCCACTACCTACACACAAACGTATCTTCACGGTAAACCGTTCTACTTTTGTGAATAAGAAATCGAGAGAGCAGTTTCAACTTAGCTCTTTCAAGAGACTACTCGACATCTACAGCTCCACACCAAAAACAATCGATGCGCTTATGAAGCTCGAATTGCCTAGTGGAGTCGAAGTAGAAATTAAAGTATGAGTGTGATAAATTAATTAGTAATTACGATGCCAGGATTAATTGGAAGAAAAATCGGAATGACTTCCGTTTTTAGTGCTGATGGTAAGAATATACCATGCACAGTTATCGAAGCTGGACCATGCGTTGTTACCCAGGTAAGAACTGTAGAGAAAGATGGTTACTCATCGCTACAGCTTGCCTTCGACGACAAAAAGGAAAAACATACCAGCAAGCCTATGCTTGGTCACTTCCAAAAGGCCAAAACATCTCCAAAGCGTAAAGTTGCGGAGATTAAGGACTGGAAGCAAGAGTACAACCTAGGCGATGTGATAACATCAGAGATCTTTCTTGAGGATAGATGGATTGACGTAACAGGGATTACTAAAGGAAAAGGTTTCCAAGGCGTTGTTAAGCGTCATGGTTTTAGTGGTGTAGGTGATAAAACTCACGGACAGCACAACCGCCTTCGTGCCCCAGGTTCGTTGGGTGCCAGCTCTTATCCCAGCAGAGTTTTTAAAGGATTACGCATGGCCGGTAGAACTGGTGGTGAGGCAGTAAAGGTTATTAACCTACGTCTTATTAAGGTAATTCCTGAGAACAACCTGCTAATTGTAAAGGGTTCTATACCAGGCCCCAAAGGTTCATATTTAATCATTGAGAAGTAATGGAAATCAGCGTACTTAATACAACAGGAAAGGATACTGGGAGAAAAGTTGATCTCAATGATGAGATTTTTGGTATCCAACCAAACGACCACGCTATTTATCTCGACGTTAAGCAGTACCTAGCAAACCAACGCCAAGGTACGCACAAAGCAAAAGAGCGTAACGAGATAGCTGGAAGTACAAGGAAAATTAAGCGGCAGAAGGGAACAGGAACCGCTAGAGCTGGTTCCATTAAATCGCCCCTTTTCCGTGGAGGTGGACGCGTATTTGGGCCTGTACCACGCGACTACAGCTTTAAGCTTAACAAAAAGCTTAAGCAGTTAGCTCGTAAAAGTGCCCTTGCGTACAAAGCCAAGAATAACTCAATCCTTGTTTTGGAAGATTTCAACTTTGAGACCCCAAAAACCAAGGAAATAGTTAACATCTGTAAGAATTTGAACCTAGCGGATAAAAAGTCTGTATTTGTTCTGAGCGAGCCAAATAAAAATATATATTTGTCCACCAGAAACTTACAGAAATACCAAGTTGTAACTGCTTCAAGTATAAACACATACGACATTGTGAATGCAGGAACTCTTGTGCTAGTGGAAAGTTCAATTGATGTTTTGAACAAGATGTTTAAAATAGCTTAAACCCTGTAGCCATGAATATTATTATTAAGCCAGTGGTAACCGAGAAAATGGAAAAGCTAGGCGAGAAGTTAAATCGCTACGGTTTTATCGTTGACATCAACGCTAATCGGTTACAGGTGAAAGAAGCCGTTGAAGAGATTTACGGAGTTACCGTAAAAGATGTGAATACAATGCGTTACGCTGGTAAACGTAAATCGCGCTACACCCGTACAGGGATAATCGCAGGACGTACCAATAACTTTAAAAAAGCAATCGTAACGCTTAAAGAAGGTGAACAGATTGATTTTTTTAGCAACATTTAAATAAAATGGCTGTAAGAAAACTAAAACCTGTTACCCCAGGTCAAAGGCATAAAATTATAGGTGTATTTGACGACATTACAACTACTACACCTGAGAAATCGTTACTAGCCCCCCTAAAAAAGTCAGGCGGACGTAATAACTCCGGTAAAATGACAATGCGATACATTGGAGGTGGGCACAAGCGTCGTTACAGGTTAATTGATTTTGCGCGCAATCGCGATGGAGTGGCTGCTGTTGTGAAAACCATTGAGTACGACCCCAATCGTACTGCTCGCATTGCTCTAGTTGTATATGCTGATGGCGAAAAACGCTATATCATTGCACCCGCTGGCCTCAAGGTAGGCCAGACCATTATGTCGGGTAAAGGAGTTGCCCCAGAACTTGGCAACACATTGTACCTATCGGAAATACCCCTTGGTACCATTGTTCATAATATTGAGCTAAAACCAGGTCAAGGTGGTGTTATGGCACGTAGTGCAGGGTCATACGCTCAGCTTCTTGCTCGCGAGGGCAACTATGCTGTGCTTAAACTGCCTAGCAGTGAGATTAGAATGGTACTTACCAGCTGTAAAGCTACTATTGGTACCGTTTCAAACTCCGATCATGCCCTAGAACGCTCAGGTAAAGCAGGCCGCTCACGTTGGCTTGGTCGCCGTCCAAGAGTTCGTGGCGTGGTAATGAACCCCGTTGATCACCCAATGGGTGGTGGTGAAGGTCGTTCATCTGGAGGACATCCTCGCTCACGTAAAGGTATACCTGCTAAGGGCTATAAAACGCGCTCAAAGAAAAAGCAATCGAGCAAGTTTATCGTTGAACGCAGGAAAAAGTAATCTGAAAATAGCTGAACTATGAGTCGTTCATTAAAAAAAGGTCCATACATAGAGTACAAGTTGGAGAAACGCGTTCTCGATTTGAACGCTGCCAACAAGAAACAGGTTGTAAAAACCTGGTCGAGAGCATCTATGATCTCTCCGGACTTTGTTGGCCACACTATTGCTGTACATAATGGGAATAAATTTATCCCAGTATACGTAACAGAGAATATGGTAGGGCATAAGTTAGGTGAATTTGCCCCAACCCGTACTTTCCGTGGCCATGCCGGAAATAAGAAGAAATAGTAAATAGATCTTAAACCAAGAAATAATGGGTGCAAGAAAACGTATAAGAGCAGAAAAAATAAAAGAGGAGAAGAAGAATAAAGCTTACGCAATTCTGCGTAACTGTCCTACTTCACCCCGAAAAATGCGCTTGGTTGTTGATTTGGTTCGTGGGAAACAAGTTAACAACGCCCTCGATATCTTAAGGTACACTCCAAAAGATGGCGCAGTTAGGGTTCATAAGCTGCTACTGTCGGCTCTTGCCAATTGGCAAGCCAAAAATGAAGGTGTACGCATTGAAGATGCAAATCTTTTCGTTAAAGAAATTTTTGTTGATCAGGGACGTATGCTAAAACGAATTAGAACTGCCCCTCAAGGGCGTGCCCACAGAATCAGAAAGCGTTCTAATCACGTTACTGTTGTTTTAGACAGCGCAGTTACTAACGAAACTCAAAATACTCAGAGCTAAATGGGACAGAAAGTTAATCCAATTGGAAACAGGTTAGGAATCATCAAGGGATGGGATTCTAACTGGTACGGTGGAAACCATTACGCTCAAAAGCTAGTGGAAGATAGCAAAATTCGCGAATACCTTAGTGCTAGGCTTGCGAAGGCTAGCGTATCGAAAATAGTGATTGAACGTACACTTAAACTCATCACTGTTACCGTACACACTGCACGCCCCGGAATTATTATCGGAAAAGGCGGACAAGAGGTTGATAAGCTTAAAGAAGAGTTGAAGAACATCACCAACAAGGAGATTCAAATCAATATCTTTGAGATTAAGCGACCTGAAATTGACGCTACTATAGTTGCAAACAATATCGCTCGTCAGCTCGAAGGCAGAATTTCTTTCAGAAGAGCCATTAAAATGGCTATTGCCTCAACCATGCGAATGGGAGCAGAGGGTATTAAGGTGCAAATATCTGGTCGTTTAGGCGGTGCTGAAATGGCTCGCTCAGAAACGTATAAGGAAGGTAGAATCCCTCTACATACTTTCAGAGCAGATATTGATTACGCCCTTGGTGAAGCATTAACTAAAGTAGGCCTGATTGGTATTAAGGTTTGGATTTGCAACGGCGAGGTTTTTGGAAAGCGCGACCTTTCACCCAATATGGGTAAAAGTACCAGCGCAGCTCCTTCTCGCGGAAATGCAAGACCACCACGCGGAGGTGCTCGCAAGAAAAAAAAGTAATTAATCGCATTAAACGATAATTAGAAAATGTTACAGCCAAAGAAAACAAAGTTTAGGAGGCAGCAAAAAGGCCGTATGAAGGGCAATGCTCAGCGCGGCAATCAGCTTGCATTCGGTTCTTTTGGAATCAAGTCACTTGAAACCATGTGGATTACCGGTAGGCAAATCGAAGCTGCCCGTCAGGCCGTGACCCGTTACATGAAACGTGAAGGTCAGATTTGGATTCGCATTTTCCCCGATAAACCTATTACCAAGAAGCCCGCCGAAGTTCGTATGGGTAAAGGTAAAGGTGCTCCCGAGGGATTTGTTGCTCCTGTTACCCCTGGTCGTATAATTATTGAGGCCGAGGGTGTACCCTACGAGGTAGCTAAGGAAGCATTACGCCTTGCAGCGCAAAAACTTCCTGTTACCACTAAGTTTATTGTACGCCGTGATTATAGTGAAACAGCAAACTAGTTGAGATATGAAAGCGACAGAGATAAGAGAACTTACAGATAAGGAGATAGAGGAGCGTATTGATACCTATCAAGCTCAACTACTTAAACTGAGAATGAACCATGCCGTTTCTCCACTCGATAATCCGATGAAGATTAGTGAGATGCGCAGAACAATTGCAAGGATGAAGACAATTCTCACCGAGCGTACTAGTCAGAAACAGTAAAGCCATCTTTCAAAAATGGAAAATAATCGTAATCTAAGAAAAGAAAGGATTGGGCTAGTGGTTAGCAACAAAATGGAAAAGTCCATAGTTGTAGCCGTTAAGCGAAAGGTTAAACACCCAATCTACGGCAAGTTTATAAATAGAACTACCAAGTTCTATGCCCACGATGAGCAAAATACTTGCAACGTTGGCGATACCGTTCGGATAATGGAGACCAGGCCTCTAAGCAAAACCAAGTGCTGGAGGTTAGTAGAAATCATTGAAAGAGCTAAATAGCCATGATACAGCAAGAAAGTAGACTATTAGTAGCCGATAACAGTGGAGCAAAGGAAGTACTTTGTATCCGTGTGCTCGGTGGAACAGGTAAGCGTTACGCACGAATTGGCGACAAGATAGTTGTTACCGTTAAAAGTGCCATACCTAGCGGCGAAATTAAGAAAGGAACCGTTACTAAGGCTGTTGTAGTGAGAACCAAAAAGGAGCTCAGAAGAGCTGATGGTAGCTACATCCGTTTCGACGATAACGCATGTGTGCTATTAAACAATCAGGGTGAAATTCGTGGAACCCGTATTTTCGGACCCGTAGCTAGAGAACTTCGTGACAAGTACATGAAGATCGTTTCTTTAGCCCCCGAGGTTTTGTAACTAGTTAAATTCGTTATCACGATGAATAAGAAACTTCACATTAAGAAAGGGGATTTAGTTTTCGTAAATGCTGGCGAAGACAAGGGCAAGCAAGGAAAAGTGCTCGAGGTGTTAGTCAGCAAAGAGCGAGCTATTGTTGAAGGCGTGAACATCATGTCGAAGCATACCAAGCCGAATGCTAAAAATCCTCAAGGGGGAATCGTTAAGAAAGAGGCCCCTATACACATCTCTAACCTTATGCTGGTCGATCCTTCTAGCGGAAAAGCTACTCGTATTGGTCGCAAGGTTAATGAGAAAGGCAAGTTAGTACGTTACTCAAAAAAATCAGGGGAGGAGATTAAGTAATGAAATACGTACCAAACCTTAAGAAAAAATACGAAGAGGAGATCATCCCAAAGCTCACCAAAGATTTTGGTTACAAGAGCGTGATGCAAGTTCCTAAGCTAAAAAAGATTGTGCTTAACCAAGGAGTTGGTCAAGCCGTAGCCGATAAAAAGCTTATTGAGACAGCCCAAGAAGAGCTAACAATAATTGCTGGTCAGAAGGCAGTGCAGGCAGTATCACGCAAGGATATCTCAAATTTTAAGCTTCGTAAGGGAATGCCTATTGGCGCTAAAGTTACCCTTCGCCGCGAGCGCATGTACGAGTTCTTAGAAAGGCTTATTAGCGTTTCATTGCCTCGAATTCGCGACTTTAAAGGCGTAAACGATAAGTTTGACGGTAGAGGAAACTATAGCCTAGGTATCCAAGAGCATATCATTTTCCCCGAAATTGATATTGACAAGATCAATAAGATTCTAGGAGTTGAAATTACCTTTGTAACTTCTTCGGATACCGATGAGGAAGCATACGCTTTACTCAAAGAATTTGGTATTCCTTTTAAAAATGCTAAAAACAACTAGGGTATGGCAAAAGAATCAATGAAAGCCAGAGAGGTTAAGCGTGCAAAACTTGCTGCAAAGTACGCTGAGAAGCGCGCTAAGCTTAAAGAAGAAGGCGATTGGGTGGCACTACAAAAGTTGCCCCGTAACGCAAACCCAATTCGTCAGCGCAATCGCTGTTCTGTAACAGGAAGACCTCGTGGTTATATGCGTCAATTCGGCATCAGCCGTATTACCTTTAGAGAATTGGCTTCAAAAGGGCTAATCCCCGGTATTAAGAAAGCTAGTTGGTAAACACATTAATACAAAGAACAAATGGTTACTGACCCAATTGCAGATTTTTTGACCCGAATTAGAAACGCCATCATGGCGAACCATCGGATCGTTGAAATACCTGCTTCGAATGTAAAAAAAGAGATTACCAAAATTCTATTTGATAAAGGGTATATCCTAAACTACAAATTCGAAGACGATAACAAACAGGGTATTATTAAAATTGCGCTTAAGTATCACCCAGAGAGCAAAAAGAATGCAATAAAGCACATTGAGCGAGTAAGCCGTCCAGGCTTACGGAAATATGTTGGAGTAGATGATCTACCCCGCGTATTGAATGGGCTAGGTGTTGCTATTCTTTCAACATCAAAAGGTGTTTTAAGCGATAAGGAAGCACGGAGCCAGAAAATTGGCGGAGAAGTGCTTTGCTACGTTTACTAATCTATTAATGACAAATTGAAATGTCTAGAATTGGAAAAAAACCTGTAAACTTACCCAAAGGCGTTACCATTAATATTGGTTCCGACAATGTGGTAAGCGTGAAAGGCCCTCTAGGCGAGTTATCTCAGGCTGTAGATCCTGATATAACCGTTAAAGTTGAGGGAGAGGAGATTATTCTCACCAGGCCTACCGATCAGAAGCGACATCGTTCAATGCACGGATTGTACCGCTCGTTAATCAACAACATGGTTGTTGGAGTGTCAACCGGATGGACAGTGCAGCAAGAGTTAGTGGGTGTTGGGTATAAAGCCGAAGCAAAAGGGCAAGTTTTAGAGATGAGTCTTGGCTATTCACACGATATCCATTTCCTTCTACCTAAAGAAATTTCGGTAGAGGCGAAAACCGAACGAAGGAGCAACCCAATTATTACCCTCAAAAGCGCCGACAAGCAGCTTTTAGGTGTAGTTGCTGCAAAAATTCGCTCGTTACGTAAACCAGAACCATACAAGGGTAAAGGTATCCGCTTTGTTGGAGAAGTTATCCGTAAGAAGTCTGGTAAGTCAGCTAGTGTATAACCTGTAAACAGTTAATGTAGTATGGCTCTAAAGAAACAACAGAGAAGGCTCCAGATTAAAATGAGGATACGTAAAAGAATCTCTGGAACACCAGAGAAACCAAGGCTATCCGTATTCAGGAGCAACAAGCAGATTAGCGTGCAGGTTATCGACGACATAAACGGCGTAACCCTTGCCTCTGCTTCTTCAAAAGTGAAAGAAATTGCTGAACAAGCAAAAATTACTAAAACCGAACAAGCCCGTCTTGTAGGCAAAATGGCCGCCAAAAACGCCATGGATAAAGGTATAACTTCAGTTGTATTTGACCGTAACGGTTACCTTTACCACGGACGCGTTAAGGCATTGGCAGAAGCTGCAAGAGAAGGAGGCCTTAAATTCTAGTAAGCGATGTCAACAAATACAAGTATGCGAAAAGTAAAAACTGCCGATCTTGAGCTAAAAGATAGGTTAGTTTCAATACAGCGAGTAACTAAGGTTACCAAGGGTGGTAGAACATTTAGCTTCTCAGCCATCGTTGTTGTTGGTGACGAAAATGGCATTGTTGGTTTCGGTTTGGGAAAAGCAGGAGAAGTAACCTCCGCTATTTCTAAAGGAATTGAGGATGCAAAAAAGAATCTAGTTAAGGTTCCAATTCATAAAGGAACTATACCTCACCAGCAAGTGGCCAAGTATGGCGGAGCAAAGGTGTTCCTAAAGCCAGCATCTCATGGTACAGGAGTTAAGGCTGGTGGTGCGATGAGGGCAGTGCTTGAGAGCGTTGGTGTAACCGACGTACTTGCTAAGTCTAAGGGTTCATCTAACCCCCACAACCTTGTGAAAGCTACTGTTGCAGCTTTGCTTGAGCTACGCGATGCGTATGCTGTAGCTGCTGTAAGAGGAGTTGATCTTAACAAAGTGTTTAACGGATAGAATTTGGAGATATGGCAAAGATAACAATCACACAGGTTAAGAGCAGGATTGGCTCAAATAAGCGTCAAAGGGCTACACTTGATACACTTGGCCTACGAAAAATTAACCAAACTGTTGAGCATGAGGGAACTCCCGAAGTTCTTGGAATGGTAGAGAAAGTTAAACACCTTGTTCGTGTAGAACAATAGTGAATAGAAACCTTACATAACGGTGATTTAGATATGGAACTTCACAACCTAAAACCCGCCAGCGGATCAACCCACAAGACCAAACGAATTGGACGCGGACAAGGATCTGGACATGGTGGAACTTCAACAAGGGGGCACAAGGGTGCAAAATCGCGCTCGGGTTACTCCAAAAAAATTGGATTTGAAGGAGGTCAAATGCCTTTACAGCGCCGTTTGCCCAAATTCGGATTCAAGAACAGATTCCGTAAAGAGTATAAAGCAATCAATATCGATGTTTTACAAACACTGGCCGACAAGCACGGAATTGCATCAATTGATGCGCAAACCCTAATCGACGCTGGGTACATTTCAAAAAATGACCTAGTAAAAATACTTGGTAACGGAACGCTTACCAGCAAGCTCGAGGTTAAAGCGCATGCTTTCTCTAAGAAAGCTATTGAAGCAATTGAAGCAGTGCAAGGAACAGCCGTAAAACTATAGTTTGATGAAATCTTTTTTTGAAACCCTAAAAAATATCTTTAAGATAGAGGATTTGAGAAATCGGATCCTCTATACTCTTGGTATTTTACTTATTTATCGTTTAGGAAGCTTTGTTGTACTTCCAGGTATTAACCCTGCTGAGTTAGGAGCACTTAAAAACCAAACAGCAGATGGTATAATGGGATTGTTGGACATGTTCTCGGGTGGTGCATTTAGCAATGCATCAATATTTGCCCTTGGTATAATGCCTTACATCTCGGCATCTATTGTTGTACAGTTACTCGGTATAGCCATTCCTTACTTTCAGCGATTGCAGAAAGAAGGAGAGAGCGGTCGTCGAAAAATCAATCAGATTACACGTTACTTAACCGTAATCATCTTGATTCTTCAGGCACCTGCTTACCTAGCAAACTTACATGCACAGTTGCCAACCACTGCTTTTGCGCTTCAGGGCATATACTTCACAGTTTCCTCAACCATTATCCTTATTGCTGGTACCATGTTCATCATGTGGCTTGGTGAAAAAATTACCGATAAGGGTATTGGAAACGGTATTTCATTAATCATTATGATTGGTATTATAGCACGCCTACCCTTTGCTTTAGCGGCTGAGTTTTTTCAAAGAGCAGAGGAAATGGCCGGAGGACTTGTAATGTTCCTAGTTGAGATGGTAATTATGTTTGTTGTATTCATGTTCTCAATACTATTAGTACAAGGAACACGAAAAATTCCTGTACAGTATGCAAAGAGAATAGTTGGCAACAAGCAGTATGGTGGCGTTCGTCAGTATATCCCTTTAAAGGTAAACTCGGCTGGTGTAATGCCTATCATCTTCGCTCAGGCGCTTATGTTCCTCCCAATGATGCTCGCAAGCTTTGATTCAGAAACCACAACTGGTATAGCGGCTGCTTTCTCAGATTTTACCGGTTTTTGGTATAACTTTACCTTTGCTCTGCTCATCATTGCATTCACTTACTTTTATACTGCAGTTACCATTAATCCTAACCAAATGGCTGAGGATATGAAGAAGAATGGTGGTTTTATTCCTGGCGTAAAACCAGGAAGAAAAACAGTTGAGTTTCTAGATGCTATTATGTCTAGAATTACACTCCCTGGCTCCATATTTCTAGCGTTAATAGCAATTCTTCCAGCATTTGCTATGATTTTGGGTGTGAACAATCAATTCGCTCAATTCTTTGGAGGAACATCACTACTCATCCTTGTGGGTGTTGTACTTGATACACTTCAGCAGATTGAAAGCCACTTGTTGATGAGGCACTACGATGGTTTAATGAAAACAGGCAGAATAAAAGGAAAATCGGGGATGTAGTTCCCCTTAGCAAACGTTCTTTTAGTAATGCATAGTACCAAAACGGAAGAGGAAATAGAGATACTAAGGTTAAATGCCGATATTGTATCGCGCACATTGGCCGAAGTGGGCAAGCAAATAAAGCCTGGCGTAACAACTTTAGAACTCGATAGTATTGCCGAGCAATACATTAGAGACAATGGAGCTGTCCCCGGTTTTTTGGGCTACAATGGTTATCCCAATACGCTTTGCATCTCTGTTAACGATGCTGTTGTGCATGGAATTCCGTCGAAGTATCAGCTTAAAGAGGGTGATGTTGTATCGGTAGACTGTGGAACCAAATTCAAGGGCTTCTTCGGAGATTCAGCATACACTTTTGCTGTTCCACCCATTTCCGATTCTGTTAACAAGTTGCTTCGGGTAACCGAAGAAAGCCTTTATAAAGGAATTGAAATGGCCGTTGAAGGTAATCGCGTAGGCGATATTTCATATGCAGTACAATATCACGCTGAGTCTAATGGATTCTCGGTAGTTCGCGAACTCGTTGGACATGGAATTGGAAAGCAAATGCACGAAAAACCCGAAGTTCCAAATTATGGGAACAAAGGTAAAGGACCCAAGTTGCGATCAGGTATGGTTATTTGTATCGAACCAATGATTAATCTCGGATCCAAAAGCATTTACCAAGAGAGCGATGGATGGACTATAAGAACGTACGATAAGAAGCCCTCAGCTCATTACGAGCTTACGGTTGTTGTACAAAAAGGGAAGGCAGATGTATTGTCAACCTTTAAGTACATCGAGGAATTTTATACGTTAAAATAAAAACTATAATTTGTTATATGGCCAAACAACCTGCCATAGAGAAAGACGGAACCATCATTGAAGCCCTATCAAACGCCATGTTTAGGGTAGAGTTGGATAATGGGCATGTTATAACTGCTCATATTTCTGGGAAAATGCGCATGCATTACATAAAAATTCTACCTGGCGATAAGGTTAAAGTGGAGATGTCTCCATACGATTTAACCAAGGGACGCATAACGTTCCGTTATAAATAGTTTAATCGATAATAATTTGTTGCGATGAAAGTAAGAGCATCAGTAAAGAAGCGCAGTGACGATTGTAAAATTGTAAAGCGCAAAGGGCGTTTGTACGTGATTAACAAAAAAAATCCGAAGTTTAAACAACGCCAAGGATAATTTATTAACTTTGTACCCTAATTTTTTTAAGGAAATAATATGGCACGTATAGTAGGTGTTGATTTACCCAAAAATAAGCGAGGCGAGGTAGCCCTTACCTATATTTACGGTTTAGGGCGCAGTAGTGCACGCAAAATTCTTGAAGGCGCAGGTGTAGACTTTAACACCAAGGTAAGCGAATGGACAGATGACGATATCAATAAGATTAGAAGCGTTATTGGTGAGTCATTTAAAGTTGAAGGTGAACTTCGTTCAACCGTTCAGCTTAACATTAAGCGCCTAATGGATATTGGCTGCTACAGAGGAATTCGCCATCGTATTGGTTTGCCTGTGAGAGGTCAGAGCACCAAGAACAATGCACGAACCCGTAAGGGAAGGAAGAAAACCGTTGCCAACAAGAAGAAAGCTACTAAATA
>CAZGQZ010000035.1:0-16856 GCA_964527985.1 uncultured Rikenellaceae bacterium | reverse complement strand
ATCAGCCTAAGAAAAAGCCTAAGAAAAAGCAGCTAAGGCAAGAGGTAAGCGAGGAAGAAGTACAAAAGCAAATAAAGGAAACGCTTGCCCGGTTAACCAGTAAAGGAGGAAAATCTAAAGGCTCCAAGTATCGTCGCGAAAAGCGCGATATGATTAGCGCTCGTCACCAGCAGGAGATAGAGCAAGAAATACAAGATAAGCAAATACTCAAGGTTACCGAGTTCGTGTCGGTAAACGAGCTGGCTAATATGATGGATGTTCCTGTAACCGACGTGATTGAGGTTTGCATGAACCTAGGCCTTATGGTATCAATTAACCAAAGGCTCGATGCCGAAACTATGGCTTTAGTTGCCGATGAGTTTAGCTTTAAGGTTGAATTTGTTAGCGCTGATTTGCAAGATAGCTTCGAAGAGGAAGAGGATAAACCAGAAGATTTAAAACCTCGTTCTCCAATTGTAACCGTAATGGGTCACGTTGACCATGGTAAAACCTCGCTGCTCGACTTTATTCGTAACGCGAATGTTATTGCCGGCGAAGCTGGGGGTATTACCCAGCACATTGGTGCATATGCAGTTGAACTCGAAGATGGCAGACAGATTACCTTCCTCGATACTCCTGGTCACGAAGCCTTTACCGCAATGCGTGCCCGAGGTGCAAAAATTACCGATGTGGCAATTATTGTTGTTGCTGCCGACGATAACGTTATGCCTCAAACCGTTGAGGCTATTAACCACGCAAGTGCAGCGGGTGTTCCCATTGTTTTTGCCATTAATAAAATTGATAGGCCTAACGCAAACCCCGAAAAAATTAAGGAGTCGCTTGCAACTATGAACTACCTTGTTGAGGAGTGGGGTGGCAAGTATCAAAGCCAAGATGTTTCTGCCAAGAGCGGGCTAAATGTTGAAAAGTTGCTAGAGAAGGTTCTTCTCGAAGCTGAGCTGCTTGACCTGAGCGCTAACCCAAAAAAGAAAGCCTCCGGAACTATCATCGAATCATCGTTAGATAAAGGCCGTGGATATACCGCTACAGTGCTTGTTCAGGCTGGTACGCTAAACCAAGGCGATATTATGCTTGCCGGAACCCATTTCGGACACGTGAAGGCAATGTTTAACGAGCGCGGAAAGAGAATAACTACTGCAGGCCCATCAACTCCAGTTCAGGTAATTGGTTTAAATGGAGCCCCATTGGCCGGAGACTATTTCAACATAATGGATTCCGATAAGGAGGCAAAAGATATTGCCAACAAGCGCGAGCAGCTTCAGCGCATGCAGGGTCTAAGGGCTCAAAAGCACATAACCCTCGACGAAATTGGCCGCCGTATTGCCATCGGAAACTTCCAAGAGTTAAACATTGTGCTTAAGGGCGATGTGGATGGATCAATTGAGGCCCTTTCCGATTCGCTTATTAAGCTCTCAACCGAGCAAATTCAGGTGAACGTAATCCATAAGGCTGTAGGACAAATTTCCGAATCGGATATTCTTCTGGCAGCAGCATCAAATGCCATTGTTATCGGATTCCAGGTTCGTCCATCGGTAGGTGCTCGTAAGCTGGCCGAGAAGGAGGAGATTGACATAAGAATGTACTCCATTATTTACGATGCCATTAACGAGATTAAAGCTGCCATGGAGGGTATGCTTTCACCCGAAATTAAAGAGGAGATACTGGGTACGGCCGAAGTACTTGACACCTTCAAGATTACTAAGGTTGGAACAGTAGCAGGATGTATTGTTCGCGAAGGAAAAATTCTGCGAAATGCAAAATGCAGGCTTATCCGCGATGGCATTGTTGTATACACAGGCGACCTTGGCTCGCTCAAGCGTTTTAAAGATGATGCAAAAGAGATAGCCAACGGGTTTGAGTGTGGATTAAACATCAACAACTTCAACGATATTAAGGTAGGCGACCTTGTCGAATCATTCCAAGAAGTTGAGGTGAAACGGAAACTTTAAGCCGAACAAAACGAAGTTTAAAGGGGCTTAATGCCCCTTTTTTAATGGTATTTTTCATTGCATTTTTGTCCATTTACTTTTGCTAATTTTTCAATATCTTTGCGCTCCTAAACATAGTAAACATGAACAACATACGTAACTTCTGTATTATTGCCCATATCGATCATGGTAAGAGTACCCTTGCCGATAGGTTACTTCAGCTAACCAATACGCTTACCGAAAAGGAGACTCAGGAGCAGGTGCTCGATAGCATGGATTTAGAGCGCGAAAAGGGCATTACAATTAAGAGTCATGCAATACAGATGGACTACGAACAGGATGGACAAAAGTATATACTAAACCTAATTGACACTCCTGGCCATGTCGATTTCTCGTATGAAGTTTCACGAGCAATAGCCTCATGCGAGGGCGCATTGCTTATTGTTGATGCAACTCAGGGCATACAAGCTCAAACCATTTCAAACCTTTACCTTGCCATTGGACACGATTTGGAGATAATACCTGTGGTTAATAAAATTGATATGGATGCCGCAATGGTTGAGGATGTAAAGGATCAAATAGTTGAGCTTATTGGTTGTAAGCGCGAAGAGATTATTCCGGCCAGCGCAAAAACAGGCGAGGGTGTTAAAGACATACTTCACGCTATTATTGAGCGAATTCCCGCTCCAAAGGGCGATCCAAACGAACCATTACAAGCACTAATTTTCGATTCGGTATTCAACTCGTTTCGGGGTATTATTGCCTACTTTAAGGTGTTTAACGGAACCATTAAAAAAGGCGATAGGGTAAAGTTTATTAACACTAAGCGCCAGTACGAGGCCGATGAGGTGGGTATACTTCGGCTTAAGATGTTGCCTCGTAACTCCATAAGCGCTGGCGATGTAGGGTACATTATTTCAGGCATAAAAAACTCTGCAGAGGTTAAAGTTGGCGACACCATTACGCATGTCGACAGACCATGCAGTAAAGGTATTGCCGGTTTCGAGAACGTAAAACCTATGGTTTTTGCTGGACTATACCCTGTTGATGCCGACGACTACGAAGATCTTCGTGCTTCGCTCGAAAAGCTTATTCTTAACGATGCCTCACTTACCTACGAGCCCGAAAGCTCACTTGCGCTTGGCTTTGGTTTTCGATGCGGTTTCTTAGGCTTGCTCCATATGGAGATAGTGCAGGAGCGTTTGTACCGCGAGTTCAACATGGATGTTATTACAACCGTTCCTAACGTTTCGTATAAGGTTTTTACCACTAAGGGCGAGACTATTGAGATACATAACCCTAGCGGCTTACCTGCTCCAACGCTAATCGATTACATTGAGGAGCCAACAATTAAAGCGCAAATTATAACCAATAGCGATTCGTTGGGTGCTGTAATGAAACTTTGTATTGATAAGAGGGGAGAGCTAAAGAATCAGGTATTCCTAACAACCAATCGTATTGAGCTTACCTTTTCCATGCCGCTCTCTGAGATCGTATTCGACTTTTACGACAAGCTAAAATCAATTTCGCGTGGATATGCTTCGCTCGATTACCATATGCAAGGCTATCAGGAGGCAAATTTGGTTAGGCTTGATGTGCTTTTAAACGGAGAGATGGTTGATGCTTTATCAACCCTAATCCACCGCGATTATGCCTATCCGTTTGGCCGTAGAATGTGTGAGAAGCTCAAAGAGCTTATTCCCCGCCAGCAATTCGATATTGCTATTCAGGCAGCGATTGGTACAAAAGTAATTGCCCGCGAAACCATTAAAGCCTTGCGTAAAGATGTAACGGCCAAATGCTACGGAGGTGATATTACGCGTAAGCGAAAACTTCTAGAGAAGCAGAAAAAAGGGAAGAAGCGTATGCGTCAGGTAGGTAATGTTGAAGTACCTCAGCAGGCATTTTTGGCTGTGCTAAAAATGGACTAATAGATTTTTTGTCATGACCTCATTTGCTCAGTGGTGGATGCATTATCGCATGGGTTATCTGCCTAACCAAATGGGAATTATGCGTCGATATCTCGATCATAAAGAGGAGTGGGAGAACCATCTTCAAAGGTCGAAGCAGCTAATAATAGCGGAGGTCAACAAGCGTAAACCAAAATCGATTGCTTTTCTCGGAAGTGGGTGGCTTTTAGATATTCCTTTAGCCAATATTCTTGAGCAGGGCATTACAGTTACCCTCATTGATATTGCGCATCCTAAACGTATTATACATAAGTATCGTAATTGCAAAAATGTAAGTCTTGTACATGCTGATATTACTGGCGGTGCAATAAGTTGGGCTTGGAGCCTAGCCAAGCAAAGGGGATCGCGTTTCGAGCTAGGGCATCTTTTATCTTCTTCCGAAATGGCTATTCACGAGCTAACACGAGATTATGATTTTGCTGTTTCGGTTAATACGCTTAGCCAGCTGCATGTTCATATCGAAGAATTTTTGTCTCGAAGAGACAAGATAAGCGAAAACGAGAGAATACAACTAGCACATGCGCTTCAGCAAGGTCACATTAACGGCTTGCCATTTAATAAGAGTTTGATTATTTCTGATATTGAAGCGGAATTCTATAGTGAAGATGGCGAACTGTCGCACACTTCCCCAAGAGTTTATACCGATATCGCTATGCTAACTCAGGTAAATCAGTGGAAATGGTATTTCGACAATAACCACTCGTTTAACCCAGAGTACAAAGTAGTACATAGCGTTGCGGCTTACCTAAAGTAAGCCGCAAAATGGGTTGATTATCTTTAATAAAAATTATTCGGTAGGCCTTTCTTTCCAGCATTTAACCCAGTCAATTTCAAGTGAAGCAGGCAAATTTGCTGGTGTTGTATTACCTACAACTCCCGAAGAGAAAACTAAATAGGCAGGGTTGTTGGGTAGGTTTTGCGAGGTTTCCATGTATGGAATGCCGTTAATCTTCCAGGTTATCTTTTCAGAACACCAATCGATACTTAGGATAAAGAAATTTGAAGAGAAGCTAAAACTACCAAGGTTTGATTTTAGAATTAGAGGTTTTGTGCTTCCGTTTTTTGGAGTGTAAATTGAACCTTGAGTAGAAGAATTCTTTGCATTTTTTCTGAACACATCAATATGCGGAAGCATTGTATCGCCAACAAGCCAAAAAGCATGATACACCCCGGGTGTTTCGGTGAATTTAACCTTAGCCTCAAACCGGCCTTGCTTTTGTCTAAACGATTGCCCCGTGCTAACGATGCCTGAGGTATACTCAAATTGCTTAGGAATAAATCCCATTTTAGTATCCCACGCTAGGCCATCGGCGGTTTCTTTTTTGGTAGTTATCTTGAGTATTCCATTGTTAAGCTCAAGGTTGTTGCCATCAGTGTAGTAGTGCTTATCGGCAGCAAGCGAATAACTTTTATTCAAAAGCGCTTCGCCCCAAAAGTAGCGCGTAATCCATTTGCTTTTATCAAGTTCTTTACCCTCAAAGCTATCAGAAAAAACTAGCTCCCATCGCTTAATCTCATCAAACTTGGTTGAACCTTTTAGCGATTCGTACCAGATAATACGTTCCGATTTCTTTAGGCCTTCGTATTCTTGTAGCTTTTTGTATGCATCCGATTGTTCAAACTTTTTGCTTGAGAGTAGGTAGGCTTTCCTGTCGGCAAATTCCTGAGAGTGTATGTACTCCTTTAGCTGGTTATAGGTGTTAACCTTTTCTGAACCATCTAAGCTGTTAAAATCTTTAAATGCTTTGCTGGTGGTTAGCTTAAAATATCGCTTAAGCTCAGCGTCTTTTTTTAGCTGCTTATACTCTAGCTCTTTTTGGTAATCCTCAGCATTTTCTTTTTTTAGCTGTTTGCGTTGGGCTTGGTAGTCGGGCGATTCAACAAGCTGTTTTAGCTCATTAAAGCGGGTTGGCTTACCCGACAGTTCAACATTGCGTGTGAAGTTCAGGTCTTGAGAATCTTTAACCTTAAGGTAGTTCTTAAGTTCCTTGTCCTTACTAAGTCTTTTCAGCTCTAGTTCCTTTAGCTGCTCTTGCGAACCGGAATACTTTAAAAGGTGCAATTCCTCTTTAATGCGCTTGGGCTCACCTGTGTTTACATAATCCTGTAATTCAACAAAGTGAGCGTATTCAGGCGTATTGCTAAAGTTTAGAAAATCATCGTACTCTTTTCTGAGGGCGGCATCGGTAGCCTCAATTTCTTCGGTTTTGGGAAAGCGACCAAAGATTTTTAGCGTTGCTAAGCGAAATTTGTGAAGTGCCATTTAGGTTGATATGGTTTATGGGTATGTGTTAACGACTGTGGGCTATAAATTTAAAGGGAACTTTAATGTTTTCAGAGTAATCTTCACCTGCCTCAATCATGTCCTCATCATCTTCCATGTAGTGCCAATGAACTTCAATGCTATAGCCGCTTCGATGGATATCTCTGAACTTTTCCAATAGCTTAAGAATCATTTTTGAGGATGATGTGTTGTAGTACTCAAGGTTAAAGATAATTTTTGTTGTTTCGTTTGGCGTTTTGGCGTATTCATCGAACCAACTGAGTATGGGTGAAAAAAAAGTTACTACATCCTCAGGAAGCGAATTGCCTGAAAATTCAAAGACGCTGTTCTCCTTATCTAAAATTACTTTTGGGGTTTCGTTTGTTGGCTCAATTACAATTTTTTCCATGTTCGCTGTATTTCAATCCTCAATCATTACTCAATAATAACATAAAAAAACGAAACAGCAATAGTATTCTGCTGTAAATAGTAAATCCAACTTACAACAAAGTTAACGAAAAACACTATATCAAGGTTATCTTTTTTTTGTTTTTAGCAGGCAATTTTTGCGATATTTATACCCTTCAAATGCTGATTTTAAGGTTGCGATAGGAGTTTAAAGCCTTTGCCCCTCACGTTGATGATTTCAACATTAGGATCGTTGCTTAGGTATTTACGAAGCTTAGTGATGTATACATCCATGCTTCGTGCATTGAAGTAGCTATCGTCAACCCAAATGGTTTTTAGCGCAAAGTTCCTGTCGAGCACCGAGTTTTTATTAATGCAAAGATGCTTAAGCAGCTCAGACTCTTTGGTGGTTAGCCGCCTAACAGTTTCGCCGTGGGTTAGGGTTTGCTTGGTTACCTCAAAGGTATAGCTGCCAATCTGAAAAGTATCCTGCCCAGCAGCAGTGGGGTCATTTTTTGTTCGGCGTAAAATTGCCTCAATTCGCAGGAGTAGTTCCTCAATGCTAAAGGGCTTCGTCATGTAATCGTCGGCACCAATAGTAAAGCCTTCGAGCACATCTTCCTTCATCGATTTGGCTGTGAGGAACAGAATAGGCATTGCTGGGTTAACAATTCGAACTTCTTTTGCGAGGGTAAATCCATCCATTACGGGCATCATTACATCGAGTATGCATATGTCGTAATGATTATTTTTAAACCCTTTAAATGCTTTCTCACCGTCTTTGTAGAGGTCGGTATCATATCCTTTTGCAAGGAGGTATTCTTTTAGCAGCAGTCCTAAATTTTCATCATCTTCTGCGAGCAAAATTCTTGTTTTTCCCTCTTTCATAGCTTTTTGTTTTATATTGTTTGCTTTTCGTTTGGCCCGTTAAAAGGAAAGAAGCAGCTAAACTTACTTCCTTGCCCTAAGGTGCTGTCAACCCAAATGCGGCCGGCATGTTCGTCAACTATTTTTTTTACGTAGCAAAGACCAAGGCCAAAACCCTTAACGTTGTGTAGGTTTCCTGTAGGAACACGATAAAACTGATCGAAAATTCGTTTCTGGTTGTCACGGCTTATGCCTATCCCATTGTCGGTTACAGTGAAAATAATTCCACGGTTATTATTGCGAGTAGAAACCATAATATCAGGGTTTCCGTTGCGATATTTTAGGGCATTATCTAAAAGGTTGTTTACCACGTTGGTAACGTGTACTTCATCGGCTATAATGTATGGTTGGCTAGCATTAAGCTCTTTAGCCAAGCTGCCACTAACGTTTTGTATTTGCAGATCGAATGATTTAAGCACCTTGTCAACTACATAGTGAAAATCAACCTCTTTAAGCTTAAGCTTAAGCTTGGTTTTTTCGAAGATAGCCATTTGTAGCACCTTTTCAACCTGTAGGCCAAGACGACGGCTTTCCTCAGAGATAACGCTTCCTAAATGTCCAACACGCTTGTTCTCGTCGGGTATAGATGGGTCGCCTAGCATTTGAGCGGCTAACGATATTGTAGAGATTGGTGTTTTTAGCTCGTGGGTCATGTTGCTAACAAAGTCGTTTTTTATTTCCGACAACCTTTTCTGCTTAAAAATTATTGCCAGAGTAAAGCTAAAACTGAAGATTATGATTATCGTGAGCAGAAATGTTGTAACTGTCATCGTTCCTAAGGAGCCAATTACGTACGATTTCTGGTTTGGGAAATATACCGATAAGTAGTATTTTTTTGAAAAGAAATCGTTTGGGAACAGCTGCGCTCTAAGAGGGTTAAGTAGCTCTCGCCTAAAGTTATTGCTAGCGTATACAATACTATCATTCTCCGATGTAACCTTATACTCGAGCTTTGCCTTAAGACCAAGCTTGTTAAATTCGTTTGTAATTATGGTATCGAGCACCTCAAAGGGGATTCGCTCGTTTATGGGAAGTTCAATTCGAATAAGCTTATCCACAATATTCTCAACAAAAACAGTTTTGTTTAGCAGCTTTTCATCAATGGAGATGTTAAAGCTTAGCTCGGGGTAATGGGTTGATTTCCGAGTGGGTTTAATGTCCCAAAGGTTATCGTCAATTCGAACAATTTGAAGCGAATCGATATTTGAGAAGCGGGATACCGATGGGATTTTTAGCGTATCGAGCTGGGTTATGGTAAACACCTGTTGGTCTTGTTGCCGAGTCCTAAGGCCGCCTCTTGTTCGGTTAATGGTGCTTAACCTATGGGTGTACCTAGGTGATGTTCCCGAACCAGCGGTGGCGTATGGGCTAATTTCGTCAATTACTTGTACTATGGTTTCCTGCCTGTCAACCTCAGTTACCACTTTCTCCAAGGCTAGTTTGGCTGTTTGCCAAAACTGCTCATCCTTAACCTCAACGGCAATTTTTACCCATTTTGACTGAACCATTATTAGGCCAATGGTTGCAACTGATATTACTCCAACAAGTATCCAGATGGTGCTTCGTCTCATGTTGACAAATGTAATTACTTTGAAAGTTGATTGAATCTACCCTTAACAATCTTTAACACACCTTAAATGCAGTTAACGCAGTTGCTTATTATCTTTGTAGCGTAAATAACATTCACAACCCTTAGGGTTTAATGAGTGTTTTTTCATAGGTTTAAGGTTTTAGGGTTAATGCAGGCGGGGTGGTTCCCGCCTGTATTGTTTTAATGCTTATGCCATTGCACTAAAATACATCGACTAAATTTAGCTCTTTTAGCTGCTTTGGGCTAATCCCAATCAGGGCAATTATATTTGCCAACCCTTTAATGTTAGCAATAAGCTTGCTTACTTCATTTTCGGCAAGGTTTCCCTTAACTACCAGGATATAGTCAATTTTTTCAAGCTCTTTCACAATCACAAGGTTGTTAACCTTATTTTTTACAATAGCAATGCGAGTTTCACGAATGGTGCTCTCATCGTAAAGTACTGGAAAAAGTTCATTGGCTTTAGCAATACCATCATGGTCGCTAAGGGTAGTATTAAGTGATGTGTTTATGCTCCAAGCAAGCTTGTGAATTGAGTCGGCACATGATATGGCGTAAAACCTTGTTTTTTCCTGGGGAACGCTAAGAAGAATTTTACCTTTTGCCATAACCCATGTTTTAAAGGCGTTGGTAGTGATTGGTTAGTTTTCCCAGTTTATGGTTTCGGGCTTAACCTGATGAAGGGGTAATGAGATAATATCGATTCGTTCGAGGGCTACCATTGCCGCATTTTGCTCGGCCTCTTTTTTTGACGTTCCAAAACCATTTCCCATTAGCTTTTGGTTAAGGAATAGTTTTGCTTCAAAAAGCGGCGATTGCCCTTTTGAGGTGTCACATTCTTGGCTTTCGAAGCTGATGTCGTACTTAAACTTTTGGGCAAGCTCAATTATTCTGCTTTTGTGATCGTTCTCGGTTGCCTGAAGCTCATTTAGGTTGATGTGATTTGTAAGAATGTGTTTTGTTACCCAATGAGCGGTATAAGTGTAGCCTTTGTCTAAAAAAATTGCTCCAACAAACGCTTCAAGCGCATCGCCAAAAATATGCTTATGCGCTAAGGGGTTGTTAGTTTGGGTTACCACAATTTTGTCGAGACCAATAGCAAGGGCTATTGCGTTCAGGCTTTGCCTGCTAACAATGCGCGACCGCATTTTGGTTAAAAAGCCCTCATCTTTATTTGGGAAGTTTGTAAATAGAAAATCGGTTACAATCGTGTCGAGAACGGCATCGCCAAGGTACTCGAGCCTCTCATTATTAACCCTTTTTCCGTTTGATACAATTGTAGATGCAGACTTATGAATAACTGCAATATTGTAGAGATCGAGTCGCTTTGCTTTAATGCCAAACTCCTCCCTTAACCGATTAGAGAACGCCTTATCGGTTTCGTTAAGTTTATTTGGCTTAAGTCCTAAAAGTCGACGAATCACTATTTGTTATTCAACAAATTTTTTGAAGATCACTGAAGAGTTGTGTCCGCCAAAACCAAACGTATTACTTAGCGCAACGTTAATATCGCGTTTTTGAGCTTTGTTAAGCGTTAGGTTTAGCTTGCTGTCAATTTCAGGATCGGGAGTAGTGTGGTTTATCGTAGGCGGAACAATGCCCTTGTTGATTGCAAAAATTGCAGCCAACGCTTCAATAGCACCAGCAGCACCAAGCAAGTGGCCAGTCATTGATTTGGTTGAACTAACGTTCAGTTTATATGCATGTTCGCCAAAAACAGAAGTAACTGCCTTGATTTCTGCAACGTCGCCAATTGGAGTTGCAGTACCATGAAGGTTGATGTAGTCAACGTCCTCAACTTTAAGGTTTGCATCCTTAATTGAGTTTAGCATCACATTTTTTGCTCCAAGCCCTTCAGGGTGAGGTGCAGTAAAATGGTATGCGTCGGCTGTCATACCACCTCCAACAAGTTCAGCGTAAATTTTTGCTCCGCGTGCTTTAGCGTGCTCGTATTCTTCAAGAATAAGTGCTCCACCACCTTCGCCCATAACAAACCCATCACGGGTTGCATCAAACGGACGAGAAGCCGTTTTGTACTCATTGTTGTTGGTTGAAATGGCCTGCATTGAGTTAAAGCCACCCATACCAGCCTCATTAATTGAAGCCTCCGATCCTCCAGTAATAAACACATTGGCTTTGCCTAGCCTAATTAGGTTCATTGCATCAATTAGAGCATGGTTTGATGAGGCACATGCAGATACTGTTGCGTAGTTAGGTCCACGGAAGCTATAGCGCATGCTAATGTGTCCGGCAGCAATATCGGCAATCATTCTTGGAATAAAGAAAGGGCTAAATCGCGGTGTTCCATCACCTGCGAAATAGCCTTTCATTTCTTCCATAAAAGTTTGAATCCCTCCAATTCCAGAAGCCCAAATAACGCCAGCAGCATCATGGTCAATCTTTTCAAGATCTAATCCTGAATCAAGAACAGCCTGGTGGGCAGCAACCATGGCAAACTGGCAATAGGGATCGAACTTCCTTAGCTCTTTACGATCGAAATGCTGAAGGGGATCAAAATTTTTAACCTGACAGGCAAATTTTGTTTTGAACTTGGTTGTGTCAAAACTGGTAATAAGTTCGCAGCCGCTTACGCCTTGCTCCAAGTTATTCCAGTATTCTTCAATGTTATTCCCTAAGGGATTAATTGTTCCAAGTCCGGTTACAACAACACGCTTAAACTCCATAGCACAAAATGTGTTATAAATACTAGTTTGCCTTAAACAGGTTTTTAAATAAAATTACTTAGAGTTGTTCTCAATGTAGTTGATTGCATCACCAACTGAGCCGATCTTTTCAGCTTCTTCGTCAGGAATAGAAAGGTTGAACTCTTTCTCAAATTCCATAATCAACTCAACGGTGTCAAGTGAATCAGCACCTAAATCGTTAGTGAAGCTGGCCTCAGGAGTCACCTCGTTTTCATCAACTCCCAACTTGTCAACGATAATGGCCTTAACTCTGGTAGCAATATCAGACATAGCTTTAATGTTTAATTAATAAATAGGTTTTGTTTTTTTGCAAGTGCAAAGAAAAAAATATTAAGCTAAATTAAAAAACTTAATAATTTAAATTCTCGGCAAAAGTATACTTTTTGTTTTTATTTTTGATGCCCAAAAGGGCTTTTTTTGCTTTTTTTTAAACCCATATAGTTGTAAATAGCAAAATATGAGAAATATAGCAGTGTTTGCATCGGGCTCGGGAACTAACGCCGAAAATATAATTAATCACTTTTCGAAGTCGGGAAAAGCAGGAGTTAAACTCGTGCTTACCGAAAACCCTAACGCGTATGTGCTCGAAAGGGCAAGACGGCTAAAGGTTCCAACGCATATTTTTAGTAAAAACGATTTGAGTAAAGGTAGTGTTTTGAATTTGCTATTGCGTGAAAAAATTGATTTTATTGTCCTTGCTGGTTTTTTAAAGCTAATGCCTGTTTCTTTAGTTGATGAGTTTTCCGGAAGAATTGTGAATATCCATCCTGCATTGCTTCCAAAATACGGAGGGAAAGGCATGTATGGAGCATATGTGCACAAAGCGGTTATTGATGCGAAGGAAAGTAAAAGTGGGATTACTATTCACCTAGTAAACAACCAGTACGATAAGGGTGATATCCTTTATCAGGCAGAGTGCGATGTTATGCCCTGCGACACCCCTGAACTATTGGCTGAGCGAATACATAACCTTGAGTACCAGCACTTCCCTCGCGTTGTTGAAGAGTATATGGATAAAATTTTCTAATTTACTCGTATTCTCTGCCAAGGTTGAGCTGCATTCCTAGACCAACAATCACCATATTGTTGTCCCAAGTTCTGTCTTCCATTTCAACAAACGGAAGCGAAAGTCCCATGCTGGCGACAAACCTTACGTTTTTATAACCAAGTTTTACCGATAGTCCTGGTTCAGTAAAGAGTAGGAACTCATTGTTAATTGAAACACCCGAAATGCGAACCCCTCCGCTAAAGTCAACAAAACTGCTACCTATGCCCACCGAAGGTTGAATAAAGAATTTGCTCATTTGAGCGGTTTGGCTACCGTCGTAAACATAGCTTGCGCCCCTAAAATCTGCTGGTACTTTTCCAACGCCTCCTCCTGCAAATACCTCGAATTTTGCCATTTCGCCTAGATGATTTACGTAGCCAACTCCGGCTTCAATGAGGTTGTGCTTTTCTGAAATTTCCACAATTTCATCCTCAATTGTAAGCTCACGTTGGCTGCTGAAGTAGCTTCCGTTTAGCATAATGCCAATGTTATCGGTAACGGCGTAAGCGGTCTGTAGCTCAAAGTTTCCTGTACCGATTATACCAGTTGCTTGAAATTCGCCCTTGTTGCTGAGCATGGGAGAATTGATGGTTGTTGGGTAGTAGGCTGTTTTGCATGATGAAAAGATTGATATAGCAGCCAAGATGAGTGAAGTGGTAATTGCGTACCAAATAGTTTTCCTTTTCATAGCTTTTGCAGTTATGTTAAATTAATACGATAAGGCGCAAGTTGACCTAATGATCAACAATTAACCTAATGCAAATTATTGCCAAAAGAAAGAAAAGTCAACTAATTTGGTAACTATTTGGCTAAAAATGGGCAAAAGCGTTCTGGCTAGGGAAAACGGGTCGAAGAGAAATGCTGTCAAGTTTAATCTGATAGCGAGAGATGCTTTGCTTGTATAAATCGAGTTTATCTTCGCTTATAGGTTCCACAGGTGGGGCTTCAACTTTAAGCGGATTGATGGGTTTTCCATTTTTCCAGAATCTCATATCGAGGTGTGGGCCAGTAGCGTAGCCTGTTTTGCCTACGTATCCTATGGTTTGTCCTTGCTGTACTCTTACTCCTTTTGCAATACCCTTTCCAAACCGAGAAAAGTGGTTATAACCAGTAGTGTAAACGCTGTTATGACGAATTTTAACATAATTGCCCGCTGCGTGGTTGTATCCTTTTGCAATAACAACCCCATCGCCAAGGGCCACAACTGGTGTTCCTTCGGGAGCAGCGTAATCAACTCCGGTGTGTGGACGGTATATTTTAAGGATTGGGTGCATCCTTTTGTGTGTGAAGCCAGAGCTAATTCGCGAAAAGCGAAGGGGTGCTTTCAGGAACGTTTTGCGTAGTGAGTTTCCCTTTTCGTCCCAGTAGCTCCAGGTTGAGTCCTGCATGTAGCGATATGCGTAGTATTTCTCGCCCCGATGCTCGAACCATGCAGCGTGAATGGTTCCAATGCCAACCGATTTATCGCCAACAAAAAGCTCATCGTAAATGGCCTTAAACTTATCGCCTGGGTAAAGCCCGAAAAAGTCAACTGTCCAGGCAAAAATATCCGAAAGGTCGAGAGCAAGCACCGGATTTAAATTGTATGTACTCATTGCCTCCCAAAGCGACGACGAGATTTCGGCCTCGCTAATACGGGTAACGGGTGTTATATTGCGTTGCCCATTGCTAACGCGGAGCGAATCGGAGAAGTGAAAGAGAACGTAGTCGACCTGCGAGTGTTCATAAACCAAATACTCAACCTTTGCCGATGAGTCGGGTTTTGTGAATACCTTATAGGGATTACCAGCACGAATCTTACGGATATCAAACACTCCTTTTGTCTTGGCGCTAAGCTCGCGAATTTGTTCGCCTGGGATGTTGAGCGATTCAAAAATACTGCCTAGTGTTTGATTCCTTTTGATGGTGTGATTCGTTACGACAAACGAATCAATTGGAATACCATACTCAAGTAGTGGCCCCTTTGCAACGGTTTGAGGGCTGTCGTTATTTGTTTCTTTAGGACTGTACTGCTGATTTTGCGAGAATATGTGAACCGTAGCGATAGAAAGGGTAGCTATAGCTAGGGCAATAAGTATCTTTTTAAGCATGAGCGTTGATATTTGGCCTCAAAATAAAGGATTTTTGAGAACAAGTCCTAGTATTTCTTACAATTTAGCTAACAGCAATCTATGCTTTCTCTATGAGCGTATTCGCTCAAAACCACGGCCATATACACCCATTACGTTGGCAACTGAAATGAAGGCTTCGTCATCAACCTCTTTAATTAACCGGTAAATGTCGTTGGCCTCGTGCTTGCGAACAAGAGTGATAACTACCTTTTGGGCTTCCTTAGTGTACCAGCCCATTCCATCGATAACGGTAACGCCCCTGTTCATTTGGTTTGTTATTCGATCGGCAATGTCGGTGTAGTTTTTCGAGAAGATGAACATTTGAACCGATTGACGGCTTCCGGAAAGAACGGCATCAATAGCATAGGCGGTTATGGCCATCGATACGTATCCGTAAACAATTGTCTCTATTCGTTTAACTGGAGGAAGATCGGTTAGAACCAGAAACGATGAGCCAATAATGAAAACATCGCAAAGGAGAATTACTCTGCCCGGGCTAATGTTTCGGTACTTCGTTACAATCATGGCAATAATATCGGTACCACCAGTGCTTCCGCCTTGCGTAAAAACGATTCCCAATCCTACACCCGATAGAATACCTCCAATTATGGCAGATAAAAATTTATCTTCAACTACGGGCATTTGTATAAGAGACTGGAGTAGCGAGAGCAAAAGCGATCCTGCCACAATGCCAACAATTGATTTAACACCAAAACTTGCTCCTAAAACCCTAATGGCAAGGGCAACTAAGCCAATGTTTACCAGGAAATACGTATAACCAACGGGAAAACCAGTGGCGTAGTATATTAGCGCACCAATTCCCGAAACTCCTCCGCCTGTAATTTGCTGAGGGATAAGAAATGCTGTCCACGATAGAGAGTACAAGAACAAGCCAAACACAATGATAGTGTAGGTTCTTGCAAATTTTAGCGTTGAGGTAATTGTCATTTAGCGTGATGGTTATGTATTGTTCTGTTTGTTTTTTTGGGCAACAAAAGTACAGAACAAAACCACACTCCAATGAAATAGCAGCTAAATTTTTACTAAATATACGCTTATGATGGTTATTGGTTGGTTTTTAAGGTGTTAATGTCTAATTTGTTCGAAACCTTTTCCATAAACACCCATAACACTGGCTACCGAAATAAATGCCTTGCTATCAACCTCTTTTATCATTCGGTATAAATCGCTAGCCTCGTGTTTTCGCACAACGGTTATTACAACTTTTTGGTTTTCTTTGGTGTACCATCCAACGCCATCAATTACTGTAGCTCCGCGACCCATTTGTTGGGTTATTTTGTCGGCAATTTGCCCAAAGTATTGTGAGAATATTATCACCTGAACCGATTGTCGGTTACCCGAGAGTACCGAGTCGATAGCATAAGCTTGTATAGCCATAGCCACATATCCGTATACAATGGTTTCAATACGTTTAGCGGGTTCCATTTCGGTAAGTACCAAAAACGATGAGCCAATGATAAAGATGTCGCATATCAGAATTACTCTTCCAGGGCTAATGTTCCGGTACTTATTCACAATCATGGCAATTATGTCGGTTCCGCCGGTGCTACCTCCTTGGGTGAAAATTATGCCCAGACCAACGCCCCCAAGTCCACCACCAATTAGTGTTGAGAGAAATTTATCCTCCACAACAGGTAGGTGAATTACCGATTGAAGAACGGAAAGAAGGAGAGCTGCTACCGATACGCCAAAAACGGTTTTAATGCCAAAGCTGGCACCAAGAATTTTTATGGCGACAAGTAGTAAAGCAATGTTTATAACAAAGTAGGTGTATCCTACTGGGATTTCGGTTGCGTAGTAAACTATAGCTCCTATGCCCGACACACCGCTACCCGTAATGCGATGTGGGATAAGAAATGCTGTCCATGCGAGAGCAAAAATGGC
>CAZGQZ010000034.1:0-17114 GCA_964527985.1 uncultured Rikenellaceae bacterium | reverse complement strand
GTTTTGCTCAAACAGCAGACGAAATACTAATTAACGTTGGAAACGAAACTGTAACTAAAAGCGAGTTCAAAAGGTTCTACCTTAAGAACAACCAAATGGTTAGCGATATCGACAAGAAAAGCCTCGATGAGTACCTCGACCTTTTCATTATCTACAAGCTAAAAGTGGCCGAAGCAAAAGCTAACAATCTTCATAAAACCAAGGAGTTCCAAAACGAGCTTGATACTTACAAAAAGCAGCTAATACAACCCTACATGGTTGATGCTGAAACTGAGGAAAAGCTAATTAACGAAGCATACGAACACCTTAAATACGAGATTAACGCCAGCCATATTCTCATTATGGTTCCCAGAGATGCAACACCCGAAGATACACTAATGCTTTACGAAAAAACGCTACAGATTAGAGACAGGATTATTAATGGTGAACCATTTGAAACTGTTGCCAAAGCAACCAGCGACGATCCTAGCGTTAACCGTAATAGTGGTAACCTTGGCTATTTCACCGCCTTCCAAATGGTTTACCCTTTCGAGAAAGCAGCCTATAATCTCGAAATTGGTGACATTTCTATGCCTGTTCGTTCGAACTACGGGTATCATATCGTTAAGCTAAATGATAAACGACCAGCAAAGGGGCAGGTAAAAACAGCGCATATTATGATTTCAACCCCTCGTGGTGCTAGCAACGAGCAGTTTACTAAAGCGAAAGCTAAAGTTGACTCAATATACCGTGTTGTACTTCAAAACGAAGATTTTGCTGAACTAGCCCAAAAGCATAGCCAAGATCCTGGTACTGCACGTAATGGAGGAGAACTTCCTTGGTTCGGCTCAGGCAGAATGGTACCCGAGTTTGAAGCTGCCGCCTTTGCCCTGAACAAACCTGGAGATATCTCTCAGCCAGTTCAATCGCAATTTGGCTGGCACATCATTAAGCTTCTCGATAAAAAGACCATCGGAACCCTAAACGAAATGCTTCCTGAAATAAAAACGAAACTTGCACGCGACGAACGCGGCAGGATTGGCAAAGAGGTATTTATTGAGAAGCTTAAAGAAAAGTATGGGTTTAGCCTTGATTCAGCAGCTTTAAATACTTTTTATGGCCTAGTTGACTCCACTGTTTACCAAGGAAACTGGGAATTACCGAGTAACTATAAGGCAAAAAAACTATTCACTTTTGCAAACAACGAATATACCATCGGCGATTTAGCTAGCAAGCTCGAATCGCAAAACCGAATACAAACCGGCATTCCGCTAAGCGTAATTGCAAATGGTGCTTTCAATAGCTATGTTGAGGATATTGCTATTCGTTTTGAAGAAAAGCAGCTACTCGAAAACAACGAAGATTTTTTCTATCTCCTGAAGGAGTACCACGATGGCATTCTGCTTTTCGAAATAATGGATAAACAGGTATGGACCAAAGCAGCAAACGACACCGAAGGTATCGAAAACTTCTACAACGAGCACATCGACAAGTACTCTTGGGATAAGCGAATCCATGCTAAACTCTATAGAATTACCGATGAAAAAACTGCGAAAAAAGCGCACAAGCTAGCTACCTCAAGAAGAGGGAATCGTTATAGCGACGAGAAGTTCCTCAGTAAATTCAATAAGGGAGCAGATACGCTTATCAGCATTGAACCTTTTGCCGTACCGGCAAATTCACCAAAAGTAGCAAACCACTCAAATTGGGAAAAAGCAATTTCGCCAATACAAAAACAAGACGAATCCTTCACATTTACTCGAATTGTGAAAACTGTACTTAACGAGCCTAAACCACTTGAGCAGGTTAGAGGCCAAGTTATAGCCGATTACCAGGAGCAAATTGAGGAAGAGTGGTTAGCTAAACTTAAAGAAAAACATCCTGTTAAAGTAAACCAGAAGCTATTCAACGAAATGGCTTCTAACCTTAATTAGCTTTCATAGGTTGTTTTTTTTAGCAACCTTTGCAGGTAGCAATAGCAAATAATAATTTCAGCATGAATATCCAACCCTTTAAGGTGGCATTTTTCACAATAGTTCTCATCCTCCTTGTAACTGGATGCATTCAGCAAAATAAGGATAATGGTGAGCCTATTGCCCGGGTTTACGATAAATATCTTTACGCTAATGAAATTGAGGATATTTTTCCAGAAAACATAAGCCAAAACGACAGCATACAACTTCTTATGGCCTATGCTGATCGCTGGGTAAGAAAACAGCTACTAGTTAACAGAGCCGAGAAAAATTTGAGCGATACCCAAAAAAATGTTACAAAGCAAATTGAAGACTATCGCTCATCATTGTTAATATTTAAATACGAGCAAGAGTTTATTCGTCAGCGTCTCGACACAATTGTTAGCGACGAAGAGGTTGAACTTTTCTATTCGGAAAACAGCTCAAACTTCATCTTAAACGAGAGCATTGTAAAAGCTCTATTTATTAAGATTAGAATGGATGACCCGTACTACGAAAAAATTAAAAGCCTCTACAAATCGAATAAAGAGGATGATATTAAAACCTTAGATAACCTAGCGTACCAAGTTGCAGTTAAGTACGACTATTTCAACGATAAATGGGTACCCTTTTCGCGAATCCTTAAGGAGCTACCCGAACCCCTAAACAATCCCGAAAGGTATTTGCTCCATAACAAAAGCATTGAAATGAAGGATGAAAATCATGCTTACCTAGTCAACCTCCGAGAAACAATGCATCAAGGACAGCAATCGCCAATTGAGTTTGAAACTAGAAATATTCAAAGCATTATAATCAATAAGCGTAAGCAGCGTTTAGTAATGGATCTTGAATCGAAAATATACACCGATGCAAGAAACCATAACCATTTTAGCATATTTGTAAACTAACATTCTTTTTAAACAATGAACTTAGCACGCACTATTTCTGTGAAAACAATATTCCTATCACTATTACTACTACTCAGCATTCAGCCAGCATTTAACCAGCACACCATCGATCAGGTACTTGGGGTTGTTGGATCGGAAAAAGTTCTCTTATCTGATATTGAGCAAGAGCACCTTAGGCTTAAAATGCAAGGCATTGAAACGCCTGGCGATGTTAAGTGCAGCGTTTTTGAAGATTTGCTCATTCACAAGTTGCTAATTCACCAAGCGGCTATCGATAGCATAGAGGTTGGAAATTCAATGGTTGAAAGCGAACTTGAGCGCAGACTACGCTACTTTGTGAATCAGGTTGGTTCCGAGGCCGAACTCGAAAAATATTTTAACAAATCAATTTTTCAAATTAAGAACGACCTGCGTAAATCAATTAAGGAGAGTTTAATTGCGCAGCAAATGCAGGAAAGTATTGTAAGCAGTGTTTCCGTAACTCCTTCCGAAGTAAAAAAGCTTTTCCGCGATATACCAACCGATAGCCTTCCAACAATTCCTGAACAGTACGAAGTTAGGCAAATCGTTCTTTATCCCCCTGCTTCGGGCGATGCTAAACTTGCCGTTCGGGAGCAGCTACTTGATATCCGCGAAAGAATATTAAAAGGCGAACGTTTCTCGACTCTAGCCGTTGCCTATTCGGAGGATAGAGCAAGCGCTTCGAGAGGGGGCGAACTTGGTTTCCGATCGCGCGATGAGCTGGTAAAGAGTTTTGCCGATGTGGCTTTCAACCTTAGGGATGGACAGGTTAGCCAAATTGTTGAATCGGAATACGGATTCCACCTCATTCAGATGATTGAGCGCAGAAACGATCAGGTGAATGTTAGGCATATCCTAATGAAGCCCTCCTACACGCCATCGCAACTTGCTGAGAGTACCAACAAACTCGACAGCATTGTTAACCTAATTAATGCCGATTCGCTAACCTTTATGCAGGCCGCTCAGAAATTTTCCGAAGACGACAAAACCAGGCTCAGCGGTGGGCTAATGATTAACCCCCGAACAAACACATCTCTTTTCGAAAAAGAACACCTCGCTCCTGCCGACTTTTACGTTATCCGTAATTTAAAAGTAGATGAGATAAGCGCACCTTTCGAGTCGCGCGACGAGCATGCCAACGTGGTAAACAAGGTTGTAACCATTACACGAATTATACCTCAGCACAAAGCCAACATCGAACAAGATTACGCTACCATTCAGCAAATGGCTACAATGCAGAAAAAACAGGAAGTTTTTACCGAATGGGTTCAGAAAAAGATTAGTTCAACATTTATTCGCATCGATCCCTCGTTCCAAAACTGTCCCTTTGAGTTTTCTGGTTGGGTTAAATAAAGTATAACTTAAAGCCTAGCAATGCCAAACTCTAGCACTACATTGCGCATATTACTATTTGCACTTTGTTTTGCAAGTGGTGCTTATCAATCATTTGCACAGCAGCGAAAGCAAATTGTAATTGAAAAGGCCGATAAGATGCGCAACTTAAAGCGCGACGGATTGGATATTAGGCGGCTAATTGGTAATGTGGTAATTAGGCACGAAGATGTAATTATGCACTGCGATAGCGCATACGATTACACTTCCCTTAACCGCTTCGATGCTTTTGGAAAGGTTGTGGTTTTTCAGGAAACTTCTACTTTATACGGCGATACGCTTCATTACAATAGCGAAACAAAAAAGGGACGGATTAGGGGAAAAATTGTTCGCCTTGTTGATGAGGATGCCACGTTGATTACTCGCTACATCGATTTTGATACGAACCAGCAAATAGCTAACTATTTCGACGGAGGAATAATAACTACCGATAGCGCAAGGTTTTCAAGCAAAAGAGGGATTTACTTCTCAAAGCAGAAACTTTTTGCTTTTGCCGAAGATGTTGCCTACAGCGATAACGACATGATTTTGAATACCGACTCGCTACAATACGGAACACGATCGGAAAAAATTTGGTTTTTTGGCCCAACCCGAGTTTATAACGATGAAAACTATATTTACTGTGAAAAGGGATGGTACAACCGAAAAGAAAGCATTGCTGAGCTTAGGCAAAACGCTTACATCGATAACAACGAGCAAAGGGTATTTGGAGAAAAAATATTCTATAACAGGCCTAACGGATTTGCTGAAGTAGAAAACAACGGCTGTATTATTGATACAGTCCAAAAGCTAACGCTTTACGCCAACTATATCCGCTACTTTGAGCACACTGAATTTGGCGAGGCAACTAAATCACCCCTTGCCGTATCAATTTCCGACGAAGGCGATACGCTATACCTCAGAGCCGACAGGCTTATGGGCATTGCCATTAGAGATTCGGTTAAAACCGACTCAACCTTGTATCACCTTATGAAAGGTATAGGCGACGTTAAGTTTTACCGTAACGATCTACAGGGAAAATGCGACTCAATGGTATACCACAGCACCGATTCGCTGTTATCGATGTACGTTGAACCCATCATTTGGAACAAAGAAAATCAGCTCTCATCGGATAATCTCGATATTCTCTTTAAGAATGAAACCATAAGCCGAATGTATTTTAATGGCTCAGCATTTATATGCTCCCAAGAAGACTCCATTCACTTTAACCAGATTAGAGGAAAAGAAATGGTAGGTATTTTTACCAGAGGAAAGCTAAATAAGCTCGATGTTAAGGGCAACGGACAAACCGTGTACTTTGTTCGAGAAAAGGGAAAATTAAGCGCCGTAAATAAGGCCGAAAGCAGTAATCTAACTATTAATATTAAAGACAATACAGTATCGAGCATAATGTTTCGCGAGACCCCAAAGGCAACCCTATTTCCCATAAAAGACATAGATATTAAAGAGGTTACGCTTAAGGGCTTTGCTTGGCACGACGATAAACGCCCAAAAAGCGAAAATGAGATTATACCCAAGGGGCTTGACCTCAATTTTTACAAACCTATAGAAGAGAAAGCGAACAAATACCGCAACCAAAAAAAGAGCCCCGCTGAGAAACTCTAGCAGGGCCAATATTTTTTTTTAATTAAGGTTGCTAATACTCATCCTCATTAAAAAAGAAATCTTCCTTTGTTGGATAATCGGGCCAAATATCCTCAATGCTCTCATAAACTTCGCCCTCATCCTCTAATTCCTGAAGATTTTCGATAACCTCAAGGGGGGCACCCGAGCGAATTGCATAGTCAATTAGCTCCTCTTTTGTTGCTGGCCAGGGTGCATCCTCAAGCTTCGATGCTAGTTCAAGTGTCCAATACATAGGCTAAATATATATTAATTATCTGATTAACAAATAGTTAGATAATATCCTGTTAATGCAAATATATAAAAAAAACTAAATTATACCCTAGGTTGCCAAGGAATTTGTTTAACATTTAAATCTTTTGCTAACATTCGTGAAAGCATAAAGAAAAAATCGCTTAAGCGATTAAGGTATTTTATTAAATTTTCGGGGATTTGGCTTTGCTCAGCAACTTGAATGGAAAGCCGCTCAGCTCGTCGACAAATTGTACGTGCCACATGGCAAAGCGAAATGGCCTGATGGCCACCAGGGAGCACGAAAGAGGTAAGAGGTTCAACTTGCGAATCAATGTAGTCAATCTGCTGCTCAAGCTGCTGTATATCGGTATCGGGAATTTGAGGAATTTTCACTTTACAATCGGTACAATCGGCTGCGAGTATAGATGCGCTAGTCATTAACCTATCAAGCACAACAGCTAAAAAATCTTTCCAATAATCGCCAATATCCTGATCTTTTAAAAGGCTAACAAAGGCCATTAGCTCATCAACAGTTCCATAAGCCTCAATTCGTGGATGATATTTTGGAACACGGGCACCACCTATGAGTGAGGTACTGCCCTTATCGCCGGTTTTAGTATATATTTTCATGTTTTAATAATTCAAGTTTACTAAGTAAGTCAATTTCACCAAAAATGTTCAATGTTTAAAACAAAAAACTAAGCAAAGAAAACATAGCTAAAGATATGTTTTTACTAACTGTAAAGAAAAATTTGCTGATTGCTTAACCCTAGCTGTAGCTTTCAGTAAACCAAACCAGAACTAATATCACTTATAACTTAAAAAGAAATAATGTAACCCATTTGGATTACACTACTGCATTACAATTACGAAATCGAATTAGACGATTAATTAATCCTCGCTAATTACAACCTCCTGGTTCATGATGGGGTTTGGATTTACCTCGTCGGACTCAATTAATCCGTCTCTAAGCCTAATAATTCGGCGTGCATGCCGGGCAATTTCTTCTTCGTGGGTTACCACAATAATGGTGTTTCCTTGGCGGTATATCTCCTCAAAAAGGTTCATTATATCGATTGAAGTTTTGGAGTCGAGGTTGCCAGTTGGCTCATCGGCCAAAATAATTGAAGGATCGTTTACCAAAGCACGTGCAACCGCAACCCTTTGCCTTTGGCCTCCTGAAAGCTCGTTTGGTTTGTGAAGCATTCGATCCGTTAGGGTAACCTTTTCGAGAGCCTTTTCGGCCATTGCAACCCTATCGTGCTTGCCAATACCAGCGTAAATAAGAGGGAGAGTTACATTCTCTAGAGCCGAATAGCGAGGTAAAAGGTTAAAGGTTTGAAAAACAAAACCAATTTCTTTATTTCTAATTTCAGCTAAACTGTCATCCTCAAGCTTACTTACATCGGTTCCGTTAAGTATGTATGTTCCATCGGTAGGTGTATCTAGGCATCCCAAGATATTCATTAAGGTTGATTTTCCCGAACCCGATGGGCCCATTATGGCAACGTACTCGTTCTGCTTAATGTTTACAGTAACTCCCTCAAGGGCTTTAACTACTACTGTACCAACTTTATAGTATTTTTTAATATTGGTAATATCAATTAGAGTTCTTTCGCTCATTGTAAAAAAGTGTTATGTTTTTGCTTTTGACTAAGCAAACCTACTAAAAGTTTATCACAAAGTGTTGTTTGGGAATATCTTTTCGGAATAGTACAACTCCAATATTAAACAAATCGATGCTAACCGAAACCTTACTGTGCTGAGCAATAACCTGCCAAGCCCGAAACATTTCGTTGCTCCAGCGAATATCATCGAACACAAAAGCGGTTTGATTATGAATACGGCTTAAGCACTGCTTAAAATATCGGAGCGTAGGTTCGGCGCTATGATTTCCATCAAAAAAAACCATGTCGAGCTTCGGAAGACGATCCAAACCCGAGGGAAGCGTTATATCAAAATCGCCTTCAATTACCTCAATATTGCTACATCCCATGTAATCGAACGAATGCTTTGCAAGCAAAGCACGCTGGCTATCGCCTTCGAGGCTAACTATTCTTGCATTTGGCTGAGCACCCGAAAGGTACATAGTGCTAATACCCACTGAGGTTCCAAGTTCTAGAATATTTTTTGCTTTGAGCCACTTGGCTAGCCGATACAGAAACCCACCCAATTTTGGAGATACGGATGAACTTCGAATTAATCTACCAATTGGCATTTCATCACCAGGAAGTTTACTGCCCGCACCATGACGGCTCTTTTTAATAATTAGGGGCGATTGTAGCTGCCAATCTCTATACCACTCTATTTCATCGATGTACTTATTGCGCTCCCGTTTATGCAAAACCTCGCGGGCAAAACTATAAACAAGTGGAGAGTGAATACCGTGCCCTGCTGTTGATTTTGAGGACAACTTATACACCATAAAATCTTGCGCTAACTTAACTGAATGGGGTACGTCAATCACAATAGTATAATTTTTTAGGCTACAAAAATAGCGTTTGAGCCTGTAATTTATTGTGCAAAAATTAAAGTATTTGATGAAAATATAGTTAATCTTAACAAATCTAATTATGCACATAAGCTAAACAAAACTAATTGGCTAACAAAGCAACCACAATAAGGTTTAAATTTTCTGGTTATACATAATTGTAGCTATACCATGCAGATGCTTTCTCCAAATCATTTCCTATTTTTGCTTCATGGGAGTAAATCTACAAACAGACATAATGTACCTTTCGGGCGTAGGACCTAAACGTGCCGAACTGCTAAAAAAAGAGCTCAGCATTAATACTATAGGCGATTTGCTCTACTTCTTCCCATACAAATATGTTGATCGTTCAAAGTTTTATCGCATAAACGAAATATCAAACGACCTTCCTTACATCCAAATTATTGGGCAAATTGTCCGCTTCCAGGAAATTGGCGTTGGTCGTAAAAAAAGGCTTACCGCTATTTTTAGCGATGATACCGGAACCCTTGACTTAGTATGGTTTAAAGGTGTAAAATGGATTGCAAAAAGCCTCAAACCCAACGTAAAGTATTTGGTGTTTGGTAAGCCTACGCTATTCAATGGTCGCTACAATATTGCTCACCCCGAAGTTGAGGAGTACAACCCAAACCAACAAAACCTTAATGCAGCATTACAAGCAGCCTACAGTACAACCGAAAAGCTTAAAAGCAGCTACATTACATCACGAACTATCCTCAAACTCCAACAGAGCATTAAGGGTCTCGTGTCGACCATAGTTCACGAAACAATGCCGTATTACTTAATTGAGCGAGTAAAGCTAATATCGCTGGTTGAAGCGTTAACAAACATTCATTTTCCCACTTCGGCAACAATGCTAAAAAAGGCTCAAGCGCGGTTAAAATTCGAGGAGCTATTCTTTGTTCAGCTTAACCTACTTTACCAAAAAAGCAGTCGTTACCAAAAAGTTAAAGGTCACGAGTTTTCAGTAATCGGCAATAGTTTTAATCATTTTTACCACAACAAGTTACCTTTTAGCCTTACCATGGCGCAAAAAAGGGTTATTAAAGAGATAAGAAAGGACATGGGGTCAGGTAGGCAGATGAATAGGCTGCTTCAGGGTGATGTGGGTAGCGGAAAAACCTTGGTTGCGCTCATGTCGATGCTAATTGCTGTTGACAACGGCTACCAAGCATGCATAATGGCACCAACCGAAATTTTGGCAAACCAACACTTCGAAACTATTTCCGATTTGCTAAACGGAATGGACGTTGAAGTAGGTTTGCTAACCGGAAGCACTAAGCGGAGCCAACGAGCAGAGCTGCACTCGGCGTTATCAACGGGAAAGCTCTCAATTCTTATTGGCACACATGCCCTTATTGAAGATGTGGTTCAGTTCCAAAACCTTGGGCTTGTAGTTATCGACGAGCAACAGCGATTTGGGGTTGCCCAACGGGCTCGACTTTGGGATAAAAACCCGTCGCCACCGCATGTATTGGTTATGACAGCAACACCAATTCCTCGCACCCTAGCCATGACCGTTTATGGCGATTTAGAGGTAAGCGTTATCGACGAAATGCCACCAGGTCGCAAACCTGTTAAAACTATTCACTATACAGACAATAAGCGCAACTTAGTATTCGGTTTAATACGCGAACAAATTAAGCAAGGTCGACAAATTTACGTTGTATATCCACTAATTAAAGAGTCGGAAAAAATGGACTACAAGGACCTTCAAGATGGATATGAGAGTATTGTTCGCGCCTTTCCCCCACCCCAATACGTAACAGTTGTGGTACACGGCCAAATGAAACCGCAGGAGAAAGACGAGTCGATGCAGCTATTTGCCAGCGCCAAAGCGCACATTATGGTTGCCACAACGGTTATTGAGGTGGGCGTTAACGTGCCAAATGCAACGGTAATGGTAATTGAAAGCGCCGAGCGTTTTGGCCTATCTCAGCTTCACCAGCTGCGAGGCAGAGTTGGACGCGGTGCCGACGAGAGCTACTGCGTGCTAATGTCGGGGGTAAAGCTAACTAACGAATCGAAAAAGCGACTGCAAACCATGGTTGCCACCAACGATGGCTTTGAAATTGCCGAAGTTGACATGCAAATTCGAGGTCCTGGCGATATTGAGGGCACTCAGCAAAGCGGCCTCCCCTTCGACTTTAAAATTGCAAACCTTGGCCAAGATGGCCAAATACTGCAGTTTGCAAGGCATATTGCTACCGAAATTATCGATGAGGACGAATCGCTAACCGAACCCAAGAACCAGCTTTTAAAAAAGCAAATTGAGCAAATGGCTATTGATCGTAATAGCTTTGGCCAAATTAGCTAACCCTTTCAATTTTTGTGTGCTATAAAACGCCACAAAACAAACATAAAGTTGGCGCCACATTGCCTTTGCTTCTTATTGTTCTATCTTTGCATAACCTAATAAAACAAACTGTTAATGATAAGCTTCGAAAGATTTACCCTCGATAACGGGTTAAAGGTTATTGTTCATACCGATAAGTCGATGCCAATAGTTGCCTTCAACATACTATACAACGTTGGTGCAAAACACGAAGACCCAAACCGAACAGGCTTTGCGCATCTTTTTGAACACCTAATGTTTGGCGGTTCCGTTAATGTACCAAACTACGATGAACCCGTTGAGCAGGCTGGCGGCGAGAATAATGCCTTTACAAGCAACGACATCACAAACTACTATCTAACTCTTCCAAAAGAGAATATTGAAACTGCCTTTTGGCTCGAAAGCGACAGAATGCTCAACCTTGCATTCTCGCAAAAGAGTTTAGATGTTCAAAAAAATGTGGTTATTGAGGAGTTTAACCAGCGTTACCTCAACCAGCCCTATGGCGATGTTTGGCTTCATCTTCGTCCGCTTGCATACAAAGTGCACCCTTACCAGTGGCCCACTATTGGAAAAACACCTGAACATATTGCCAGCGCTACGCTAACCGAAGTTAAAAATTTCTTCTATAGCCATTACGCTCCAAACAATGCCATACTTTGTGTGGCGGGAGATATTTCGGCAAACGAAGTGATAACAATGGCAAACAAATGGTTTGGTCCTATTCCATCGCGAGAAATTGGGTTAAAATCAATTGAAAAAGAGCCGAAGCAGAATGAGTTCCGATCGCTGGAACTAACGCGAAATGTTCCCTACAACTCAATTTACAAAGCCTACCACATGTGTAGCAAAAATCATAGCGATTTTGCTGCAACCGATTTACTCTCCGATATTCTTTCAAATGGAAAGTCGTCGAGGCTATTCCAAAACCTGGTTAAGCAAAAAAATATTTTTAGCAATATTGATGCATTTATTACTGGCGATAACGACGAAGGGTTATTCATAATTAATGGTAGGCTAAATGATGATTACTCATTCGAAAAGGCTGAGGCGGCAATTGATCAAGAGCTTGAAATAATTAAGACTAATTCGATAACAGAATATGAACTCGAAAAAGTTAAGAACAAGTTCGAGTCGAGTTTTACCTTTGGCTTAACCAGCGCCAACGAAATTGCGCTAAACCTTTGCCAATATGAGCTTCTTGGCGATGCACATATGCTCAATAGCGTTGTTAGCACCTACAGGCAAGTAGCCATTGCCGATATTGAAAAAGTTGCCAAAGCAATTTTTACTCGTAATAACTGCTCAACCCTTTACTACAAGTCTGAAAAATAAAATAACTAGATAAACCCAAATAGTATGCTTAACAGAGCACAGCAACCACCCATTAAAATAGCCGAACACATTAGTATTCCTCAACCTGCATTTATCAACCTAAACAACGGATCAAAACTTTTGGTAATTAATGAGGGCGACGTTGATGTTTGCCGTATTGATATACTTTTTAATGCCGGATCGAGGTATCAAACCCAGAAACTTGAAGCCGTTGCTTCTACTTCGTTAATGCCCGAGGGAACCAAAAAGTATACATCGCAGCAAATTTCAGAATACTTCGATTTTTGGGGATCATTTATCAATGTTAATGCCGACAAAGATTTTGCACGGGTTACTGCATACACCCTAACCAAACACCTTAGTCAAACCCTTGATAGGCTAGAGCATATTATTAAAGAACCAACCTATCCAACCGATGAGGTTCGTGTTTGGGCTAGCCGCGGAAAGCAAAACCTTAC
Organism: uncultured Rikenellaceae bacterium; assembly: GCA_964527985.1. Taxonomy (GTDB): domain Bacteria; phylum Bacteroidota; class Bacteroidia; order Bacteroidales; family Tenuifilaceae; genus Perlabentimonas. Next base: position 4,386 of record CAZGQZ010000034.1, on the reverse strand, counting down.
AGTACAACTCGATAAAACATCGACCATTGCCCGAATGGAGCTATTCAAAAATATCTATGGCGAGAACCATCCTTACGGAATGTTTGCCATGCCTACAGACTACGATAAAATTAGCAGAGAGAATTTAGCAGGTTTTCATTCTAGCAACTTTGGTTCCGAGGGAGCCATCATCATTCTGTCAGGTAAAATTTCCGATACGCACATTAACGAAGCTGTTAAATACCTTGGTACGGCAAAATGGGGTAATGGTAAGCTAGGGTCAAACGCAATAGAGGATAGCAACCCGAATTTGGGTAAACAATTCGTAAAAAAGGATAACGCTGTGCAATCGGCAATACGAATAGGCTGCGAGGTGTGTCATCGTACCCATCCTGATTTTACAGATCTTTCAGTTGCAAATACTTTACTGGGCGGCTACTTTGGCTCAAGGCTTATGAAAAACATCCGCGAGGATAAAGGCTACACATACGGTATTGGGTCGTACATGGTATCGCTCCGCGATAGCACGCTGCTTGCCATATCAACCGAAGTAGGTGCTAACTTTACAAAAAATGCCTTACACGAAATTTGGAAAGAGATTGATAGGCTAAAAAAGGAACCTGTACCGTTAGCTGAGCTTAATAAAATTCGCAGCCATTTAACCGGCGAAGTACTTCGCAGCTTTAATGGACCCTTTGCAACTGCCGACAGCATTATTGGTTTACTTAACTACAACAACCTCGATTACTCGTTTCACGACAGGTTAATGAACTCAATTAAGCACATAAACCCTGAAAGGATTATGGAACTTGCCAATAAATGGTTTAACCAAGAAACTATGGTTGAATGCGTAGTTGGTCCCGAAAATCCGTTTTAGCCCCATGCATTTGCCCTTTAATTTTATGCTCAATTGCAGCAAAATATACCCAAGTTAACTATATTTACTACAAAATATTAAGGCTATAACATACCAAATTAGTTTTAACATGTATATAAAAAGAATTTTAACTATAGCTTTACTTGTTTACGCAATGGGTTGTTTTGCGCAAGACGATCCTGAGCCAAAACCCCTACAACCAACATTTACCTACCTTACGCTTAATCCGGGTACAGGCAATGCCACTCTTAACTGGACTCCGCCTAGCTACAATCCTCTCAATCCCGACCCAATTGGTTACATTATTTATGAACCCTTCGAGGGTGGCGGATGGGTTCCCATTGATACAGTTGAAGCAAATGTTTTCACCTATACCGACCTTATAAACAACGGGTTAGCCGAGAGTATTCGATACGTTATAGCCAGCCAAGGTCCCGATGAACCAAGTCCGCTAACCCCACCACATGGATCAATAAACGTAACTGCGCAATACGACTCATGCGGCAATAAAATTGATATTTCATGGAACCACTACCTCGGCTGGGGAAACCGAATTGATTACTACAATATTTATATTGGAGAAAATAGCAACTGGGATAACTTTACAGTTGCAACAACTGTTCCCGGTACGCAAAGCATAGCTTACTACGAAGTATTGCCTAATCGTGATTACTACATTTACGTTGAAGCAAAAAAACGGGACGAAGAGCTTTACACAAAATCGAATCTAACACATATTAACACCAAAATTGCCCTTGCACCCCAGTACATGTATGTTGATTCGATAATTGCTAAAGACAATCAAAATGAGATCCATTTCACCATCGACCCAAATACCGAATTCCGAAATTTCAGAGTAGTTCGTTGGGATAGTTCCGATTCAATATCAGCAATATTTACCGCAAAAAACCTTTACGAATTTTCCGATCCAAATACAATTTTCTACGCCGATACTTCCGATTCGTGGGCAGCTCGCTCCCGCCCTTTTTACTACAAGATAAATGCATACAATGGATGTAACAGGCTTAAAAAGGTATCAAACCTGCTGAACACAATTATAATTAGAGCATACACATCAGGAAATAAGCCCAAAATTACGTGGGATAAATTATACTCAAGTCAAGGAAACACAATTAGATACTACCTTTATCGTATATCGTATCAGGAGGAAGCAAATCCACCAGAACTAATCTATCAAGTTGATAACCCAATAGAAACTGAATACATTGATGATTTATCGATATTCGAAGGGCAAAGCTATCAACCCTATTTTTGCTACTACGTTGAAGCGCATGAAATTATTGGAGGAGGACAAACCCCTAGAGTAAGTCGTTCGCGTACTGTTTGTTCGCAGGTTAATCCCGATGTTACCATGCCCAACGCCATCGACCCCCTAAGCACCATTATGAGAGAGGGCAAACCTCGCAATATTTTTGCTCCAACCATAAGCTTTAAATCAACGTACAAGCTTATAATATACAGTAGAGGCGGTAGCGTTGTTTTTGAGGGAAATAGCGAAGGATGGAATGGCAGACTACCCAATGGGCAGCTGGCACCCGAAGGAACATACATATATAGACTTGAGGTTATTTCTGAGTCGAAAAAAATTAGCTCAAAAACCGGAACGGTAACCGTTATCTACGGTCCAAAACAATAGTAACATAATAAATTTACAACTGGCTTTTATATGGGATCGAATAATGACGATTTTCAGAACCTTATTCAGGAACAATTCGACGATTTGCTAAAGAACTGTCCTCGTTGCCAAAGCGACGACGACAAAAAACTTGTGCTTAAAGCATTTAACCTTGCTAACGAAGCACACAAGGGGGTTAAGCGCAAATCGGGTGAGCCATATATTCTGCATCCCATTGCTGTTGCTAAAATTGTATCAACCGAAATTGGACTAGGCCCAAAAGCTATTGCCTGTGCGCTAATGCACGATGTTGTTGAAGATACAGATTACACCATAGACGATATTGAACGAATTTTTAACAAGAAGATTGCTTCTATTATTGATGGTCTTACCAAAATTGCTGAGGTTTTCGATGCAAACTCATCATTACAAGCCGAGAACTTCCGCAAAATACTGCTAACGCTAACCGACGACATACGCGTTATCCTCATTAAGCTTGCCGATAGGTTACACAACATGCGGACGCTTGATTCGCTGCCTGCGGCTAAACAGATGAAAATTGCTGGAGAAACAATCTACCTCTACGCTCCTCTTGCACACAGGCTTGGGCTTTACACCATTAAAACCGAACTCGAAGATTTAAGCCTAAAGTACCGATATCCTAAAATTTACGAGGATATTAAAACAAAAATTGAGGGAACCGAAAAAAGGAGAATGCAGCTGATTAACTCATTCTCGTTACCAATTATCCAAAAGCTTGAAGAAAATAACATTGACTTTGATATTAGCGGCCGCCCAAAATCAATCTATTCAATCTGGAAAAAGATTCAAACAAAGAATGTGGCCTTTGAGGATATTTACGATCTGCTAGCCATTCGAATAATCTTTAACCCCTACCCTCACATACCCGAAAAAACTCAGTGTTGGCATATATACTCGCTAATAACCGACATATATAAACCCAAGCCCGATCGCATACGCGATTGGGTTAGCACACCCAAGGCCAACGGCTACGAAGCTTTGCACTGTACCGTAATGGGGCCACACGGACAATGGGTAGAGGTGCAAATCCGCTCGCAACGCATGAACGAAATTGCCGAGCGCGGCTTTGCCTCGCATTGGAAGTACAAAGACATTGATGCTAGCATTCAAGAGTCTGAGTTCGAGAAATGGATTAAGCAGGTTAGGGAACTTTTGGAAAATCCACAAACCGATGCACTAGATTTTTTGGACGAGTTTAAGCTTAATCTTTTCTCCTCTGAAATTGTTGTATTTACGCCAAAAGGCGATACAAAAACGCTTCCTAAAGGTGCAACTGCACTCGATTTAGCTTACGAAATACACACCGAAATTGGCAATAAGGCCATAGGCGCAAAGGTAAACCACAAGCTTGTACCGCTCAGCCATAAGCTAAACAGTGGCGATCAGGTCGAGATTATTACCGCAAGCACACAAAAACCCTCATGGGATTTACTAAAATCGGCTGTTACAGCCAAAGCACAATCGGCAATAAAAGCTGCTTTTAAAGCGGAAACCAAAAACCGGCTCGAAAAGGGAAAGCAAATGGTTGAGGTTAAACTCGCCGAAATTGGCTTACAACCTTCGTCGCGAATCTTTAAAAAACTACTTCCAGCATACGAGGTTATCTCAAAAGGTGAGCTATACAGCAAGGTAGGTTCAGGGTTAATATCTCTCTAAAACCTCAAAAAAATTCTACGAAAAAATACCAAGAATAAGTGGATACGCTATTGGGAGCTCCAAATCTCCAAATCGGCACTTCGAAAGCGGCAAAAAAGCGAAAAAGATGCTGAAAATAAAGGGAAACGATTTGACCCCAAGAAACCCTACCTACTCCGAGAGCATGCCGACGATGAAACAACATCGTACATTGTTG